>JAMOUS010000279.1 GCA_027067975.1 Bacteroidales bacterium | reverse complement strand
AACAACAGGAACCAAGAATACATTCAATTGAGGATCGAATGGAAAACGGTCAACCATATTCAGGGAAGCTCAATGCCGCTAAGGCAAAAGGGTTAAGGCAAAAGGCAAAAGTAGAACAACCCCATACTCCGAACTCCAAGTACTCGAAGTACTTAAGGCACTCAAGGCACTATCTTGTAACCCTGACGCTCCGCCTGCGGCTCCGGTCAGGGTCAGTTCCACCATCGTCTTTCGCTTCAGCCAAAGCTTCGCGAAAGCCGGGTGTCATTGACTCGATACTCTGAACTCGGAACTATGCCGATGAGGCAAAAGGGTTAAGGCAAAAGGCAAAAGTAGAACAACCCCATACTCCGAACTCCAAGTACTCGAAGTACTTAAGGCACTCAAGGCACTATCTTGTAACCCTGACGCTCCGCCTGCGGCTCCGGTCAGGGTCAGTTCCACCTACGGATTCCGCTTCGGCTTCGCCTTGCAGAATCCGGGTGTCACTGACTTTAGGCACTTGTAACTTATCACTTTAGTCACTCCCAGAAGTACTCCAGGCACTTTTCATTCCGTTCCGGCCGGGAGCCATTCAATACGTCTTCGTCATATCCTCCGGCACGACGATGACATAATCGGCCAGGCCGTTGTTTTCCTCATCCCACCGTTCCGGATCCTGCTGCGACACCACCGAGAGGGTCCGGACCTTCAGCCCCGGTCGCTCCTGATTGAGATACCACACGATCCCCAGATGGTGGTCGGAATGGTAGCTGCCGTTGAAATGGAGAAAGATCTTTCCCTCTTTCCAATACTTCAGGATGAACCAGGCCATGGTGGCATCCTTGACGGCCTGGGCTTTGGGAAAGTTCTCGTTGACCTGTGAGCCCACATCCTTCATCGAGAGCATGTCCTTGTAACACTTCACCTCCGGGTCGTACGGGATGGGCAGGGGATGGATATACCCTTTTGCCTCGTCGCTCAGGGCTTCCAGTCCCTCAAACCCTTTTTTCGCCACGATCGAGGCATAGCGACGAGGAATATTGTCGGCCACAAAGACCAGGCCGCTGTCATGCGCAAAATCGACCAGCGGCTTGTAATCGGTCTTGTAATTCTTCCACAGCCTCGCCTCCGCTTCAAACTTCTTGGCAGGGATGAGTCCCTGCAGGTACTCATCCAGGATCAGTTGGTTGTCGGCCTCAATCATCTCGGCCCCCATCATCAGGTCTTTGCCCCGGGCTTGATAGAGGCTCACCATCACCTCCCGCTCGAGCCAATGGGCAATGGGGTTGTTGTGTTCTTCCCCGAAAAAGATCATATCGGCCCCGGAAAGATCGCGGATCATCTGCGCATACGACACCTTCCGGCCCTCGCCATCATACAACACCCAGGCCGGCTTGTCCTGGGCCTGCAATCCCATTAAAGCCCCCAAAAACAATGAAAGCATCCACACTTTTTTCATGACCAAACGTTTTGATTCATTTTGCAATATAATGAAAAGAACCTCTTTTTTCTCTCTGTCGGATAAAAGGAAAATTTTTTTATGTTTGTTTTTGAGAAGCCATATTATTCACTAACCCTTTTATTAACCAAACCACTGTCAAATCATGGAGATCACCCGCACATTCGACATCCTGGACCGTCATCTCCGGGAGTACCGCAAGGAAGATGCCTTGGCCGCCAAGGTGGAAGGCCGTTGGCAGAAGATCTCGTCGGAAGAGTATCATCGCCGCGCCACGCTGGTGAGCTACGCTCTGCTGGCACTGGGCCTGAAAAAGGGCGACCGCATTGCCGTGATCACCAACAACCGCCCGGAATGGAACTACATCGATATGGGCGCCAGCCAGGCCGGCATCGTCACCGTCCCTATCTACCCCACCATCTCGGCCGAGGAATATGAATACATCCTGAAAGATGCCGAACCCCGCCTCATCTTCCTGGCCGACCAGGGGCTGGTGAAGAAGGTGAAACCCGTGGCGGAAAAGGTGCAGAGTATCGAGGCCCTTTACACCTTCAACCGCATCGAGGGGGAAAAACACTGGGAAGAACTGCTGGAGCTGGGGGAAAAGGAAGCCGGGAAGCAAAAAGATGCGCTGGAACAGTTGCGCAACTCGATCACCGAAGAGGATTGGCTGACGATGATCTACACCTCGGGCACGACGGGCTTCCCCAAAGGAGTGATGCTGAGCCACCGCAACCTGGTCTCCAATGTCAAGGCCACCGTGGGGGTCCATCCCATGGGACCCGAAGCAAAGGCGCTCAGCTTTCTACCCATCAGCCACATCTATGAGCGGATGCTCAACTACCATTACCAGTACAAGGGCATCAGCATCTACTATGCCCAGAGCATGGGGACGATCATCAACGACATCAAGGACGTGAAGCCCGACCTCTTCACCACGGTGCCGCGTCTGCTCGAGCGGGTCTACGACGGCATCCTGGCCAAGGGCAAGGAACTCACGGGCATCAAGAAAAAACTCTTTTTCTGGGCCGTCGACCTGGGACTGCAATACAAGCTCACCGGCAACGGTCCCCTGTACAACCTGAAACACAAGATCGCCGACAAGCTGATCTTCTCGAAGTGGCGGGAGGCCCTGGGCGGCAACGTGAAGATGATCGTCTCGGGCGGGGCGGCCCTGCAACCCCGCATCGCCACGGTGTTCTGGGCCGCCGGCATCCGCGTGCTCGAAGGCTACGGTCTCACCGAAACCAGTCCCGTCATTGCCGTCAACAACCTCAACACCCGTCAGATCATGATCGGAACGGTGGGCCCCGTCATCCCCGGCGTCGAGGTGAAGATCGCCGAAGACGGGGAGATCAAGGTGAAAGGTCCCAGCGTCCCGACCTCACCAAGGAGGTGATCGATGAAGAGGGCTGGTTCGCCACCGGCGACATCGGCGTGATGGTCGACAACACCTACCTCAAGATCACCGACCGCAAGAAAGAGATCTTCAAGCTCTCCAGCGGCAAGTACGTGGCCCCGCAGGTGATCGAGAACAAGTTCAAGGAATCGCTCTTTATCGAACAGATCATGGTGATCGGCGAAAACGAGAAGTTCGCCTCGGCGCTCATCTCGCCTAACTTCGAGTATCTGCACAGCTGGGCCCAGGAACAGGGGATCAAGTTCCGCGACAACGAAGAGCTGGTACGCCATCCGGAAGTGATCAACATCTACCAGCAAGAAGTCAACCGCATCAACAAGGGTCTGGCCTTCCACGAACAGATCAAGCGTTTCCGCCTGGTATGCGATGCCTGGAGCCCCGATACGGGCGAGCTCTCTCCCACCCTCAAGCTCAAACGGAGGAACCTCTACAAGAAATACGACAAGCTGATCCGGGAGATCTACCAATACAGCGAAGACGAAGACCTGAAAAGTTTCGAAGGGAAAGAAGGATAACAAAAAAGCTTCCGGGTTGCCGGAAGCTTTTTTGTTTGGGCCATTTCACCCCCCGTCAATCTTCGAGGGTGGTGGTGTCGCCGGGATCCTGGCCGAGGGCCTGGGCTTTCAGCACGCGGCGCATGATCTTTCCGCTGCGCGTCTTGGGCAGGCTCTCGACAAAGACGATCTCCTGCGGCCGGGCGATCGGCCCGATCTCGTTGACCACATGCTCTTTCAGCTCTTCCTCCAGTTCCTTGGAAGGCGCCACCCCCTGTTTGAGGATGACATATGCATGGATGGCATTGCCGCGCAGCTCGTCGGGCAGGCCGATGGCCGCCGCTTCGGTCACGGCCGGATGGCTCACCAGCGCACTCTCGATCTCGGCCGACCCTAAACGGTACCCGCTCACCTTCAGCACATCATCCATACGGCCGATGATCCAGAAGTAACCGTCCTCGTCCACCCTGGCCGAATCGCCTGCCAGGTACCATCCCTGTTTCTCGTAAGCTTTCCAGTACTTCTCAATATACCGCTCGGGGTCGTTCAGGATGGTGCGGGCCATCCCCGGCCAGGGATTTTTGATCACGAGAGTGCCCTCTTCGCCGGGCTTCATCTCGTTGCCTTTTTCATCGACGATGGCGATCTCATTGCCGAAGAAAGGCTTGGTAGCCGATCCCGGCTTCAGGGGGGTGATGGGCAGGGGAGTGATCATAAAGCCGCCGGTTTCGGTCTGCCACCAGGTATCCATGATGGGGCAACGGCTCTGTCCCACCACCTCATAATACCAGCGCCATGCCTCGGGGTTGATCGGCTCGCCCACCGAACCCAGCAGGCGCAGGCTGCTCAGATCGTGTTTCTCGACCCATGATGAGCCGAAACGCATCAACCCGCGGATGGCTGTCGGCGAGGTGTACAAAATGTTGATGCCGTATTTTTCGATCATCGCCCACCAGCGGTTGGGATAGGGATAATTGGGCGCCCCCTCGTAGCTCATGATCGTAGCCCCCATGATCAGGGGGGCATAGACGATGTAGCTGTGACCTGTGATCCAACCGGGATCGGCGGCACACCACCAGCGGTCTTCCGGCTTGATGTCAAAGACATATTTGTAGGTCGACATGGTATAGACCGAATACCCCCCGTGGGTATGGACCAGTCCCTTGGGCTTTCCGGTGGTGCCGGAGGTGTAAAGGATAAAGAGGGGATCCTCGGCATCCATCACCTCGGTCTCGGCTTTGGTGCTGGCAATGGGCATGCCCATCAGTTCATGCCACCAAAAGTCGCGGTCGGTCTCCATATAGCAATCATCCACACCGATACGCCTAACGGTGATACACACCTCGATGGTAGGGGAGCGTTTCATGGCCTCGTTGGCGATCTTTTTGAGCACCACCTTTTTGCCACGCCTCCATCCGCCGTCGGCGGTAATGAGGACCCGGCTGTTGGCATCCTCGATCCGTTCGGCGAGGGCTTCCACGCTAAACCCCCCGTACACCACACTATGTACGGCTCCGATCTTTGCACAGGCCAGCATCGCAATGATCAGCTCGGGGATCTGCGGCATATAGATGGTCACCACCTCCCCTTTCTTCACCCCCATGGCCCGCAATACGTTGGCAAACTTGGAGACCTCACGCGAGAGAGCATGGTACGAGAAAACCCGCACATCCCCCGGCTCCCCTTCCCAGATCAGGGCCACTTTGTTGCGCGTGGCTGTCTTCAGATGCCGGTCGAGCGCATTGAGGATGATGTTCGTCTTTCCGCCTACAAACCACTTGTAGAATGGTTTGTTGCTGTCATCCAGCACCTTGTCCCATTTCTTGTACCATTCCAGCTCTTCCGCTTCCTTCGCCCAAAACTCTTCCCGGTGCTCGATCGAATATTTGTACATCGATTCATAATCCTTCACCCGGGCATTGCGGATGACCTCCTCGGAGGGAGGATAGATCTTCTTTAATCCTGCATTGTCTGACATCTTGTTGTTTTTTATGGGTTAATGGAATCCGGGATATAAAAGTATATAAATATCCAGATAGTTCAAAGAGTTCCCGGGAGAGCCCTCGAAGGTGAAAAAAAAGTATTAAGGGAAAAGGATGGATTTTTTGCAATTTTGCTGTCAGGATGTATGCGGTCATCGACATCGAGACGACGGGGATGAGTCCGGAACGTGACCGGATCACGGAGGTGGCGGTGGTTCTCAGTGACGGGCAGAAGATAACTGAGAGTTTTTCCACGCTCATCGATCCGGAAAGACCCATTCCTCCTCATATCACGACCATCACCGGCATCGACGACGCCATGGTGGCGGATGCTCCGCCTTTTTATGAGGTAGCCCGTCGCATTGTCGAGATGACCGAGGGGCGGGTCTTTGTCGCCCACAATGCCCGTTTTGATTATTCTTTTTTACGGGCGGAGTTTGCACGTCTGGGTTACCGTTACCGGCGCGACCTTCTGGACACGGTGCGGGAAAGTCGCCGTCTCCTTCCCGGTCTCTCTTCGTACAGTCTGGGGGTTCTCTGTGAAGCCGTAGGGATCGTCATTGAAGAGCGGCACCGTGCCCTGGGGGATGCCCGGGCCACTGCCGAGCTGCTGCACCTGTTGCTACGAAAGAAAAAAGAAGCGGGGGTCGAGCCTCCCACCCTCTCCTCCGCGTTACAGGAAAAGATCCGGGAGATACCTGCGGAACCCGGGGTGTATTATCTTCATGATCACCGGGGAGAGGTCATCTATATAGGCAAAAGCCGGAACCTGCGGCATCGCGTGCAGGCGCATCTCTCGGGGGGCAACACCCGCCGGGCGCTCCGCATCCGGCAGGAGACCACCGACATCACGTGGCAGGTCACCGGCAGCGAGCTGATCGCCCTACTGCTTGAGGCCGCCGAGATCCGGCAGCACCTGCCCCGCCATAACCGTGCCCAGCGGCGCCGCAGCCGCCGCATCGGACTCTTCTCTTTCACCGACCCGCAGGGATACATCCGCTTCGAACTGCGGCAGGCCGGCGAGGAGGAGATCCCCCTGCAAAGTTTCGGCACCCTGGCGGAAGGACGGGAAAAGCTCTCCCGCCTCGTCGAACAATACGACCTATGCCAAAAGCTGGCAGGGCTTTATGATGGTACCGGCACCTGTTTCCATTACAAGATCGGCATGTGCCGCGGCGCCTGTGCCGGCGAGGAGAACGCGGCCGCCTACAACCTCCGGGCCCGCCGGGCCCTGCAGGCCTTCGACTTCGACCAGCAGAACTTCTTCATCCTCGACAGGGGCCGACATCCCCAGGAACGTGCCGTGATCAAAGTCGAACACGGCCTGCCTGCTGGTTACGGTTATGTCGACATCAACCAACACTTTTTCGGTACGGAACCCCTCCACGACTGCATCCGTCCCTTGCCCCATTACCGCGAGATGAAGACCCTCGTAGTGAACTACCTCCGCAAACACCGTGTCGAACAGATCTTTCCCTTCTGACCCCCACCCTCTCCTCCTCCCTTTCAATAAAGTCAACCTAATAAACTGTATTCCAGTTATCTACATACCAAAAAAGATGCCTACGTAGTTCTCTCAGTAGTCCACTACGTAGCTATATATCGATACTGTATTATATACTAACACCATACTAAAGCTTCTATCGTAAAACTTTTAAAAAGTTTCTTTTACCTGACTCCTCTATGGAAAAGTCTGACTTTCTGTCAGTCGAGTCGGCGTGGCACATCCTTTGCCGGCAAGGGGGCAAAGATCAAACGAACCTAAAAATCAAGCGATATGACCAAACAGACAGGAAAGATAAACGTTACCACAGAGAACTTGTTCCCGATCATCAAGAAATTCCTCTATTCGGAACATGATATCTTTTTACGGGAGCTTATCTCCAACGCCGTCGATGCGACGCAGAAACTGAAGACCCTGGCATCGGTAGGCGAATTCAAAGGAGAGTTGGGAGATTTGACGATCCGCGTGAAATTGGACAAGAAGAAAGGCACGCTCACCGTCTCCGACCGGGGGATCGGCATGACGGCCGAAGAGGTGGACAAGTACATCAACCAGATCGCCCTCTCGAGTGCCGAAGAATTCCTTGAAAAATACAAGAAGGACGCCAATGCCATCATCGGTCACTTCGGGTTGGGGTTCTATTCGTCGTTCATGGTGGCCAAGAAAGTGGAGATCATTACCCGTTCCTACCGGGAAGATGCAAAAGCCGTCCACTGGTCGTGCGAAGGGACCCCCGAGTTCACCCTGGAAGAGACCGAAAAAGCCGATCGCGGTACCGACATCATCCTGCATATCGACAAGGACTCGAAAGAGTTTCTCGAAGAGGACCGCATCGAAAGCATCCTGAAGAAATATTGCCGGTACCTGCCCATTCCCATTGCCTTCGGCAAGAAGAAAGAGTGGAAGGACGGCAAGGAGGTGGAGACCGATGAGGACAACATCATCAACGAGACCCGTCCGCTCTGGACACGCAAGCCTTCTGAGTTGAAGGACGAAGACTACAGGAACTTCTATCATGAACTCTATCCCGGACAAGAGGATCCGCTCTTCTGGATCCATCTGAACGTGGATTATCCTTTCACGCTGACAGGGATTCTTTATTTTCCTAAGATCAAGCATCAGTTCGAGATCCAGAAGAACAAGATCCAGCTCTACTGCAACCAGGTGTTCGTGACCGACTCGGTCGAGGGGATCGTGCCGGAGTTCCTCACCCTGCTGCACGGGGTAATCGACTCGCCGGACATCCCGCTCAACGTCTCGCGGAGCTACCTGCAGGGCGATCCCAATGTGCGGAAGATCTCCGGTCATATCACCAAGAAGGTGGCCGACCGGCTGCAGGAGATCTTCAAGAACAATCGCAAGGAGTTCGAGGAGAAGTGGGACGACCTGAAGCTCTTCATCGAGTACGGCATGATGACCGATGACAAATTTTATGAGCGGGCCGAGAAGTTCGCCCTCTTCAAGAACACCGAAGGGAAATACTTCACCTTTGAAGAGTACCGCAACCTGATCAAAGACAACCAGACCGACAAGCACAAGACGCTCATCTACCTTTACGCCACCGACAAGGAAGAGCAGTACATCTTCATCGAGAAGGCCCGGGCAAAAGGGTACGATGTGTTGCTGATGGACGGTCAGCTCGACGTCCATTTCCTCAACCACCTGGAGATGAAGTTCAAGGACAGCCGCTTCGTACGGGTCGATGCCGACGTGGTGGAACGGCTGATCGAGAAAGAGGATCTGGGCGAGTCGAAGCTCACCGACGAAGAGAAAGAGCAGTTGAAGGAGGTCTTCCTCCATGCCCTGCCCGACCGTGACAAGTTCATGGTGGTGTTCGAACAACTGGGTGGCGACCTGCCGCTGCAGATCACCCAGTCGGAGTTCATGCGCCGCATGAAAGACATGTCGGAGCTGAGCGGCGAGGCCGGTATGTTCGGCACCCTTCCGGAAAGCTACAACCTGGTGATCGACACCGAACATCCGCTGGTCCAGAAGGTGCTGGCCGAGATGAAGAAAAAGACCGAAGGCCGCATCAGCAAGCTGCTCGAAAAGATCGAACCGTTGAAGAAAAGCAAGGAGGAGATTGAAAAGGCCAACGAAGGGAAAAAGGACGAAGAGGTCCCCCAGGCCGACAAAGACCGCATTGCCGAACTGGAGAAGAAGATCGAGGAACTCGAAAAAAAGAAAAAGGAGATCCTCGACAGCTATGCCGAAAAGAGCAAGATCGTCCGGCAGGTGGTCGACCTCGCCCTCCTTTCGAACAACATGCTGAAGGGAGAGAAACTCAACACTTTTGTCAAACGGAGCATCGAGCTCTTGTAATCTTTCCCGAAGGAACCAAGGAAGATCCCGGCCATGGCCGGGATCTTTTTTTGTTACAACAATAACATGACGAATGTTTTAAACATTCACCAGATGCATGCAGACCAACATGCACCAACGGATTCCAAAACTCACCCCCCTCTCACTATGATATGATCAGAAAAGACGGCTCACCTCTTTCTTCAGATAGTCGATGGCGGTTTGGGTGGGAAGTTTATCGATATCGACCAGCTTTTCAAAGAGTCGCTTGCTGTAATCGAGTGCCGGATCCTCCGGCTTGAACTCCTCATAGGTGGTATTGATGAGTTTTAGGATCTGGCCGCGGGCATTGCGCACCACCTCCCATGCCGCCGGTGAGATATAAAGTTGCTGGGAAAGATTATGCTCATATTCATTCCGGATGGCGGCCAGCAGCTCCTGGTGCAGTTGCTGCACGGTCAGCCCCGGACGATTGACCCGCAACAACAACGACTCGGGAGAGATACGCTCGAGAAAGAGCACCAGCCGTTCGTACGCCTGCAGCCGGATGGGCGTGATGAGCTTCTGGTTCTCCAAGGCCAGCTCCATACGCCGCTGTTCGGCCTGCGCCGAAAACATCGCCCGCAACACATACCATACCGTCAGAAAGACCACCAACGACGGCAGAAGATATTTCAGGATCTCCAAAACCTCTTTCATCGCTTTAACATTTTCTTTTGCCAAAATACGAAATATTCGGCGAACACCCTCCCTCATCGCCACACCACCGCCGGCCATATCAAAATTTCTTCCTTTTTTATGAAAATTCGAAAATTATTCGTAACATTGCGCTCGTTTTTGAAGCGAAGGAAATCAATAAAAAACAGAGGATCATGGACTTAATGAAAGTTGTGGCGGAAAAGGTCGCGCAGAAGAAAGAATACCCCGATTTCAAGGCAGGGGACACCATTACGGTCTATTACAAGATCAAGGAGGGTAACAAGGAACGGATCCAGCAGTTTCGCGGGGTGGTGATCCAGCGCCGCGGCAGCGGTCACACCGAAACCTTCACCGTGCGGAAGATGTCGGGGAACATCGGGGTGGAACGTATCTTCCCCATCTCTTCTCCCTTTATCGAGAACATCGAGATCAACAAACGGGGCAAGGTCCGTCGTGCCCGCATCTTCTACCTGCGCGGACTGCGCGGAAAGAAAGCAAGGATCAAAGAGAAGAAATTTTAAGAAGGACGATGCACACAAGAGAAAAGCCGCGAAATCCCGCGGCTTTTTCTTTTTCATTCGCCATGTTCCTCGAAATATTCGAACGCATCGATAATGTCGAGATACACTCCGTCAAAACCGGCATCCAGGATCTTCTGCAGATAAGCGTTTTCATTCCCGAAGATGATCTCCTGCCACCCTTTCTCCCAGTATTTCACCTTGTAGTTTCCCGCCCATTCGGGATTTTCTCCTGACAGCCATGAAGGAGGATCGTGTTCCCACTCCTTTTGCCAGTAATAGCGATAGTTCTCCGCCTCGCCGATGCTCATGTAAGCCACCACCAGCCGTTTCCCGCCATTGGCCTTTTCCCGCAGACGGTCCACCTCACCGGAGGTAAAAGGATCATCCCCGTAAAAAGCATCGGTAATGAGCAGGTCGTAGTTCGTGGCCGTAATGGCCGTGATGAACGCTTCTTTCGTCCCGAGCGCCTCAGGATCGAGCAGGTAAAGAAAATTCTTCACACTGTCCAGGACGGTGACCACCGCATCATTTTCTTTCCAGGGATGCTCCGGGTAGGAGGGGATCTCATCCAGGTCGCGGGAAGAGGCGGCAAAGGAGACATATCCTTTTTCCTCACTCTTCCGGTAGGCATCGTCCACCTTTACGGGGGTGCGGCAGTAGTTGGTCACCAGGATCACCTTGCCGTTGTAGCGGGCCTGGTCGAGGAACGCCCCCACGTCACCGGTGAAATAGGAAGGGGAACGGATGT
Source organism: Bacteroidales bacterium (assembly GCA_027067975.1). Classification (GTDB taxonomy): domain Bacteria; phylum Bacteroidota; class Bacteroidia; order Bacteroidales; family VadinHA17; genus DRPN01. Next base: position 10,201 of record JAMOUS010000279.1, on the reverse strand, counting down.
CCATGCCGTCATAACCATAGAAAAGATCTTCCTGGGCGACGGCATCGATGGCTCCGAGGTAATCAAGGTCGGGTCCTCCCTGGATGGTCCCGGTGGTGGTGGTCAGTTGCACACCGTTTTGCGGGGTAACAAGGAACGAAGCTTTCTGCACATGCGCCCATGCACTCAACTGCTCCACAAAATCCCGCATCTCCTGCTTGTAATTACGTTGCGGGCGTGGCTCTTCCTCCGGTTCCGTCCCACACGAAACGATCAACAACATTCCCGCTAAAAACCACGCTCCTGAACGAAAACACTTCTTCATGATCCGACATCTTTCTCAGTGTAACGAAAAGGCAAAGTCTTTTGTTACCTCACGATCCGGATCATTTTCCTTTTTTGTCCGTTTTGGAAGAAGAGGTGGTTTTCTTACGGGCACTGGTGCGTTTTTTCTTTTTCAGTTCTTTTTCGAGCGCTTCGACCTTCTTCTCGAGCGCTTCGAGTTCTTCCTTTCTGACAAAGCCGGCATTTTCGACCGCTTTCCTGACCGCCTCATCGATCCGTTCTTGCAGGGAGAGACGTGCCTGCTCGGCTTTTCCTTTCAGCTCATCGCTGAACTTCTGCGCTTCCTTTCCGGTGAGCCGGGCCTCTTCGGCCGCTTTCCTGGCATACTCTTCCAACTTCTCCTTTGTCAGCAGGGCCAGTTCCATGCTCTCTTCCAGTTTTTTGTTCAACCATTCTTTCATGATGATCTCCTCTTTTTTTTCCTGATGGGCAAAACTCCCTCCCGGATACGACAACGATCGTACCATCGATTCCTGTCAGGACGGCATGTCAGAAACGATCACACGCCGATGATCTTGATTTCGGTACGGCGGTTGGCTGCACGCCCTTTTTCCGTCGTATTGTCGCCGACGGGTTGGCTTTCCCCGTAACCTTTATAGGTGAGACGTGTCTTGTCGATCCCATGGTCGATAAGCCACTGGTACACCACACGGGCCCGCTGGCGCGACAATTCCAGGTTGTATCGGTCGCTGCCCCGGTTGTCGGTATGTCCCCCGATCTCGATACGCAATGTCGGGTTTTCCAGCAACAACTGCCGCAAATGCTCCAGTTCGGCAACGCTTTCATCTTTCAGCTCGTACGAGTCGAACTCAAAGAAGATGTTCCGCAGCACCATCACCTCTCCCACACGAATCGGCTTCAAAGGAACATCCTTGATATAGGGCTTCTCGATTCGATGCACCCCCTTGAGCGGGAAATGATCGGAATAAAACAGATATCCTTTCTTCGAAACGTTCAGGGCATAGTCCCGGTTGGTGGGGATACAGACCAGGAAGTAACCGTCATGACCGGAGGTCACCTCCATCACGTTCCGGTTGCGGCTGAGATCGATGAGGGTGATCTCGGCCACCAGCGGACGCCCGTTGGAGGCATCATACACCTTACCTTTCATGTAGGTCACGAAGTTGGGTCGGATGTCGTCGTACAGCTCAAATGAATAGATGTCTTTCCCCTTACCCTCTTCCCGGTCTGTGGAAAAATAGCCGGTATTCCCCTCCGCATTGACAAAAAGGCCGATCTCGTCATTATAGGTATTGATGGGATAGCCCAGATTCTTCGCCTCCGACCAGCTGCTGTCGGGCTGGCGGCGGGAGATATAAAGGTCGAACCCTCCGTATCCGGGATGACCGTCGGAAGAGAAGTAGAGGGTCTGGTTGTCGTTATGGATGAAAGGAGACATCTCGTTACCCGGGGTATTGATCTTGTTGCCGGCATTTTTGGGTGGGGTCCACCGGCCGTTCTTGAGGGTGGAATACCAGATGTCCATGCCGCCGTATCCGCCGGGGCGGTTACTGACGAACCAGAGGGTCTTGCCGTCGGCGGAGATGGAGGGCTGTGCCTCCCAGTTGCGGCCGTCGACGGGAGGCCCCAGGTTGGCGGGGGTCGACCATCCGTCGCGCAGACGCCGCGAGCGGTAGATATCGCAGCGTCCCATGCCGTCGGGACGGTTACAGGCGGTGAAGAACATCACATTCCCGTCGGCCGAGAGGCTCTGTGCCCCCTCGTTCTGACGCGAGTTGATCGGATCGCCTAAGGGCCTTCGCGGTGCCCAGCCCGTATCGGTCTGGTGAGAGATGTAAAAATCCTCCTGAAAATCCTGCTGTTCGAAATCCCGCATGCGCATCCACTTCCCCGGCACCAACACCGTGAAAACGATCGTCTGCTCGTCGGCGGTAAGCGATGGCCAATACTCATCCAACGGAGAGTTGATCGAAGGCCCCAGGTTGACAGGGTCAAACGGCACCGGATGCTTGATACCCTCTATGGCAAAGCGGCAGTTGCGGATATCCCGTTTGGCCTTCTTCACCACCCGCTCCTCGTTGTTGGGATACCGCAGGAACGCCTCCAGGTGTTCGAGGGCCCGCACATACCGCCCCAACCGGAACTCCAAGCGCCCCAGGTTATACATCGCATTGGGGAAAAAGGTCGAGTCGATGCGGATCACCGCCCGGTAAGCCTCGATGGCCTTGTCGCGCTCCTTCATATCGGAATAGATCTCCGCCTTCAGCAAATGGGCCTCGATGAAGTTCGAATCGGCCTGGATGGCTTTCTCAATGGTCTCCGCCGCCAGATCATACTTCATCAGAAAATACATGTCGCGGGCATCATTGAAATATTTCATTGCCTTGCCCGACCGGGTATGCAACTGCTGGGCCGCTGCCACTCCCCAAAAGAGAAAAAGCATCAGACCCACCCATACTGCCACACGGTATCGTAAACGTACAAACATCACGAGGGAAAATCTCCCTAAAAGTAAAAAAAATCCGAAAAAGGAAGAATATCAGGGGATATGCATGAACTTATGCACCTGCAAAGAGATGCGCCATCGTGGATGTCCCTTCACATACTCTATCATGAAAGGGAGGACCTCCCGGTAACGGCTCCACTCCGGCTGAAGGAAAAGATGGCATTCTTCCCGCACCTTCCCGGCATTCTCCTCGGCCCACCGGAAATCTTTTTCCGCTTCGATGACCACTTTGAGCTCATGGGCCACAGGAAAGATCCCGGGCAAGGGAGGTTTCTGCTCCTTGGGGGAAAGACAGATCCAGTCGAACGTACCGCGGAGGGGATAAGCTCCGGAAGTCTCCAGGTAGATGGTGAAACTTTCCTTTTTCAGAAGGTCCGTCAGCGGACGGAGGTCGTGCATGAGCGGCTCGCCGCCGCTGATCACCACATCGCGGACAGGAGCCTCCCGGGCTTTCTCCACAATCCCGGCCACCGGCAGCCGGGGGAAGCGATCTGCATTCCAAGTATGCTTCGAGTCACACCACGAACAGCCGATATCACAACCCGCCAGCCGGATGAACCAGGCCGCACGACCGGTATGGTAACCCTCCCCCTGGATGGAAAAGAACTGCTCCACCAGCGGCAAAAAGAGCCCCCGGCCGGGATCATGTCGCGCTTTTTCGGTCAAAGGCATCGGCGGTGAGGATAAGCCGGGCAAATGTACTAATTTTGATACGGAAAAAGAGACTGACCATGAGAAAGAAGAAGATCATCCCGCTGATTGCTGCCGCCTCTTTGGTAGCTCTGTTGTTTTCCTGTTCCACTTCCCACAGCAAGGAGGGCAAATGGGTAGCCGAGGCCCCTGCCGGGTGACAAAAGAGTTTTCGATCCGCAAAAAGCCCTCGACCCGCTCAATGAGGATTTCAACTGGGAAGCGGTAAAAGAAAGCCCCGAGATCGACAATGTGGAGGAGATGCATCGCGACAGTAAGGAGCGTGAAGAATACCGCGCTGAAGATCAAGGGGGAAGAAAAAAAATAAAAAATCTTCCGGCGAAGATGTCAGGGTATCGTCGCATGTTTGTGTGATGAGGATGCAAATGACAATGAAATGCGACGTATTAACCAAAAAGAGAAAGCAATGAAAAGAGTAAGTTTCCTTACCGCAGCCATGATGTCCGTGATGCTGATCTTCACGGCATGTGAGAAGAACCCTGTACTGAACGATCAGGATGAAAGCATCCTGCCGCAGTCATTCAAGGTGGACATCCCTGATGCCATCAGTCGTGAGGCTTCGACGAAAAAGAGTGCCACCGTCGATACGCTGAAGGGGGATATGGTGTACCTGCACCTGGTAACCTTCATCAACATTGGAGAAGAGGCTGCCGACATTGTACAGGCGATCATCGAAAGTCTGCAGGAATATCAGATCAACCATGAAATGAGCTTCACGTACACCGGGGATGATGGACGCACCAAGCAGGTGGTGGTGGTGGCAAACACATCCTATGACGACCGCCAGTGGGAGTTTGGGATGACGATCACCGACACTGAGACGGAGGACGGGGATTCCGCAGGTGCCAACATCGCCCTGCAGCTCTTCTGGAACCGCCAGCCCGTCGAGGGAGTCGCCTTGCTGTGCCCGGCCAACCTCGACCGTGAGCATTATGCCTATATGGAAGAGGCCATGTTCCGTATCGACTATACCGGTCATCCTTCGCGGGGTTATGATGCCTGGATGATGGTGCAGGCTGCCGACCTGCCCATGGCCAATCCGCTGGTAGACCCCTACTCCATGCATGCTCTGAAGATGTTCGTAGGAAAAAAAGGTGACTTCGTGGACGTTTACGGCAACTCCGACCATCCCAATGCACGCTTTTTCACGATGCAGACCGGATTCAACTGGGCCTTTGTCGCATCGGGCCAGGATAGCACCGACATTGCCTGTGCAGAGGTGGGACTGCCTCCCAGCGACCTGGACGAGCCCAGCCGCGACGTGCTGCTCGGCACCTACTCGGTGTACAATGTGCTGATGCGTGAGATCATGCAAAAATGGCCCATGCTCGACTCCTCGGTCGTGGCCACTTACTTACAGAACATCCGTCCTCCTGCCTATTTCGACAAACACGGCTTCCTCGGCGGCGGTGAAATGCCCGGCCCCGAATGGAATGCCCTCGTCGATCGCATCCGCGTCCTTGCTCCCTATAACCCCAAAGAAATCCACCACCTCAAACTGTACTTCAAGGTGGAAGCTGGTGCGGAAATGAATGACTAGATCGTAAAGAAGAAAAACACCAGCCCCGATCAGAAAGCCGGACAATGTCCGGCTTTTTTCTTCTTCTCACCTCCTATCGCCTATGAACCCGCTCATTGGAAATTCTCTCCCCGTTGATCACACAAGCCCAGCGTTCGGCTTATGATACGGCGGCGATCGCTATCCTCGATCACATGGGATGCATCACGGCGACCCGGGGGACGAAAGGGTTAATACAACCCCAAAATGACGGCAAAGGTTATGTCGTGGAGGAACCTCCCGTCGGCACCACCGTCAGTAAACTATCTGAAGAGGCGGAGAAGATCATAGTCGAAGGAAAAACTCTTCATTACTACGACGGAACCTTTCACCAAAAAGAAGGAAATGCCTATAAAGTAGTCCCTCACATGGCCGGTAAAATCGTCGACAAATCACCCGATGGCGGCAAAGAAGTGAAAGTCGGCGAAGTCCATTACCAGCCTCCCGAGATCGACGGCCGTGATGTATGGGAGGTCGTCAAGGTCGAAGAGGGCGAGGAAGGAGACGACAACCGGGTTGAAGAGCAAATGAACAAATAAAACGGTACTCTTTTTGCTATTGTTCGAATGAGTGCAAATTTGTATTTTTGTGCTCCGTTCAATGGGTCCAGTAGCTCAGTTGGATAGAGCAACAGTCTTCTAAACTGTGGGTCCCAGGTTCGAATCCTGGCTGGATCACTGTTAATGCCTGCATGCCAACAGATTGCAGGCATTTTTTCTTCTCCTCTCTGATCCTTGTCTCTATGGAAATGATCATGCCCTCGGGATTTTTTCGTAAGTTTATTCTTTTCATGATCCAATTTTTTATCAAGATGCAAAAATATTTCTTTTTTCCCTTTTTTCTTGTTTTTGTCCTGGTCTATGCCTCGTGTTCACATGAAAGCCGCATGCCTGCCAAGGGGAGTAGCGAGATTCAGGCTCTGCCGCCGTTGACACAGTCATCCGCCGCCCGCTTTGTGAAGCTGGCATTACGTTGTGTCCAGACGGAATATCCCAACAAGCTTTCCCATGTGATAAACGGGCCGGAGGAGGTGCGTTCTCCACGCGAGCTGCATCCGGTCTTTTTCGGATGCTTCGACTGGCATTCGTGTGTGCATGGGCATTGGCTGCTGGTGAGGATGCTGAAGATGTTCCCGGAGATTCCCCAGGCCGATTCGGTCCGGGCGGTACTGCGCGATCATTTCACCCCGGAGAAGGTGGCAGCCGAGGTGGCCTACCTCCACCGGCCCAACCGCCGTTCTTTTGAGCGCACCTACGGCTGGGCCTGGCTGCTGAAGCTGCAGCAGGAACTGCTCACCTGGGATGCTCCCGAAGGCAGGGAGTGGGCCGCCGCCCTGCAGCCGCTTGCCGACGCCTTTGTGGAGCGGTATCTCGATTTCCTTCCCCGGCAAGGCTATCCCATCCGCCGCGGTGTGCACCCCAACACCGCCTTTGGTCTGATCTTCGCCCTCGACTACGCCCGCACGGCCGGCAGAAAGGATCTGGAAGAGATGATCATCCGGCGTGCACGCGACTACTATCTTGCCGACACCGCGGCACCGGCACGTTGGGAACCCGACGGCGACGATTTTCTCTCGCCCACTCTGCAAGAAGCCTCGCTGATGCTGCGCGTCCTGCCGCGGGAGGAGTTCCTCCCCTGGCTGAAGGCCTGGCTTCCCGGCCTCGACGAAGGCCAGCCTGCCAACCTCTTCACCCCTGCCGACGTCACCGACCGCAGCGACCCCAAGATCGTCCACCTCGACGGCCTCAACCTCAGCCGGGCCTGGTGCATGTTCGAGTTGGCCCAGGCCCTGCCCCCCGACGACCCGGCCGCGCCCCTGCTGCAACAGGCCGCCACACGCCACGCCAACGCCACCCTGCCCTACGTCACCAGCGGCAACTACGAAGGCGAACACTGGCTCGCCTCCTTCGCGGTATACATGTATACGATCGCTGGAAAAAACTAGATCACTCCACCGACTGCAGCCTCTGCAGACGGTGGTAATAGCCTTTCTTCGCCATCAGCTCTTCATGGGTGCCCCGTTCGACGATCTGCCCCTGATGCACCACACAGATCTCATCGGCCGAGCGGATCGTCGAAAGACGGTGGGCGATGACCAACGAAGTGCGGTTCTTCATCAGTTTCTCGATTGCCTCCTGCACCAACTTCTCCGATTCGGTATCCAATGATGAGGTGGCCTCGTCGAGGATGAGGATAGGCGGGTTCTTCAGCAGCGCCCGGGCAATGCTGATGCGCTGCTTCTGGCCGCCGGAGAGCTTGCTCCCCCCCTCCCCCACATTGGTATCATAGCCATGCTCGGTGGCCATGATGAAATCATGCGCATTGGCCATCTTCGCCACACGGATGACATCCTCCAGCGTCACCCCCTCCTGCCCCATGGCAATGTTGTTGAAGAAAGTATCGTTAAAGAGGATCGGCTGCTGGTTGACGATCCCCATGAGGTTGCGCAGGTCCTCAAGACGGTAATCCCGGATGTCATGACCGTCGAGACGTACAGCCCCTTTGTCGGGCTCGATAAACCGGGGCAGGAGGTCGGCGATGGTGCTCTTGCCCCCGCCCGACTCGCCCACCAACGCGACGGTCTTGCCCCGTGGAATGGTCAGCATGATGTCACGCAACACCCAATCCTTGTCGTAACGGAACCACACATGATCGTATTCGATCTTGTCGCGGAACTCCTTGATAGGGATCGCATCGGGCTTGTCGCGTATCGGTTCGTCCTCGTTGAGGATATGGTTTATGCGCTCGAGTGATGCCAGTCCCTTCTGCACGTTGAAATAAGCCATCGAGAGACTCTTGGCCGGGGGGATCACCTGGGAGAAGATGACAATATACAGGATGAACGCCTGCGAAGAGAGGCCCGTCGAGCCGCTCAGCACCAGCCGTCCTCCGTAATACATCAGCACCATCATCACCACCGTCGCCAGGAACTCACTCATCGGCTGAGAGAGATAACGGCGGCGGTGCACCTTTTTCATCGAAGAGAAGTAGCTGCGGTTGACCGCATCGAACTTTTCGGTAAACACCTCATCGGCATTGAAGGCCTTGATGATACGGAAGCCGGTGAGGGTCTCCTCGATCATCGAGACGATGCCGCTGAGCCTTTTCTGCCCACGCATGGCCACCCCACGCAGGTTGCGCGCCACCCGCCCGATGAGCCAGCCGCTCAGGGGCAGCAACAACAATACAAAGAGCGTTAGCTGATAGCTCATCGCAAAGAGGGTGAACATGTAGATCAGAATGGTGATGGGATCGCGGAAAAGCATCTCCAGTGAGGCGACGATCGAGAGTTCGATCTCCTTCACATCCGACGAGATGCGCGAGAGCACATCCCCCTTGCGCGTATCGGAATAATAGGAAAGCGGAAGCCGCAGCAGCTTGCGGTAAAGCAAGCCCCGCAGATCCTTCTCCACCCCCGCCCGTATGGGGGCCATGTAATAGTTGGCCAGGAACTTGAAGCCGTTCTTGAAAAGCGCCATCACCACCACCAGCAGGGCGATGAGCCCCAACGCCTCGATTTTCCCCTTCTGCTCGATGATCTGCCCCAGATAAAAATACATGTTTTCCTTGATCGCCGAGATCTTCAACTCCATCGGCACGGGATGCTCCACCACCGGTGTGGTGCCGAAGAGAATGCCCAGAAAAGGGGCCACCAACGAGTAGGAAAAGATCGCGAAAAATGCCGAAAGCGTGTTGAAGATGATGTTCCAGAAAGCACGCAGCCAGTATGGCTTGACAAGTTGCAGGATCTGCAGGAACTGTTTCATGCGGAGTTTTTCAGATTCCGGTGTAGTTAAAAGGTGTGATCCGTTTCATCTCCTCTTTCACATGGTCAGGAACGTCGAGGGAGTCGATGAAATTGTGCAGGCTCTCCTTGGTGATGCGCTTATGCGTACGGGTGAGTTCCTTCAGCTTCTCATACGGTTCGGGATATCCTTCACGCCGCAGGATGGTCTGGATGGCCTCGGCCACGACGCTCCAGTTGTCTTCGAGATCGTCACGGATCTTCTGTTCATTCAGGATAAGTTTGTTAAGCCCTTTCCTCAACGAGTCGAAGGCGATGAGGGTATAAGCCACAGGCATCCCGACGTTACGCAGGACGGTACTGTCGGTGAGATCGCGCTGCAGCCGCGACACCGGCAACTTGGCCGCCAGGTGCTCACAAAAGGCATTGGCCACACCGAGGTTGCCCTCGGCGTTCTCAAAGTCGATCGGATTGACCTTGTGCGGCATGGTCGACGAACCCACCTCGCCGGCCTTGATCTTCTGGCGAAAATATTCCAGGGAGATGTACATCCAGAAATCGCGTGCCAGATCGATAAAAATATTGTTGATCCGCTTAAGGTTGTCCATCAGGGCGGCCAGATGGTCATACGGCTCGATCTGGGTGGTAACGGGGGTGCGATGGAGTCCCAGCACCTCATTGACGAAACGATCTGCAAAAGCCACCCAGTCGACCTCAGGATAGGCCACCTTGTGGGCGTTGAGGTTCCCCGTCGCGCCGCCGAACTTGGCCGCCCACGGGATCTTCTCGAGCAGGGCGAACTGGCCTTCGAGACGTTTGACGAACACCAGGATCTCCTTGCCCACACGCGTGGGGGAGGCGGCCTGACCATGTGTGCGCGCCAGCATGGGAATGTCGGCCCAGTCGTCGGCCATATCGGAAAGACGCGCCAGCAGCGCCGTGAACCTCGGCACATACACCTTCCGGAAAGCATCCCGCAACATCATCGGGAAAGCCGTGTTGTTGATATCCTGCGAGGTAAGACCGAAATGGATGAACTCTTTGTAGCGCTCCAAGCCCGCCTCCTCGAAACGTTCTTTCAGATAGTACTCCACCGCCTTCACATCATGGTTCGTACGCCGCTCGATCGCCTTGACGGCTTCTGCATCTTCCGGCGTAAACGCCTCCACCCATCCCCGCAACTCCCCGAACCGATCGTGCGGGAAGGTGGACAGCGCCTCCAACGGCAACTCACACAAGGCAATGAAATACTCAACCTCCACCTTCAGACGGTATCGGATGAGCGCATATTCCGAAAAATAATCTTCCAACTCGCTGACCTTGCTACGGTAGCGACCGTCGACCGGCGAGATGGCCATCAATGCGGGATCATGCATGATTTCATTTTTTTACAAAC
>JAMOUS010000278.1 GCA_027067975.1 Bacteroidales bacterium | reverse complement strand
GCGGGATCGGATATATGAAAAACCTCCTCGACCATTTGGAACACTCCAACGGCCAGGTGGCCACCATTACCGGACGTTATTATACCATGGACCGCGACAAACGGTGGGAACGGATCAAGGTGGGATACGATGCCATGGTATATGGGAAAGGCAAGCCCGCCACCGATCTCCTGGCCGCCATGCAGGAGTCCTATGACGAAGGCATTACCGATGAATTCATCAAACCCATCATCCATGTCGATGCAGAAGGGAAGCCCGTCGGCACCCTCCGGGAAGGGGATGTGGTGATCTGTTTCAACTTCCGCACCGATCGCCTGCGGGAGATCACCATCGCACTCACGCAAAAAGACATGCCCGAGTACGGCATGCACACCCTTCCCCTCCATTATCTCACGATGACCCGCTACGACGATTCCTTCAAGGGCATCCGGGTCATTTTTGACAAGGAGAACGTGAAGAACACGCTCGGCGAGTTGGTCTCCAAAGCGGGACTGCAGCAGATCCGGATCGCCGAGACGGAGAAATACGCGCATGTCACCTTCTTCTTCTCAGGCGGAAGAGAGGAGGAGTTCCCGGGTGAGAAACGCATCCTGATCCCCTCGCCCAAGGTGGCCACCTACGACCTGAAACCCGAGATGAGTGCTTACGAGGTGAAAGATGCCATTGTGCAGGAATTGGGCAAGGAAGATGCCTCGCTGGTCGTGCTCAACTTCGCCAATGGCGACATGGTGGGGCATACGGGGGTCTATGAAGCCATCCAGAAGGCGGTGATGGTGGTGGATGAATGTGTGGGTGAGGTGGTGGACGCCGCCACGGCTCACGGTTACGAGGTGGTGATCATCGCCGACCACGGCAATGCCGACTATGCCCTCAACCCCGATGGCACCCCCAATACGGCGCATTCGCTCAACCCCGTGCCGATCATCGTCGTCTCCGACCGGGTGGCTTCCGTGCGTGACGGCATCCTTGCCGACGTGGCGCCTACCATCCTGCAGCTGATGGAGATGTCCCAGCCGCCCGAAATGACCGGCCACAGCCTCATCACGATGAAATAATTGACTGCCCTTTGCTGAAGATCGGTAACACCCTGGTGAGCCTCGACGTCATCGAGCGACAGTTTGCCTGCGACCTGAAACGCTGCAAAGGGATCTGCTGTGTCCATGGCGACTCCGGCGCCCCCCTCGAGGAGGAGGAAACGGAGATCCTGGAAAAATATTATGACGATTTCAAGGAATTTATGCAGGCGGCGGGCCGGAATGCCGTCGAACAACAAGCCACCTCGGTCATCGACAGCGACGGTGACCGGGTAACACCCCTCATCGACGGGAAAGAGTGTGCCTATGCCTACCGCGACGACGACGGCATATACAAATGTGCCATCGAAAAGGCATGGGAGAAGAAACGGATCCCCTTCAGGAAACCGCTGTCCTGCCATCTCTTTCCTATACGACTTAAGGAATATGAGGATTTCACGGCGGTCAATTTCGAGTTTTGGAAGGACTGCCGGCCGGCACTCGAACACGGCAAGGTGCGCAACATCCGGGTATACGAGTTTTTGCGGGAAGCTCTCACGCGACACTTCGGAAAAACCTGGTACCGCGAACTGAAGGAGGTGGCCCGCGCCTACCTGCAGCAATACCGCCCAGGTGACTAGTCCTCTCCCCCCCCAAAAAAAGGAGTTCTCGAAAATTTTTTGCAAATTGTGACCAATGACGGGAGGGAAATCCCGATTCAGAAAATAAAATTTATATTTAAGCAATTGATGAAATGAAAGCAGCAAACGAGTACATGGAAGCGAACCGGGAGCGTTTTCTGGAGGAGTTGTTCGGACTGATCCGGATCCCTTCGGTGAGTGCCGACCCGGAACGGAAGGAAGCGATGATGCGGGCCACGGAATACCTGCGCGACAACCTGCTGGCCTCGGGTGCCGATCGTGCGGAGGTGATTCCCACGCAGGGGCATCCGGTGGTCTATGCGGAAAAGATCCTCGACCCTGCCTTGCCGACGGTGCTGGTGTACGGTCATTACGATGTGCAGCCGGCCGAGCCGCTCGAGCTGTGGGAGTCGGATCCCTTTGAGCCGGTGGTGCGCGACGGCAAGATCTATGCCCGCGGCGCCGACGACGACAAAGGGCAGATGTTCATGCACGTGAAGGCTTTCGAGGCGATGGTGCGCACCGGCACCCTCCCCTGCAATGTCAAGTTCATGATCGAAGGGGAAGAAGAGATCGGCTCTCCCAGCCTCAAGCAGTTCTGCCTCGACCATCGTGAGAAGCTCGCCGCCGATGTGATCCTCATCAGTGACACCACCATGATCGCCCCCGACATTCCTTCCATTACGGTGGGACTGCGCGGACTGGCATACATGGAGGTGGAGGTGACCGGTCCCAACCGCGACCTCCATTCGGGGCTTTACGGCGGTGCGGTGATGAATCCTGCCAATGCCTTGGCCAAGATGATCGCCGCACTCACCGACGACGACCACCGCATCACCATCCCCGGCTTTTATGACGATGTGTTGGAGGTAAGCCCCGAAGAGCGGGCCGAGATGGCCCGCGCGCCGTTCGACCCCGAAGCTTTCCGCAAGTCCATCGGCATCCCCGAGGAGGTGGGTGAAAAAGGCTATACCACTCCCGAGCGGGTGGGCATACGACCCTCTCTCGATGTCAACGGCATCTGGAGCGGTTATACCGGCGAAGGGGCCAAGACGGTCCTTCCCGCCAAAGCCCATGCCAAGATCTCCATGCGCCTGGTGCCCAACCAGCGGTCGGAGAAGATTGCAAGACTCTTTACCGAACACTTCCCCACCCTTGCCCCCAAGGGAGTGACGGTCGAGGTGAAATACCTCCATGGCGGCGAAGGATATGTGAGCCCCATCACTTCGGTGGAATACCGGGCCGCGGCCCGCGCTATCGAGACCACCTTCGGCAAACCGCCCGTGCCCGTGCGCAGCGGCGGCAGCATCCCCATCGTCGCCGTCTTCGAAGAGGTCCTCGGCATCAAATCCATCCTCATGGGCTTCGGCCTCGACGACGATGCCATCCACTCGCCCAATGAGAACTTCCCACTGTTCAACTTCTACAAAGGCATCGAGACCATCCCCTGGTTCTACCATTATTACCGGGAGATGAAAGTAGAAAAATAGGTATTTTAATAGGTATTTAAATACCTATATTTTTAAGCGGGAAAGATGGGTCATGGTCATCATCACGGCACGCGGAACATCGGCATTACGATCCTGCTGAACCTCTTCATCACGGTGGCGCAGGTGGTGGGGGGTGTGGTGTCGGGCAGCATGGCGTTGCTTTCCGATGCGTTGCACAACTTCAGCGACGTGTTGGCGCTGGGGGTGAGCTGGGGGGCGCGGCGTCTGGCGTCGCGCCGCAGCACCCTGGAACGCACCTTCGGTTACCGCCGTGCCGAGATCTTTGCCGGCCTCCTCAATGCCACCGCCCTCATCGTGCTCTCTTTCTTTCTCATCGCCGGCGCCGTGCGGCGCCTCCTCCATCCCGTGCCCGTCGAAGGAAGGGTGGTGATCCTCCTGGCACTGCTGAGCATCCTCTTCAACGGTCTCAGCGTCCTGCTGATCCGTCGCGAGGCGCGCGACAGCCTCAACATGCGGTCGGCGATGCTGCACCTCTTCTCCGACATGCTCACCTCCGTCGCTGTCCTAGCCGGCGGCCTGGCCATACGCTACCTCGGATGGACACGCGTCGACCCCCTGATCACCCTTGCCATCGCCCTTTACCTCATCATTGCGGCATGGGACCTCCTCGTCCAGGCCGTGCGGATCTTCATGGAATTCACTCCCAAAGACATCGATATCGACCAGATCGTGGCGACGATGACGGCCTTCCCGGAGGTGGGGGGCGTACATCATCTGCATGTCTGGCGCCTCGACGATCGTGATGTGCTGCTGGAAGCGCATGTCGACCTCCAGGAAGATATTCCCGTAAGCCGTTTTGAGCAGATCCTGGATGAGATGGAGCGGAAGCTGGAGAAACTGGGGATCACGCATGTCAACCTCCAACCGGAGTACCGGCGGGGTCATGGCAAGGAGTTGATCAACGGCCACGGGTGAGCGCTGCTTCCACCTTTTCCAGCACTTTTTCGGGGGTGATGCGGGTGAGGCAGGCCAGGTCGCCGCGGCGGCATGTTCCTTTGCCATAGATGGTGCAGGGGCGGCAGGGCAGCTCTTCGCGCGGCACCTGGACGATGAGGCGTTCGTCGCCTCCCCAGGGGGCGAAGCCCGCCCAGGGGTGTGTGGCACCCCATACCGACACCACCGGCACGCCCATGAGGGCGGCCAGGTGCATGTTGGCCGAGTCCATCGACACCATCACCCGCATCTGCCGCATCAGGGCCAGCTGCGCGGCCAGCGGCAGGTCGAGGGTGTGACGGGCGGCGTCGCCGGCGGCGGCGGCAAGGCGCGCCAGCGACTCCTCATCCTCGGGGCCCCCGAAGAGGTAGATACGCGCCGCGGGGTGGCGTTGCCGCAGCAGACGGACGAAGGCCACCATCTGTTCTTCCGGCCATGTCTTCAGCGCATGGCGTGCCCGCGGCGCGATGCCTATGGGAGGATCGCCGGCAGCGACGGGCGCCGCTCCCTCCACCTGCAGCCACGGCGGCGGCGTTATCTGCGGCGTGAGCCCCATCGCACGGAAGAGGTCGAGATAACGCTCTACCGTATGTTTCAGCGGGCCGCTGACCCGCCCCCGCAACAGGGCCCGTTTCTCCTTCCTCCCCTTGTCGATCACATATACCGGCACGCCCGCCGTGCGGAAGAAGAGACGCAGCACCTTCGTCCGCAGCACGTCGTGCAGGTCGGCCACGGCATCGTAAGGACCTGTCGCCGCCAGCTCACGGTAGAGCCGCCGCAGGCCGGCGACGCCGCCATAACGCCGCAGGTCGGGGGTGACAAGGGTGAGACGCGGGAGACCGGAATAGAACGCAGCGAAGAGGGGGCGTGTCACCAGCGTGATCTGTAGGGAGGGATGGGCCGCCAGCACCGCCCGCAACGCCGGCAGCGTCAGCGCCACATCCCCCATCGCCGAAAAACGCAAAGCCAGCAGGCGCATCTCAATAAGGCTTGTACGACTTCTCCTCGGTGAGCGACGATCCCGTGCGTTCGTTGATCTCGCGCTTCAGCGCCGCCCGCCGGTCGTTCTC
>JAMOUS010000277.1 GCA_027067975.1 Bacteroidales bacterium | reverse complement strand
CTTCCTGAAATGTCCCGTGAACATCTTCATGGCCGGCGAACCGGTCGGAATGTTCTGGGGATTCAAGACCGACGGGATCTACCAAACCGGCGATACACTCTTCCTGAACGGAGCCCAACCGGGTGATGTGAAAATCGTCGATCTCAACAAAGACGGTGTCATCGATGAACATGATCGTACCTTCCTGGGGGACCCCAATCCCGATTTTGTGTACGGTTTCAACCTTTTCTTCTCGTACAAGCGTTTCACCTTTAACATGGACTGGAACGGGGTCTATGGTAATGAGATCATCAACGGTTTCGGCATAAATTACTATTATGCGAACGGGTATCAGTCGAACATTCATCCGGCTGCCTATCATGAAGCCTGGCGTCCCGACCGACCCACCAACCTCTATCCGCGTATCAATTATCGTGAAACCCTCGCTATCGCCGTCACCGACCGCCTGGTGGAGGACGGCAGTTACATACGGCTCAATAACCTTACCATTGGATATGATGTGCCTGTGAAAAATGCCTTTCAGAGATTCCACCTGTACGTATCCGGAAAAAACCTTTTAACGTTTACCAAGTACAGCGGGTATGATCCCAATGTTACCAGTTTTCTCTGGAACCCCAATGTTATCGGGGTCGATTGGAACCCCTATCCGAACGCCAGAACATTTGTGGCGGGTGTGAACATCACTTTTTAATTTGAAATTCATAGCAGATATGAAAAAGATAAGATTCATCACAATGATTGCAGCGCTGCTGCTGACTGCATGCAGCTTGGATGAGAACCCTCCCTTTCTGTCGAGAGACAATGTCTTCGGCAATCTGGAGAATGCGCGTAACGGCCTTGACGGTGTATACCTGGGGCTCTCTAACTGGGGCAACTTTTCGTTCATGGCACATGTCCTGTATGACGGATATTCCGGGCTTTTTACGGCGCGTAACAACAAAGGGATCAACTCTCGGAACAACCGTACCCTGTATGCGCTTAAGCCGCAACCCAACTCGAAAGAGGTCGAAAGCGTATGGCGGACTCATTACACAGCCATATCCCGTGCCAATGACATCATTGCCACCATCCAACCTGTGGAGAATCCTCTCACCAATGAGGATCGCGGCATGAACGATGTCCTGGGACAGGCCTATTTTATCCGTGCTTTCGAATATTTCGATCTCGTACGCTTGTGGGGCGATGTGCCGCTGCGGCTTGAACCGATGAACACCGGCAACATTCACAAACCCAAGTCGCCCGCCAAAGAGGTCTATGCCCAGATCATCGAAGATGCGAATAAAGCCAAGGATCTCATGTACCCCCACAGCGAGCAGCGTATCGGATATCCCGGCAAAGAAGCGGCCAACATGCTTCTGGCCAAGGTCTATATGACGTTGGCCACGGCCGATCCATCACTGCAGGAGCATAGCGAAGCCGAATATTGGCAGATGGCTTACGACGAGGCCATCCAGGTTTACGGAAAATATACGTTGGTTTCCGACTATGCCACATTGTGGGGTGAAACGAGCGGCGACAATACTCCGGAGAACATTTTCGAAATTCAGTACAACGATGTGGCCGGTTCGGGCATGCCGCGTCTTTATACACCCCGGGGAGCCACCAAAGGCAACAATACTTGGGGACGTATCAATGTCAACGTGGAGGTTTATGATGATCATGTGGCTACGTATCCCAATGATCCCCGGATTGCTTCCACCTACATTAGTTCGTATCTAAACGTGGTCAGAAACAGGGTGATAAAAACCTACCCGCTGCTGCCGAGAAAAAGGTTCAGTATCGCATACCCATGGCCGTACAAGTACTGGGAAAAAAATGTCAACCTGGTGGGAAACACGGACCTCAAGAACTTTATCGTCTACCGGTATGCCGATCTGTTGCTGATGCTTGCCGAGATCTCCAATGAGTTGGATAACGGAGAGCAGTTCAAATACGTTGAAGAGGTGTTGGCCCGTGTGGGGTTGACCCCCCAGCCGGAGTATTATAACGGAAAGGACGCCTTCCGGGAAGCCATCATGAAGGAGTACCGCTATGAGCTTCTGGGCGAATTGCAGGATGTCTTTACCGTGCGACGCAGAGGGTATGAGTGGTTTAAAAGTCATGTGATTGACAAACACAACAATGCACCCACGTTTAATCCGAAAATCGATGTGCGCCAAGCAGAGGATGAAGAGACGGTAATGCGCTTGCCCATACCTTCTTCCGAGATCAATACGAATCAGGATATCAATAATTAAAGCCAGGAAAGATGAAAAAAATACATAAAATCATATCAGGTCTTTTCCTGTTGGCCGGAGTGGTGACGCTCATCACCTCATGTGAGGAACGGATTGTTCTGGACTATACTCCCTACGATCCGGCGGCACCGTCGGCCTTCACCTATAATGAATCCACTTTCTATCCGAAGAGGACCGTACTTGCTTCGGATACCCCTGTTTTTGAGATTCAGGGCGTTTATAAGCTACGGATCGACTCGATTCATGCTTCCGCTTCCGGAAGGTATGTGAGGGAAAACTTCGACATTGATGACGCGACGGGAGTGATTACCTATGACAATACGGATGGCTCCATTAACCCCGGCGAATACAGTGTGGATGTCTCCATTCATACGATCAACAGTGTGGTGAAAATGCCGGCTGCCTGGAATTTTACCGTGCTGGATGTCCCGGTGAGCATTACGGTGACCCCCGACGAGGTGAATGCCGGAGCCTTGCAGCAAGGGCCCATTGCCCAAATCACCTATACCGATAATTCTCCCGGCCACGAGATCGAAGAGATCTCTTATGCCATTGAGCCGCCCGTTCCCGGTTTCAGTGTGGATACGGACGGCAATGTGATCAAAACCACCAGTGCTCCGGCGGATAGTACGCTGGTGCTTTCGGTGAAGGTGAATACCAACCTGGGGACGAAAACGTTCAAGGATGTGCTCACCGTGCATGTGGGGCCGCCGCCGACGATTCTCTATACCCGTGCAGCCGACGCCGACACACTGCATCGTGTCACTCTTTCGCCCATGGCTGCATGGTCGTCGCAGAAGCCCCAGCTTACCGGGATGAACGATGATGGAGGCTGGGAGGTGATTTTCCCCGACACGGTTCCCCAAGAGGTGAAAGATGCCGTGAGTATCGATGCCGACGGAGTGGTTTCCGTGGCGGGCAACCAAAACCTCCCCGACGGAGACTATGTCGTCTCGGTCCGGGTCACCAACGCCACCGGTGTGTCGTTCGTCTTCAAAGATCTTTTTGCCATCCGTGTGATGACCCGATGGGGCGTGACACTCTACGACGATACGGAATTCGGTAGCGATACGATCAGCTACTACAAGGATCCTGCCTCGGCTACCTCATTCACCAACGGAGGAGGCTATGCCAAAGGGTATCACGGTGCCGGTGCCGTCTTCATCTCCTGGATCGTGGCTGCCGTCGATATCGGGAACGACTGGAACGGACTCGAGCTGACCGTTTCCTTCGACGAACGTAACGGTTGGGGAGCCAAACAGGACCCCGTGTATGCTGAGACGGTTCGGACCTTGCAATATTCATACGACAGCCTCACCTGGTATGATGTCATGCCGGCGGGAGATTCCGACTGGCCGACCTCCGGTTCCGGATCCTTCATCTCGGTCAACGACCAGAGTGTGGGGAAAGTGGATGTCACCCAATCTAAGATCTACTTCAAATGGTATTATGACAATTCCGCTTCGGCCACAAAGACCAAGTCGGTGTGGATGCTGGATAACCTGAAGTTCAGGTATACGATCGACTTTGATATCATTGAAGAATGAAGATCCTGGGATGCCGGAAAAACTCCGGCATCCCTTTCATCTTTCCCATCATGAGAGGTAAACCCGGAGTGAAGATGTATGCTTTTATCCAAAGCTTGCTAATCCTTTTGTTGATCGGTTTAATACTCGCAATGTTCTATTATCTTTGACCCCCGAAATCATTAACCCCCCAAATCTGTCGAGTTATGAGAACTAAAGGAATTTTCTTTTCGATCGGGGCGGCCCTGATGATGGGGGTCGTCGTTTCTTCATGTTCCTCCAACCGGGAAGCCGCGGAGGATCAGGTGCGTTATACGGATACTGCCTTGTCTGTGGATGAACGGGTCGAAGATCTGATGAAGCGTATGACGCTGGAGGAGAAGATCGGCCAGATGTGTCAATATGTGGCACCGGAACACATTCGCAAGACCAAGGAGATGTTCCGCAAGAATAACAAAAACCGTAAAGGGGACGACCAGTACGGGATGTATCCCGGTCTCAGTGTTGAGGATCTGAAGAACATGGTGAAAGAGGGGAAGATCGGATCTTTCCTGCATGTGAAGGATGTGCATGAGGCCAATGAGTTGCAGCGTCTGGCGATGCAGTCGCGGCTGAAGATCCCGTTGATCATCGGCATCGATGCCATCCATGGTCATGCGCACATTTACGGTGCGACGGTTTATCCCACGGAACTGGCCCTGGCCAGCAGTTGGGATACGGCGCTGGCACGGCGTATTGCCCGGGCCACAGCCGAAGAGATGCGAGCCACGGGGATGCAATGGACCTTTTCACCGAATGTCGAGCTCTCCCGGGATCCCCGCTGGGGACGTACCGGTGAAACTTTCGGGGAGGATCCTCTCCTGGTGGGAGCCATGGGCGTTGCCTTCACCCGCGGTTACCAAGGGAATCTGGGCCCCCATAACGTGATTGCCTGTGCCAAACATTTCGTGGGCGGAGGAGAACCTTTTAACGGTCTGAACGCCGCACCCCTCGACGCCTCCGAACGGCAGCTAAGAAATCTTTGGCTGCGCCCCTTCCACGAGCAGGTGAAAACCGGGGTCTATACTTTCATGGCTGCCCATAACGAAGTGTCCGGAACCCCCATGCACAAAAATCGTTACCTACTCACCGACGTGCTGCGTAACGAATGGGGATTCGACGGTTTTGTGGTATCCGATTGGATGGATATTGAAAGGATCTATGATCTTCACCATGCGGCTCCTTCTCTCGACGATGCCTATATCGAGTCGATCGAGGCGGGTGTGGATATGCATATGCACGGGCCCGGTTTTCTGGAATCGGTGAAAAAGTCGGTCGAGGAAGGACGTCTTGACGAGAAATACATCGACCGGGCGGTGCGGCATATCTTGCGGGCCAAGTTCATGTTGGGTTTGTTCGAGCATCCCTTGCGGGATGAAGAAGAGGTGAAAGA
>JAMOUS010000276.1 GCA_027067975.1 Bacteroidales bacterium | reverse complement strand
GGTAAAAATCAAAAACTCGTATATTGATGTACGAAATTTATCTATGACAAAGGATTTCTCTGTCCAGAAAAAACGTTTTGGACAGCAGTGATTTAAATATCAATTTAAATATCTATTTTAATAAACATTTAAATAGGTATTTCTTCATTAGGGATCACCGGAACGATTTCCTGGGGAGACTATTTTTTTCTATCTTCAAAGGATAATAAAATCACCTGTCATGAACGTATTCCGCACCATCTTTTTCCCTTTCCTGCTGTCGCTATTGCTTCTTTCGTGCGAGAGCCGGCAGCAGCAAGAGGTCTTGTGGCCCGGCTTCCAGGCTGACAGTTCGATCCTGTTACCCAACCATTACCGCCTCACGCCGGTAGGACAGCAGATCCCTGTCGGGGATCTTCCTTTGAACATGGTGATCAGCCCGGGCGGGCGGTATCTTGCCGTCACCAACAACGGTTACAGCGAGCAGTTCGTGTCGATCATCGACCTGCAACAGCAGCAGGTGCAGACCCTGCCGGTGACGGCCTCTTTCTTCGGCATCGCCTTCAGCGACGGCGGAACAAAACTGTTCGTCTCGGGAGGCGGTCATAACAAGATCTACCTCTTCACCAACGACGGGGAGCGTTTCGTCGGACGCGACTCGATCCAGGTGATACCCCGTCCGGGGCCGGAGTGTTTCCTGACGGGCCTAGCCCCCACGGCCGACGGGAAGACCCTTTACGTGGCCAGCAAGACCATGCGCACGCTCTTCCGTGTCGATGTGCCGGAGAAGAAGGTCACCGACACGGTCCGGTTCGGGCATTTTCTCTATGATGTGCTGCTCACCCCTGACGGCAGGAAGGTGTATGTGAGCATCTGGGGCGGTCGCGCCGTGGGTGTTGTGGATGCCGTCACGATGAAGCTCCTCCGGCGCATCCCTGCGGGTGATCATCCCAACAAGATGGTGCTGGGCCCTGACGGACGGCTCTTTGTAGCCAATGCCAACACCGACGACATCACGGTGGTCGACACGCACACCGACGAGGTGACGGAGACGATCTCGCTGTTGCCTTACGAGGGGGCCCCTTATGGCAGCACTCCCAACGGGCTGGCCCTCTCTCCCGACGGCACGGTGCTCTATGTAGCCAATGCCGGCAACAATGACGTGGCGGTGGTGGATGTCTCGCAGCCCGGCGCCGCCCGGGTGCAGGGTCTCATCCCCGCCGGCTGGTACCCCACGGCCGTGGCGGTGACCCACGACGGCAAGACCCTCTGCATCGCCAACGGAAAGGGAATCATCTCCCGTGCCAACCCCCATGCCCCGCAGCCCACCGACGAACCTCCCAAGGCGAACGAATACATCGGTCGTCTCTTGTGGGGCACCGTCGCGGTGGTGAAGGTGCCCGATGCAGAACGCCTGCGTGCATACACCGCCCAGGTGCGCCGCAACAACCGCTGGGACCACCGCGACAGCATCGCCACCAACCACGCCATCCCCGCCCCCGGCGGCACCTCACCCATCAAACATGTCGTGTACATCATCAAAGAGAACCGCACCTACGACCAGGTGTTCGGCGACATGCCCCAGGGCAACGGAGACACCTCGCTGGTACTCTTCGGCCGTGAGGTCACCCCCAACCACCACAAGCTGGCCGAAGAGTTCGTCCTCTTCGACAACTTTTATGTCGATGCCGAGGTGAGTGCCGACGGGCATGAGTGGTCGACCGCGGCGGTGGCCACCGACTTTGTTGAGAAGACGTGGCCCAGCGTCTACTCCCATCGCGGCAAAGGCTATCCCGCCGAGGGTAACTATCCCATCGCCGCCCCCACGACAGGCTACCTCTGGGACATGGCTGCCCGCCACGGCCTCTCGTACCGCAGTTATGCCGAATTCATCAAGATCGGCCGCAATGAGCAGGGGGAATACTATTACACCAACATGAAGACGCTGGAAGATCATTTCGATCCGCACTTCCGGCCGTGGGATCTCGACTATCCCGACACGCTGCGGGCGGCCGAGTTCATCCGTGAGTTAAAAGCGTTTGAGGAGCAGGGCGACTGGCCCAACCTGATGATCATGCGGCTGCCCAACGACCACACTTACGGCACCAAGGCGGGCAAGCACACGCCCCGGGCGATGGTGGCCGACAACGACCGGGCCCTGGGCATGGTGGTCGAGGCGGTGAGCCACAGCCGTTTCTGGAAGGAGACAGCCATCTTCGTGCTTGAGGACGACGCCCAGAACGGTCCCGACCATGTGGACGCCCACCGCAGCATCCTGCTGGTGGCCTCGCCCTATGCGCGGCGCGGGTGGGTCGACCACAACATGTACAGTACGGTGAGCGTGTTGCGCACCATCGAGCTGATCCTGGGCATGCCGCCGATGAGCCAGTTCGATGCGGCTGCCTTCCCCCTCACCACCGCCTTCACCGACACGCCGGATACAACACCTTATGTCGCCCTGCCGGCCACCTGGCCCACCGGCCTCCTCAACAGTGCCACCACGTACGGCGCCCAGGCCTCGGCAGCGATGGACTGGGATGAAGAGGACGAGACCCCCGAGCAGCCCCTCAACGAGATCCTATGGAAAGCCATCAAGGGCGCCCATAGCCCCATGCCACCCATCCGCAGCATGCGCTACACCCAGCTGTTCGATTAAGTCTCTTCATCCTCCATGCCGATGTTCTCCCGCGCCTCGTGCAGGAAACGGTGGATGCCTTCCGTATCACGGCGGCGGATCAGCTCCATCAGCGTAGCCAGACTCGCGTGGATGCGTTCAAGCTCGGGCAATGTAAAAGGGTTGAGGAGGATCTCCGAAAGCAAATACTTGTCTTCGGAGAGAAGCCCTCTGGCAATGTCGAGGTGTTTCTTGAAGGTGGTGCCCGGCACCTCCATCTTCACCATGCAGGAGGCGAAGACCATCGTCGAGACGAAAGGAATCGAGAGCGAGTAGGCAATGGTCTGGTCGTGCTGGTCGAACGAATATTCGAAGATCTTCAGCCGCAAGCGCTGGTAGAAGTCGCGGAAGAAAGCCTTTCCCTCGTCGCACGATTCGCTGATGATGATGGCGTTCTCGCGCCGCAGGTCGCGCACGTTGCCGAAGGTGGGGCCGAACATGGGATGGGTGGATACGAAACGCCGCGAGCAATCTTCATAGAAGCGTTTCAAGCCGTTCTTCACCGAGGCGATGTCGGAAAGGATGGTATCCTCCGGGAGGAGGGGGATCACCTCACGGAACACTTCGACGGTCTTTTGCAGGTTGACCGCGTTGATGAGCAGGTCGGGGGCAAAGTCGGCCGCCTCGTCGAGGGCATTGAGGCGGCGTGTTCGGAAGACGTATTTCATCTTCTCGTGATCGCGGTCGTAGATGGCCACCTCGTAGTCGAGGCAGAGCGATTCGGCCAGCCACAGGCCCATTTTTCCAGCGCCGAGGATCAAAATACGGCGGATGTTGTGATTTTCTTCTTTGCTCATCAAATGGTTTTCCATACTTCAAGCCCTTCCTTGTACTCAAAACTTATTAACTCGATACTCGATACTCCTTACTCGCTACTCGGTACTCCATACTCGCTACTCGATACTCCGAACTCCGAACTCCAAGTACTCCAGGCACTTTATTGCAACCCTGACACTCCGCCTGCGGCTCCGGTCAGTGTCAGTTCCACCGACGGATTCCGCTGCGGCTTCGCCTTGCAGAATCCGGGTGTCACTAACTTTAGGCACTTGTAACTTCCAACTTTAGGCACTCTAAATACTCCAGGCACTTTATTGTAACCCTGACGCTACGCCTCGCACGAGGCGGGTGTCACTGACTTTCTTCACTTTCATATGCTTTCCTGATCAGGAACAGGTCGGCGAGGGTGATGGCGGTGACGGCTTCGACGACGGGGGGCACGCGCAGGGCGATGCAGGCGTCGTGGCGACCTTCGATGGTGAGGTCGGTCATCTCGCCCGTGGCCATGTTGAGCGTGCGCTGGGGGCGGCCGATGCTGGAGGTGGGTTTGACGGCGAGGCGGAAGACCAGCTCGTTGCCGTTGGTGATGCCGCCGTTGATGCCGCCGGCGTGGTTGGTGGCGGTGGTGCCGTCGGTGGCGACGAGGGGGTCGTTATGTTCGCTGCCGCGCATGCGGGCGGTGGCGAAGCCGGCACCGAACTCCACGCCCTTGACGGCGGGGATGGAGAAGAGGGCGTGGGCGAGCACCGCCTCGACACCGTCGAAGAAGGGCTCGCCGAGGCCGGCGGGGAGGCCTTGCACCCGGCATTCGATGAGGCCGCCCACCGAGTCGTGCGCTGCGACGGCCTCCTGCACCGTGGCTTCGATATCCTTTGATCCGCCCACCTCGAGAAGGGTGGCCGTGAGGGTGACCCCCTCGAGCACCTTGGCCGCCACGACGCCTGCCGCCACCAATGGCGCCGTCAGACGGCCGGAGAAGTGACCGCCCCCGCGCGGGTCGGCATAGCCGCCGTACTTCACCCGCGCCACGAAGTCGGCATGACCGGGACGGGGGATATCCTTCAGCTTGTCATAGTCGCGCGAGCGCACGTTGGTGTTGCGGATCATCAGCATGAGGGGGGCGCCGGTGGTGTGACCGCGGTATACGCCGCTGACGATCTCGGGGATGTCGGGTTCGCGGCGCGGCGTGGTGCCGGCGGCGCCACCGCGGCGGCGGTCCATGGCCCGCGCCAGCTCCTCCTGCGCCAACGGTATGCCCGGTGGCACCCCGTCGATGACCACCCCCACCGCGGGGCCGTGCGACTCACCAAACAACGCTACCGAAAATAATCTGCCAAAGCTGTTCATAGAATTGAGTTCTTAGTTCCCAGTATGGAGTATGGAGTTCCGTGTTCCGTATTCCGTATTCCGTATTCCGTGTTCCGAGTATCGGGTTCATGGTGACCATGTTTTCACTTTTCCTCCCAGTTTCCGGAGGTCGTCGAAGAAGGCGGGATAGGACTTGCTGACGCATTCGGCCCCGCGGATGGTGACGAGTGTTTCGGCGCGCAGGGCCATGACCGCCGCGGCCATCGCGATGCGATGGTCGTGGTGTGCCTCGCTGGTGCCACCCTGCACTCTGCCGCCGTGGATGATCATCTCATCCCCTTCGACGTCGATGCGCACGCCGAGGTTTGCAGCCTCCTGCTGCAGTGTGGCGGCGCGGTCGCTCTCCTTCACGCGCAGGCGTCCTGCGCCGTGCAGGACGCTGCGTCCCGGCGCATAGGCTGCGAGGCACA
>JAMOUS010000275.1 GCA_027067975.1 Bacteroidales bacterium | reverse complement strand
GTAGCCGCCCGCCAGGCCAATAGGAATCTCACGGAGGGAAGAGGGTAGCGGCCCATAGTGCGTGATCCCCACCCACCCCGGCGAAGGATCGGTCACGAAAGTGGCCGTATAAGAGACGGTCATCACCGGCAGCAGGAAGCCCGGCCCGCCCCCGCCGAAACGGCGCTGCAGCGAATCACGCAACACCGAGGTAATGCGGTCGCCCTCGATCTGCGAGTCGCCGTAATAAAGGATGTGAAGGCTCTTCTTTTGGGTGCGGAGCGAATCGAGATCCTGCAAGAGCCGATAGAGAAGCCAGCGGGTGCTGTCGGCCATCTCAAGGGGCGGGACGGCCCGCAGCAAGGAATCGGTGAAAGAGAGCCGGTGTATCCCCTGCCGGGCTGCCGGTACGGGCACCGGCGCCCTCCTGCCCGTCACCGGAGACTCTTGGGGTGTCAGACTGCAACGCACCGGAACACGGAACGTGATCCCCGTCACCGTGATCCCTCCGGCCGGGAACTTTTGCAGGAAGACACACAGGAGAAAGAGGACGACCGCAATGTACAATGCGCTCTGCCAGGGCTTCATACAAACAAAGATGCAAAAGAATGTGAAGATATCAAACGCCCCGGCCGCAGGAAGTGATCAGCTCTTTCTGCGGATCTTCAGGTATTGCCCGGGATGGATCTTGTCACGCCGGGAGAGGTTGTTGAGGCGCAGAATATCCTGTTCGCTCACGCCGTCGAACTTGCGGGCGATCTCCCAGATGGTATCTCCCGGCCTTACCCGGTAATACTCGTAATTGTTATCGAGGGATTGGCGGGTGGTGGTTGAGGGTGCAACCGTCGCAGGCCGCCCCGTGAGGCGCTGCTTCTCGGCGAAACTCATCGTATTGAACTTACGGTAATAGGAAGCCTTGCTCCTTGGCACATAGATCACCAGCCGCTGTCCGACACGGATCAGGTTGTGACGAATATTGTTCCAGTACCGCAGATCCGACACCCTTACATGGAACCACTCGGCGATATACCCGAGATTGTCCCCCTGTTTCACCGTGTAATAAATCTTCACTCTGCCTCTCGGCGGAGGAGGATTGTAGCGTGTATAACGAGGGGCCAGCGTTTTTTTTGAAGGATCGAAGAAGACCGAGTCCTTGTACGCAAAGATGGAATCCTGCAGGTCGATGAAGCGTCCGGTGTATTGCACCGGCAGCACAAGCGTGTAAGGACGTATGCTGCCGGGGATGATATCGTAACGGTACTGGGGATTCATGTCCCGCAGTTGCTGCAGGGGGATATGCAACACCTCGGCCACCTGCTTGAGGTGCAGGTCTTCGGAGATAATGAGCGTATCCCGGCTCAGGGGGATGTCGATGGGCACGGGATGCAGCCCGTGCTCGGGATAGTAGTTCATCACATAGGCCGCTGCGATGAATGCCGGCACATAGCCGCGCGTCTCCCGCGGCAGGCGGTAATAGATCTTCCAATAATCCCGCACACCGCCCGAACGGCGGATGGCCTTGTTGACGTTGCCGGGGCCGCAGTTGTAGGCAGCGATGACGAGTGTCCAGTCGTGGAAGATCTCGTAGAGGTCCTTCAGGAACCGTGCAGCCGCCTCGGTCGAACGGATCGGATCGCGCCGCTCGTCGACGAGCGAGTTGATGGTGAGGCCGTACATACGGCCCGTCCCGTACATGAACTGCCAGAGTCCCACCGCCCCGGCCCGCGAACGCGCCCGGGGGTTGAGGGCCGACTCGATCACCGCCATATACTTCAACTCCACCGGCAAACCCTCCCGGTCGAAGATCTCCTCGATAAGCGGAAAATAGTAATCACGCAGCCCCAGCATCACCTCCATCTTCTCCTTCTTCTTCTGCGTATAAACATTGATATAATTCCGCACGATGGTGTTGTACGAAAGCGTGACGATACTGGGGATCTTGTGCAGCCGCTCAATGATCACCGAGTCGGGATACTGCGAGGGCAGATTGTCGGCCTCATACTCGCTCTCCACCAGCGAGGTGTCACGCAGGGATTGTTTCACGTAAAAGAGATTGAGGAGGCTGTCAAGGTTCTCGGAAAAATTGACGATCGCCCCGTCCATCTGCTGCACCCGCAGCGAATCCTCTTCCGGCTCGCCGGCCTGCAAAGGCATCAGCAATGACCAGAAGATAAGCAATATTGTCGTTCGTTTCAACATTTTCTTCATGTTTCAGGATCAGAAAGTCACCCCCACCGTCACCCCCATCACCGGCGGCGCTCCCGGCAAGGGGGTCACCGATGGCATCACATCCATCGACAGGTCGGGATCAACATCGAAATGGAACAGTTGGGCATCGACCACTGCGTCGAGGATCGTCAGCACATACCACCCCGCCATGCCGATCATCGACAGATCCCGGTACCGCTTGTAATAATCCATCCCGTTCTTGAGCTGTCCTTTCACCCAATCGTAATAGTCCGGATCGTAATCGTTCGGATAATGCTCTTTATCGTAATCCTTTTTATCCATGGCACTGCTGATGACCGAATAGTAGGAACTTGTAGCGGGGTTCTCATCCGTAAAGTCGATGTAGGCATCCCTGTATTTAACGTAATGGGTCTGGTTGAAGTATATGGAATACCCCAATGTTCCGTATCCTGCATATACGATCGGGATTTTCCAGTATTTTCGGTTGTAGAGTTGTCCGAGGCCGGGCACCACAGCCGAATAAAGGGCCGCCTTCCGGGGGGAGTGGTATTCCTCGCTCGCCTTCCGCACTTTCTTCTGCGACTCCCGCACCGGCACAAAGAGGGAATCCTTCTCCTGCGCTGCCACGATCCCCGCAAGCATGTTCATCACGACCACCCAAAAGGTGATATATATGATTCGGTGTATGGTCAAATCCTTGCTCCTTCTCTCACGATCCGTTCTCAAGTGCAAAGATAAGGAATAAATCCCAAAGCCGCCTCATCGCCGGCAGGGTCAGTTTACGGGGAAACGGGCAGGAAAAAGAAGGTGGGATCAGCCGTTCAGTTTGTCGAACTTTTCGATGATCTTTTCCAGTTCTTCGGCAGAGGAAAAGGGGATGACGATCTTGCCTTTCCCCTTTTCGTTGACGCGCACCTGGACGTCGGTCTCAAAGAGACGGGCAAGTCCTTCGCGCAGATGGTTGAATGCCTCGGCAAGTTCTTTTTTCTTCTGCTCCTTTTCGGAAGCCCGGCTCAGCTCGCGGTTCATCATCCGGCGCACCAGGTCTTCGGTCTGCCGCACCGAGAGCTCTTCGTTGACGATCCGGTAATACAGGTCGATCTGTTTGGCCGGATCCTCAATATTGACCAGGGTACGGGCATGTCCCATGGAGATCTTTCCTTCGCGGATCCCGAGCTGTATCTCGGCAGGCAGTTTCAGCAGGCGGAGATAGTTGGAGATGGTCGAGCGTTTCTTTCCCACCCTTTCCGAAAGGGTCTCCTGGGTGAGATTGCATTCTTCGATGAGGCGCTGGTAAGAGATGGCGATCTCGATGGCGTCGAGGTCTTCGCGCTGGATATTCTCCACCAGTGCCATCTCGAGCATGGCCTGGTCGTCGGCGGTCCGCACGTAGGCGGGGATCTTCTTCAGGCCGGCGAGGGTAGCGGCCCGCAGGCGACGTTCTCCCGAGATCAGCTGGTAAGTCCCGTCGCCCATATCCCGCACCGAGATGGGCTGGATGATCCCCAGCTCACGGATCGACGAAGCCAGCTCCTGCAAAGCCTCCTCGTCAAAACCGGTACGGGGTTGGTAAGGGTTGGCCTCGATTTTTTCGATCTCCACCTCCAGGATGCCACCCTTCGACTCACTGCGTTCGGTTTCCGCATCGTCGATGAGCGCTCCCAAACCCCTGCCCAATGCATTCTTCCTTGCCATATCTTTTCTCCTCTACTTGATGATCTTGTCCTCGTTGGGGATCTTGGTCTTCTCGTTCTTCTGCAACAGCTCCCTGGCCAGGTTAAGGTAGTTGACCGCCCCCTTCGAGTTGGCATCATACAACAGTGCCGGCTTTCCGAAGCTGGGCGCCTCGCTCAGTTTGATGTTGCGTTGGATGACCGTATCGAAGACCATCTGCTGGAAATGCTTGCGCACCTCGTCGACCACCTGGTTCGACAGACGCAGGCGCGAATCGTACATTGTCAGCAAGAAACCTTCGATCTCCAGGTCGGGATTGAGACGCTTCTGAACGATCTTGATGGTGTTGAGCAACTTGCCCAGTCCTTCCAGAGCAAAATATTCACACTGCACCGGAATGATCACCGAGTCGGAGGCGGTCAGGGCATTCACCGTCAGCAATCCCAACGAAGGCGAACAATCGATCAGCATGAAATCGTAATCCTCCCGCACCTTCCCCAACACATGCTTGAGCACCTGTTCGCGGTTGGGCATGTTGAGCATCTCGATCTCCGCCCCCACCAGGTCGATGGTGCTCGGCAACAGATCCAACCCTTCGATCTCCGTATTCAAGATTACATCCCGGGGATGCTTGTCTTCGATCAGGCAATCGTAGATACTGCTCTTAATGTTGCGCAGGTCGAAGCCCATCCCCGAGGTGGCATTCGCCTGCGGGTCAGCATCCGCCAACAACACCTTGTACTCCAAAGCAGCCAAACTCGCCGCCAGGTTGATCGCCGTCGTCGTTTTCCCTACCCCTCCTTTCTGATTCGCCAGTGAAATGATCTTACCCATATATTACACGCTTCCGTTCCGTTTAAGTCCCAAATTTACTACATTCGCCTCTTGCGGAAAGAAATCCTGAAAACGGAATTGTGAACAATTCATTTGCACTTATTAACATTTTTTCAACACTTTTCGCCTCTTTCTTCTGATCAACAAAGAGATAATGACCTTTGGAAAAACGTTGAAACTTTCCCATGTTACAAGCTCCTGAACAAAAGCATTCGGGCCGATGGTTCGTGATCGTCAACCCCAATGCCGGAGGCGGGAAGGCTGGACGGCTCTGGCCGGATATCGCCAAGGAGTTTGAGGAAGAAGGACTCCGTATCGAGGTCCGCATGACGGCAGGTCCCGGCGATGCGGCAGAGCTGGCCCGGGAGGCTGCCGGAGAGGGTCATGCCCGTTTTGTGGTGGTCGGGGGCGACGGCACCATGAACGAGGTGGTCAACGGCCTGATGCACCAACAGCAGATCCCCACCGCCCGTCTGCAGTTGGGCATCGTCCCCGTCGGCACCGGCAACGACTGGCGCCGTATGTTCGCCA
>JAMOUS010000274.1 GCA_027067975.1 Bacteroidales bacterium | reverse complement strand
CCCGCCGGAGAGGAGGAGGCTTATCTCTCCTTCGACGACGGTCCCGACGACGAGATCACCCCCCGGCTGCTCGACTGGCTGGGAGAGAGAGGCCTGCATGCCACCTTCTTCTGTGTGGGGAAACAGGTGGAACGTCATCCCGTCGTTTTCGAGCGGATCGTGCGGGAAGGCCATGCCGTCGGCAACCACACCTACAGCCATCCCGACGGCTGGCGGACGCCGCTGCAAGCATACCTGGCCGATGTGGAGCGTGCCCACCGCCTCCTCAACACCCCCCTCTTCCGCCCCCCCTATGGCCGTCTTACTCCTGCTCAGATGAAAGCCTTGAAAAAGAGGTTCACCATCGTCATGTGGGACCTCATGCCGGGGGACTACGAACAAGGCCTTGCCCTTCACACCCTCGATCACCGTCTTCAGCGTCATCTCGCCGGAGGCAGTCTCGTCGTAGGTCACGCCTCACACAGCCCCCTCCGGACACATCTCCACCACCCTGAAAGATAACGGCGTGGAAAAGAAAAAGAAAATACTCTTTTGCAGCGCCTTCACCCCGCCTGTCCGTTCCGGCAGCGGCAACAATGCCTACCGCTTCGCCGACTACCTGTCCCGGCAGGGTTACCGGGTCACCCTCCTCTCGGTCAACCGGAGGTTGAAGATGCCAAGAAAGGAAAAAAAGGGCACCCTTCTCGTGCGGCGCATCGCATATTTCAACCTAAACCTTGTCACCAAACTCTTTTCCCTCGCCTTTCTGCTTTTCCCCGCCTATCTGCTGCAGGTTCTGAAAAATGAGGTGATCTATGTTTACGGAGGCAATCTGATCGGCTGGGAGCTGCTTCTCCTTTTGGGGAAGATGACGGGGAAAGAGGTGTTCTTCCGCTCCACCTTGTACGGGTTCGACGATGCCGTCTCCCTCACCCGCCGTGGGTTCGAACGTCGAGTGCGTCTTCATGCACTCAACAGTGTGGACCGTTACCTCTCGATGAACAACGCATTCACCGACGCCTGGACCCGCACCTTCGGCAACGTCCGCCGTCTGGTACGGAGCGTCCACGGCGTCGACACCGGCCTCTTCACCCCTCCCTCCGGAAAAGAAGAAAAGAAAAAGATCCGCCGCCAACTGGGGCTGCCGGACGATCGCTTCCTCATCCTTTCGGCCGGTTACCTCATCCGCCGCAAGGGGTTCGACGAGGTGTTCCGGGCCCTCGACCCGCTCCCCATCCCTTTTCTCTATGTGATCGCCGGAGACACCTCCTTCCCTCACGACCACCACCTTGCCCCCCTGCAGGATGAAATGAAAGAGCTGTTGCAGAAAGGAAAAACACTTTTAGGCAACAGGATCCGGTTTCTCGGTCCCGTGGAAAATATGGAAGATCTTTACCGTGCCGCGGATCTCTTTGTCCTCTTCTCCACCCAGGAAGGGTTCCCCCCGAACAGCATCATGGAGGCCCTCAGCAGCGGTTTGCCCGTGATCACCCGCGACATCCCCGGCGCCGTGACCGGCACTACCCTGGACGAGGTGATTTTCCGCGAAAAAAACGGGGAAGCCCTGCAAAAAAGGATCCTGGAACTTTACCACCATCCTCGACTCTTGGAGGAGCGGGGAAGGAAAGCCCGGGAGATCGCTGTAGAAGAAGCTTCGTACGCCTCGGTGTGGAAAAAATTGAATCCCCCGAAACTCCTTTATTTCATTCAGCTCCCTCCTCCTGTGCACGGCGTGAGCATGCTGAACCGGACCATCTTCAACAGCACGGTCATCAACGAGGGTTGGGAGAAGCATCTGGTGCGGATCGATCTCTCCAAAAAGTTCCGGGACATCCGCAGGGTCAGCCTTCAAAAACTGGTGAAGATGGCCGGCCTCTCTTTCCGGTTGTGGCGGGAAGTGAGAAAAAAGAAGCCCGATCTCATCTACTTTTCCTTCATGCCGGTGGGAAAAGGCTTCCTTCGGGATGCCTGGTTCCTGTGGCTCATGGCCCCGCGCCGCCACCGTGTGTTGTTGCATCTGAACAACCGCGGCATCGGCCGTTTCATCCGCCGGCCCCTTTACCGCCGGCTGTACCGCCGCGTTTTCCATCATACCGAAGTGATCCATGTCTCTGAACGGCTGTTGCAGCAGGAGATCCTTGACCACGGCCTCATCCCCCGCCGCACTTATGTGACGGGAAACACGGTGGCCCACCTCTCCCTGCCGCCACCGACACCCGGGGCCGACAGTGTGCCAAAGCTTCTCTTTCTCTCCAACTATCTTGAAGGGAAAGGGCTGGACATCCTGCTCGAAGCTCTTAAGATCCTGCGCGACCGCGACCATCCTTTCCGGCTGGAAACGTACGGCGCCATCCACGATGAAAAATTGTTCAGGGAGTACGGCGAAAAGGTAACGGCTTACGGGCTGGAGAAGCAGGTAAGGTTGCATGGTCCGGCTGACGAAGGGACAAAAAGGTTGCTCTTCTCCCGCAGCGACATCTTTGTGTTCCCCAGTCATTTCCGTGAGGAGTGCTTCCCGCTGGTCGTGTTGGAGGCGATGCAGGCGGGGCGGGCGATCGTGGCCACCACCATCGGTGCGCTGCCCGAGATGCTCACCCACGGACGCGAAGCCCTTCTTGTCCCTCCCGGCGATCCCACGTCCCTGGCCGCCGCCATCGAACGGCTCCTCACCACACCCGCCCTGCGGAAAGAACTCGGCCACAACGCCGCCGAAAGATTCCGTCGCGAGTTCGCGCTGCCCATTTTCGAGAAAAAGATGCGGGCGATTTTTTCGGTAACTTTGGACTGAACCGGCAGAGAGACCCTTGAAATACCTTTTCCTCACATATGTGAACCGCTCGGGTTCGACCCTCCTGGCCAATATTCTCAGCCGGTCGCCCCGGGTGGAGGTCTTCCCGGAAGGAGAAGCCCTGATCGAGCCGTTGCTCGTCAGACCCGAAGAAAGTGTCTCCACCCATCTTTTGAACCGCATACAAACACTTTTCCGCTCCGACCCCAAACTGAAAGCCTGGAAAGTTGATCCGCAAATCCTTTGGGATGCCCCCGCCACCACCCGCATCGGTCTTTTTCTCCACCTTTTGGAGAAGGCCGCCCGGAAAGGGAAACCCCAGGCGGAATGGGTTCTTTTCAAGGCGGAGCGTCTGATCGATCTTTTCCCTTCGCTTGAAAGTTCCTTAAAAAGAAGGGGGATCGAAACAAAGATGGTGACGATCGTCCGCGATGTGAGAGGAGTGTACGCTTCACAACGCCTGACCCCCTTCCCCGGCACCCGCCGCCCCATGAGCCGCAACCCCGTAGGCACCGCCCGCTTCTGGAAAGAACATCTCCGGAAAGCTGGGAAAATGAAAGAAAAGATCCTTCTGATCCGCTATGAAGAACTGGTCAACCATCCGGAAAAAGGGATGGCTCCCCTGATCCGGACGTTGGCGCTCGATCCGTTCCCATTGTTCGAAACTTCCGAAACTCTCTACAAACATCTTCCTCCCGAACAACAACGTATCCACGAACTGGCCGACGGGCCGCCCGATCCTTCCCGTGCCCTACGATGGCAATCCGTCCTCTCGGAAAAGGAACTCTTTTCGATCGAGAAAGTCGCCGGGAAGACCCTTATGGCATGGGGATATCCTCTCTCGAACCCCTCTTCTTCCCCGTCCCGACGCTTGGCATTGCATTTATGGACATTTCGGTATCTTTGCCATGGAATGGGGAAAAAAATTTCGGACCCTTTCCGGTTTCGTCTGGGAAAGTTGCTGAAAAGGTACTGATGAAAGAGATCTTCTGGAAGATATTGAAGAAATTCCGCTTCTATTACCGCTATCTGCGGTCGGCCCTGATGGGATCTCTGCACAAAAAGGATTTCCAGAAAGTAAAGGGGTTTATTCTTTTCGTCGGTTACCCTCGCAGCGGTCACAGCATCGTGGGAGCTTTGCTTGACGCCCATCCCAACATCATCATCGGGATGGAATGGAACGTCCTCTCCCATCTGAAGGCAGGCTTCCGGAAGAACCAGATCTTTTACTCCCTGATGTTGCGCTCCCGCATTTTCAGGGAGAGAGAAAAAAACGTCTGGACCGGCTATTCTTATCGGATTGAGGATTCTTACCAGGGGAGATACACCACCATTCACTTTTTCGGGGACAAGTTGGGTGGGTTCGTCTCCCGGTACCTCATCTCCGATCCGCAACTGTTTCCCATGCTGTACAAAGAAATGGGAGTTCCCGTTTACCACATCCACGTGATCCGTAATCCTTTCGATGTCATCTCCACGATGACGAACCGTTATTATGAAAAACGAAAACCGCTCGATTATCGGATCACTTCCCTCGACCTGCTCACTTTCATCGAACGGTTTTTCAAGTGGGCCTGGGCCATCAAAAAATATCGTGAAGAGAAAGAACGGTTATGGATCGACATCTATCATGAAGATCTGGTCCATGACAGCACTTCTGTCTTGAAAAGACTAATGGATTATTTAGGCTTGGAGGTGGGAGAGGAATATTACCGAGCCTGCCGGAACCTGATCTACCGCACCCCCCACCGCAGCCGGAAGACCGTGCCTTGGACGCCCGAACTCATCACGTATGTGGAATCGGAGATCCGGAAGATCCCTTTCCTGCAGCGGTACGATTTCAACAGTTAGGAAAGATTCCGGAATCCGGCAGGGGTGATAAGAAAACGGTCTGCCGGCGGAGGGAGAGGATGCCGGAACGCCTTCCCCCGCTTGCTGAGAAGAAAATGAAAATGGAGAAGTTCCTCACCGCTTTTCCGGTCGTAGAGTTTCCCTGCCTCCCACAAGATCTCCCATTTCCGCATTCCGCGGTCGCAGTACCATTTGTCCGACCGTACCAGATCGCGGTGGAACCATTTGATCTCTTCTTTTTTCTCCATGTGTCGCAGTAGTGTGGTCATATCCCGTATGGCCGGAGCAAAGAATTTCTTACCCCGGTAGACCAGACTGTGCCATCGCCATCTGTCCCACCACTGTCGGGCCTCTTCTTCCAAAGGCGTGCCCAGAAGGTTGGAACGTTCATCCAAGGCAAAATGCCGGCCGGCAGCAAGGAACACTTTCCGGTAGCCGGGGATCCGGCAATACAAGGCATTGATACGGGGATCGTTGCGGTAAAGGGCAAAGTGCCCCGACATGTATCCGCCCCGGACGGAAAAGACATCGTGAGTTCCCAGAATTTCAGGTGTGAAAAAACGAAGAAGATCGCCCACCACCAAATCCGCATCGCAATATCCCCAGAAA
>JAMOUS010000273.1 GCA_027067975.1 Bacteroidales bacterium | reverse complement strand
GTTCGTCGAGGTAATCCTGCACATCCCGGACTCCCTGGCCCGGCATCTGGGCCCCTACCAGGACGGCCTTTTCCGGCCGGAACTCAGTGGAGAGCATTGGCATGGAGAGTAGGCTCAATAGATGTAACGCCTGTCGCGGATGAGCAGTCGACGGATTGCCTCACGAAGACCCTCACTGCATCGCATGATCATCTCTCCGTCGGAGGGGAACATCACCTTTTTTTGCTTGAGCAGTTGACGTTCTTCCGGAGGAAGAATCTCTACGTCTCCAATGGCTCTTGCTGAAAACCATTCCCAATGACTGTCGGCCGTGATGGGGTCTTTTTTGAGCAATTTAAGCGGCTGCAGGGAATAGATCTCCACATTCCCGTCGATGTGAGCATCTTTCCGCTGGATTGTCTTGATCAGGGTGCAGGAAAGCGTTTTGTATTTTTTCACCTTGATATCCCTTCCCGATGAATCTTTCATCACCTGCTTGTTCTTGTCGTAAACATATTGCCAACCGTCTTCCACTTGTTTCTTGTACATCGTGTCGATCTCCGTCTGGATGTCGGGCGAAACGAAAATATTGTCGAGATTGACGGTCAC
Source organism: Bacteroidales bacterium (assembly GCA_027067975.1). Taxonomy (GTDB): domain Bacteria; phylum Bacteroidota; class Bacteroidia; order Bacteroidales; family VadinHA17; genus DRPN01. The sequence goes on along the minus strand of JAMOUS010000273.1, from coordinate 10,228 downwards.
CTGATAATCATACTGTACGCTGTCATCCAGGTTTCGGATATAATATTCCACCCATTCGGTATTGAGCTTGGAAGGGTCGATGGCGAGCAGGTCGTCCAAAAATTTGGGGGAGAGCCTAAGGGGGGTATTGTTACGGACCGTTACCAGCACCCGACTTGTACCGTAATACCGGGCGGTATGGATGAGTTGATCGATGTTTTCAAAATCGCCCCAGTATCGCTTTACCTTGAGGAGTTCTTCATACGCTTTCCGGTAGGAGTTTTTGTCTCCCTGTTCCATCAATTTTCGTGCGTGAGCATAAAAGAACTCCGCGGCCTTATGTTGTGCCTCGATGATCTCCCGCGTATAATCGTGGGTTTCAAGGTGGATGTTCGGGTTGCTGATGAGGACGGGTTTGACAAGGTCCTGACGATGTTTGATCGCCATGTAATGGTGGAGGATCTTATCCCAGTTTTCCGGTTTTCCTTCCATCTTCAGGTAACGGACCTCTTCGAGATCTTTGTCGTTTGCCAATTTATATGAACGTTCAAGGATCTCAATATCATCGGGATTGCCGGGGTGTCTTAGCAAGTGTTTCACGGATTTTTCAATGGCGGCGTCATAGTTTCCTTTCTGGAACTGGGTTTTTGAGCTGCCACATCCTGCCACCAGGAGGAGGGTCAGAAGGAGGTATCCTACCTTTTTCATTTTTTTCAATGGGTTTTTTGTACAAAGATAAAGATACAAAAAACCCCGGAAAAACCGGGGTATGCTTTGTAGTTACTGCAAGACGAAGACGATCGGGATGGTGTATGCAACCCTGACGGCCTTGCCTCGTTGTTTTCCGGGGGACCAGCGGGGAGAGGATTTCACCACCCGGATGGCTTCGGCGTCAAGGGCGGGGTCGACCCCCCGCACCACCTGGACATTATCGACACGGCCGTCGGGTTCTACGACAAAACGTACGAACACCCGGCCGCTAATACCGTTTTCGGCCGCGATTTCGGGATATTTCAAGCGTTTAGCCACCCATTCGCGGAATGCATTGACATCTTTGCCCATGAATGAAGGCATATCCTCTACGATAAAAAAGATCTGTTCATCGCCCCCTTCATCTTCATCCTCCACTTCATAGTTGATCTCTTGCACCTCGGTGTTGATATCCGCCTCGAGATCTTCAAGTTGCAATTCGTCCTGCAGGTCGACATTATTATCCACGATATTCAGGATCTCGGTCACCTTGGGTGGTTCCGGGGGTTTGGGTTTGGGTTTTTCCTGTCGGGTCACGGGGATAATTTCCTGTTCGGCTTGATCCGCCTGTTCCAGGGCGAATTCATTGGTCTTGAACCCGGTGGAAGTCCATTCAAATGCAATGAGCACCAGTGCTATGGCGATGACCAGACCGATCTCGAAAAAGATCGTGCTCCTTTTTTCCAGGTCTGCCCGTTCAGTCTTTTTCTGTTCCATTCTGACAAAAAAGCAAGTGAGGCGCCAAAAGTAATGAAAATATATTGGCTTGGAAAAAGGAAGGGTAAAAACTTTCATTGAAGCACAAAAAAAATCCCCCGAAGAGGGGGATTTTTTTTCATTATGATCACTGCAGGATGAAAACGATCGGGATGGTGTAAGCGACACGTACCGGTTTCCCACGTTGTTTTCCTGGCGACCAGCGTGGTGAAGATTTCACGACGCGGACAGCTTCCGCATCGAGTGCCGGGTCGACGCCGCGAACCACCTCTACATGGTCGACCCTTCCATCAGGTTCGACCACGAAACGTACGAAAACACGTCCACTGATGCCGTTCTCCGCCGCAATCTCGGGGTATTTAATGTGTTTGGCCACCCAGTCGCGGAAGGCGTTCACATCCTTACCCATGAAAGTGGGCATGTCCTCCACGATGAAGAAGATTTCTCCTTCGCCGTTGTCCTCTTCGTCATCAGCTACGTCGTAATTGATCGGTTCCACCTCGGTGTTGATGTCGGCTTCCAGATCTTCGAGCTGTAACTCATCCTGGAGGTCGACGTTGTTGTCCACGATATTCAGGATCTCGGTCACCTTCGGAGGCTCCGGCGGTTTGGGCTTGGGCTTTTCCTGACGGGTGATCGGGATGATCTCCTGTTCGGCCTGCTCGGCCTGTTGTACATCAAACTCATTGGTCTTGAACCCAGTGGTTGTCCATTCAAACGCGATCAACACCAGAGAAATGGCCACCACCAGCCCCACTTCGAAAAAGATCACAGACCTTTTTTCCAGATCCACTTTATCTGCTTTTTTCTTTTCCATCGTCTTATACTTTAATTGTTCACTGAAAAATCAGCAAAAAACGAACCAAACCCGTTGGATACGAAAGAAAACAAAAAAAATTCAATTTTTCAAATTGGGAGGAAAGAAGATTTTGTGTATTTTTACGGCGCCAAAAGGGGGCTTAGCTCAGTTGGCTAGAGCGTCTGGCTGGCAGCCAGAAGGTCAGGGGTTCAAATCCCCTAGTCTCCACACGTAAACCCGTCCACGACGGGTTTTTCTTTTTTCTTCCCTCTTCCTCTTTTCTTTCCCCGGACTTCGTTTTACCTCCCTTGTTGGGATGGACAAGAAGTGATTTCGGAGAGATCAGATGTGAAAAATAATCAAAAAGATGTTTATTTGTATGTGAAAAGTAAATGGGAAGATGAGAGGACAAAGGGTTTTTATCTGGTCGACTATTTATTTGTTTCTGTTCGGCATAACATCGTTAAGGGGAATGCCGGAAGAAGATGGGGGAGGTTTTTTCACAGCACCAGCGCTTATTTACTATTACGATGCAGGAGTGGCAGACCGCTGGTCGTTGCAGGATGTTACGGGATGGCGGAGCCGTAGGGGGATGACCGTCAACCTGGGGATGCAATACCATCTAAACCAACACAGCGGGCTGGGATTGCTTTCTTTCTCTGTAAGGGAGATTCCCACTCCTTTCCGTTGGCTTTTTTTGCAGAGCGAGCTGATACATCGGGAATATTCCGATTACCGGATAGGAGAGAATCTATTGGCAGGAGTTTTGTCATTCAGAGCTTCTTCCCGGTTTATTTTGGAGGGGGGGATGTGCTACCGTTCGCCTGACCTTTCCCATAAAAGGTTCCATTCCCTTTTTGATTGGAACCATGAGATGAACGAGGCCTATTTTCTTTTTAGCTTGGCATGGAAGTTTCTGAAAAGGGAACGGCTAGGGATGAAATTTTTTACGGGAAACTATGCCTATTTGAGTATGAACACGCTCGATCACCTGATGGTCGGCGTTCAAGGAGAATATCGTGTCAAAGACACTGTCGGATTTTACGGAGAGATCCGTACCGCCCTGAAAGGGATCTCGGGCTTTGTTTTCAGTATCAATGAATTCAGGGGAGAGTTCGGAGTACGCATTTTGTTATGAAAAGGATGAAATATAATAGAGTTATGTTTTTTCTGCTGCTATTGATGGCAGCAGGATGTGAGGAGGAGCCTTCGGCATTCGTTTTTCATAATTCCGTGAACAAACGGGTGGAGGAGAGCGGGGAACTGATACCTGCTTTTTCGAATTTGCGTCTTCCTGACACTGCGGTTGTGCGCATTGCGGCTTTTAGCGATGTCCATATTACCAAGGAGAATGTAAATCTTTTCGATTTTTTCAAGCGGGAGATCCCGCTCCGGCATATTGACCTCCTCATCGTGGCAGGTGATCTTACGGATCATGGGAAACGGGAAGAGTATCAGCTTGTTCAGGACGATCTGTATGGCATGGGTGTCCCATGGTTCGCCGTCATCGGGAATCATGATCTGTATCAACGTCGTGGATGGGAATACTGGAAAAATTTCATGGGACCGGCCATTTATACACAAAAAATTTCGGGCAGGGTACGTCTTTTTTTCCTGGATACCTCCACAGGAAGCTTGGGAGACAGACAGTTTAGCTGGTTGGAAGAGAATCTTGCTAAAAGCACCGAACCTTACAAAATCGTTGTCAGTCATTATCCTCTCTTTGACGACCCTTTCCCTTCGATTTATCGTTTACCCGATCATGAGGAGCGTTATATGCTTATCTCATTGTTCCGGAAGTATGGGGTATCCGCATATATTTCCGGACATATCCATGCCTTTCAACACAAAAGGATCGATTGTTTCGAGCATTTCATTGTCGGATCGATGTATCCCGGAACCCTGGATAAGGGCGATCATGGTTTTCTGGTCTTGACCCTGGACAAAAAGGGTCTTTCGTGGGAATGGGTTTCCTTGCCATAATTGGTCTGTTTTTTGTACCTTACATGGATCATGAATCAAATACCATAAAATAAAATGAAAGTGTTTTTCTCCATTGTACTGATTGCAGGGATGTTTTTTCAAACCCTTCTTCCCTTAATGGCGGAAGAGATTCCCGTAAAAACCAAGATTGCTCGCGTGATGCTTTTCCGGCATGGGGCGGAGATCACGCGTGAAGGACAGGTGGTTCTGATGCCTGGCCGGCATTTTTTGATATTGCAGCCATTGGCCTCTGACATCCGAGAAGAGAGCATCCGTGTCTCGGGGACAGGAGCGTTTACCATTCTTTCTGTGAAGAAACGCCTGGATTATCTTGCGGCCCTGGAAGGAAATCCCGAATGGAAAAAACTGCAACATCGATTGGAAGTGCTCGAAGGAGAACGCGATCAGCTTTCGGTCAAACACCAGGTGATCAAAGGGCAGATCGCCATGCTCGAGAAGAACCAACAAGTGGCTGGGAACAGTGGGTTGGATATCAATAAACTGGCTGGAGCTCTTTCCTATTATGAAAAAAGAATGACCGAGCTGGTTTCCCAACAAATGAAGGTGAGCAAAGCAATCCAGGCGAAAGAAAAGGAGATCGCCAAGGTCAAGAAACAGATGGAGCAATTTACCGAGATGCAGAAAAAGGCGGCGGGAGAGATCGTTGTGACGGTGGATGTGAAAACAAAGGGGACCGCTAAGATGCGAGTGAGCTATTATACTCCCTCAGCAGGGTGGCGGCCTTCCTACGATGTGCGGGTGGACAATCTGCAAGGAGGAGTGAAACTCCTCTATAAAGCTTTGGTGAGCCAGAACACAGGAGAGGCATGGAAAGGAATCCCGTTGGTGTTATCCACAGGCGATCCCTGGAAGGGGGGAAACCTGCCCGAGCTGCATCCCTGGATCCTAGACTTTGTCAGGCCGGTCTATTATCGGTCGGCCGGTTTTGCGGGCAAAGGGGCCAAAAGCGCAACTTTCACAAAAGAAGAGATGGCGCCGGCCGCCCTTGCTCCAGTGACCCAACGATCCTCTCTGACCACTACGCAGTATGAGCTTCGTTTACCTTTCACGATCTATCCGGAGAAGAACGAACAGACCATCGTGATCCGAGATCTTTCCCTACCGGCAAAATATGCTTACCATGTGATTCCGAAACTGTCTCCCGCCGCATATCTTACCGCATCGGTAACAGGATGGAAAGACTATGAACTTCTCTCCGGTCCGATGAATCTTTTTCTCGAGGGGGCTTTTGTGGGTACCGCTTATCTGGATGCTTCCCGTCCAGTGGATACGCTTGTTCTTACCCTTGGAAGAGACGACAGGATCAAGGTTACCAGAGAAAAGATCGGGGATATGTCTCGGAAAAAGAAACTGGGTGGGAATATCGTTGAGATTCGTGCATGGAAGATTACGGTCATGAACGGGAAGCAAGTGCCGGTGCATCTTTTTGTGGAAGATCAGATTCCTTTATCCAGGCAAAAAGAGATTGTGGTGACTCCGGAGGAATTGTCGGGAGCCAGACTGGATCCTCTTACCGGCCGGTGTGTATGGGAGATGGAGCTACAGCCGGGAGAGAAACGCAGTGTGATCCTGCGTTTCTCGGTGAAGTATCCCAAAGAAAAGGAAATCACCCTTTAATCGGGGGAAGGCTCTTTTCAATGGGAGAGGGAGACAATACAATAATCACCCGGAGAGAGTGAATGGCATTCCAGGTACCCTGCCGCAGCATTCCCTCTGACTTGGGAGGGGAGGGTGTTCCATTTTTTACCCGGTCCCCGTCGATATAACAGACGCAGCGAGGAGGAAGGAGGGGCGGGTGAAAGGGTGTCAAGGAAACCATTGCGAAGGGAATGGCTGAAATTATAGTAAAAATAGCCGGTTGCTGTAATTTCTGGAGGTAAGATCCCTTCGACGGACCAATAGCGTGGGCCGACAGGTATCATGGCAGGAGACCGGAAGTCGGGGGGATCTGGACCTACCCAGTGGTGAACGATCCTTATGTAGGCCGAATCATTTTGAGTGACTGCCTGGAATCGGAAAAGGCAGTCGGAAAAAAATGTGTCAACCGTACTTCTGATTCGTATTCTGGCAGAGGTAGTGGCATCCGAGATATATTGATCAGTATTGAGCATGATCGCGAGAGGAGGAAAAGAAGTGATCAGTGTTCGACGCTGGCGCGAACCGGAGACCGTGACATAAAAGTCGTGTTCTTCCCAGGCAGGGTCGAGAAGGGTTACGCGGAGTTTCACATTGTTCGAGAGATAAGTTCTTCCTTTCAGAGCCTGCCGGAAGAACAACCCTATGATGTAATCCTGCCCGTCATGGATCACTACGGAACTGTCAATACGGAAATGAGGAAACCCGGGAGTATAGACCCAAGTGTTGAAAAATTCCGGGATGTTGAGATGGGTCGTTGTTTTAAGAAATCTTTCCAGATCTTCAGTAGAAACGTTTTGAAAGGCAAACCGGTCGAGATATTTTTTCATGCTGCTAAAGAAAAGCTCGTCTCCCAAATAATTCCGGAGGGTATGAACGATATCGGCACCTTTTTCATAGACGGTTGCGCCGTATGTGATACGGGGCGGGACATTTGCGATGGAAAAATAACCATGGTCACGTATATGGGCGAACTGTAATACCTGATGATGAAGGTGCTTTATGTGTTTCAGGTAGCTCTTCCTGCCTTGGGTGGCTTCGTCATACAAAGTTTCGCAATATGTAGCCCAGCCTTCGTTGAGCCACATATCACCCGCAGAGCGGCATGTGACCAGGTTGCCGAACCAGTTGTGGGAAAATTCATGGACCAGGAGGTTTTCATGGTCGAAGGTTCCGTCGACCGTGTATTCGGGGACAAAAATACAGGTGGCGTGTTCCATCGCGCCGCGGGGGAAAGGAACCGTAGCATAACCGATCTTTTCCCACCGGTAAGGGCCGAAATATTTTTCGAATACGGAGAGGTACCGAGGAACATGTGAAAAGGTGATCCGGGCGTTCTGCCGGTTTTCAGGTGCAACGAAATACATGGCGGGAAGGATACCCCGGGAGGAATGGAGGGTGTCGGTAAGCACGGCATACGATGCGACACTTACGGCGGAAAGATAGGTGGGGATGGGATCGGAAAGGTTCCAGTGGAACGTCTGGGTGCCGTCGTGGTTGGGGATCACCTGTTGCAAAGTTCCCGGGCAAGCCGCTGCCATCGTATCGGGGACAGTGATAAAGTAATCATAGGTGGCCTTGTCTGTGAAGTTGTCTTTACAAGGATACCAGGCCCGGCCAAAAGGGTGGGGAAGGATGTTCATCCCTACCCCCATATTAAAAGCGTGACCCTGGATGAAGTAGAACCCTCCCCACAGGGGGTCGCGTGCGGGGGTGCCGTGGTATAAAAGAGTGAGCAGTACTGTCGAACCTTTCTCTTCTGGCTCGGGAAGAAAGATTTTCAAAAACTGGCCCTTTCGCTGGAAGGTTACACGTTCTTCGTCCACCCAGACAGTGTCTACCTTCAGCCCTGTAGCCAGCATCAGGTTGATCGTTCTGACCGAATCACGTAACGTGAATGCCTGGATGTCAGAAACACCGCGAAGAGTCCCCCGCTGAGGATCAGAGAGATCAAGACTGAGATTGTAATGGAGGATTTTAACAAGATCATCGGGGCTTTTCACTGTATTCTCGGAAAGGGGGATCCTTGCGGAAAAGATAAAAAAAACCACCAAAGGAAGGGCCAGCAGAAAAAGATGAAAGTCATATTTCCCGGGGAGGTTCATTGTTCCAGGGGGAGGTCAGTTGTAGACACTGAACCTCTTTTCCATTAAGGAGTTAATAAGAGACTCAAAAATGAGCCGGCCATCCGTGTTCCCCAACAGGTCGTCGGAGGCTCTTTCTGGATGGGGCATCATACCGAAGACGTTCTTGGTTTCATTGCATACGCCGGCAATGTTGTCCATTGAGCCGTTGGGATTATATTTTTCGGAAATGACACCATCCTTTCCGCAGTAGCGGAAAAGGATCTGGTCGTTCTGGCGGATCTCGGCGATCACGTCTTTGGGAGCATAATATCTGCCTTCGCCATGGGCAATGGGGATCTTAAGGGGACGTTCTTTATCGAGTCCGGCCGTGAGAGGGGTTTTGTTGTTATCGGGAATGATATATACATTCTTGCAAATGAACTTTTGGTTGGTGTTGGGCAAGAGAGCACCCGGCAACAATCCCGCTTCACAAAGGATCTGGAACCCGTTACAAATCCCCAAAACGTAGCCGCCCCTTTTGGCAAAACGGATCACCTCGTTCATGATGGGTGAATAACGGGCGATCGCTCCGGAACGAAGATAGTCACCGTAAGAAAACCCTCCCGGTAAAACCACCACATCCACATCCTGCAGATCCGTTTCCTTATGCCATAGTTCCGCTACCTCCTGGTCGAGAATGTCCCTGAGGACATATACCGTATCCATATCACAATTGGATCCCGGAAAGATCACCACGCCGAATTTCATGATGGAACCTTTTTGAATTTTGAGTTTCAAAGTTATCTATTTTTATCCTCTGTGTCAAAATATTTTTAGCATCAACGACACCGTAGGATTTTTTACTACCTTTAAAAGAAAAAAGCGATGAAAAAGGTCCTGAAAATATTGGGTTTCCTTCTTCTGCTCCTTGTGATCCTTTTGGGGGGTTTTTTAGTTTTTGCCACATGGTCCGATTATGATCCCCCGGAGCGGGAAGTGGTTTATCGTTCCGATCGTCCCGATACACTTCCTGTTCCCGATTCGTTTTCTGTGATGACCTGGAACATTGGGTATTGTGGTTTGGGAAAAGAGATGGATTTTTTTTACGACGGGGGCAAGCAGGTGAGAGCCAGCCGGGAAAATACACTGAAATATCTTGATGGAGTGAGAACTTTCCTGCGTCATGCGGATACGTTGGATTTTATCTTGTTGGAAGAGGTGGATGAGCATTCCAAAAGGACCTTTTTCATCAATGAGATGGATACCTTCCGGCAGGACCTGAAGGGTTACCATGCTTTTTTTGCTTTGAACTATAAAGTGGCATTTGTTCCCGTGCCGGTGACCCGGCCGATGGGGAAGGTGCGCTCGGGCATAGCGATGTTCACGAAATATGAGCCGTCACTCGTCGAACGCCGCGATTTTCCGGGTCAGTACGACTGGCCCACCCGTCTTTTTATGCTGGATCGTTGCTTTATGGTGGCTCATTTCCCTCTGACAGACGGTCATGAGCTGTTGGTGATTGTGACCCACAATTCGGCCTTTGATGGAGGAGAATTGAAGAGAGAGGAGATGGCCTACCTGAAAGACTTTTTATTAAAGGAATCGGCCCAAGGGAACCGGATCGTGGTGGGGGGCGACTGGAACCAGAATCCCCCGGGGTATCATGACGACACTTTCAACAAATTTTCGGGTTATACCAATTTCACGGCCCAGGCCATTCCCTCCGATTTTTTACCTTCGGCATGGCGTTGGGCCTATGATCCCACGGTACCGACCAACAGGGCCAATCTCACTCCTTATCATCCGGGGGAAACCCCTACGACCCTTTTGGATTTTTTTCTTCTCTCACCCCATACGGAACTGTTGGAAGTTCACGGGATCGATTTGGGATTCGCTTACAGTGACCACCAACCCGTGCTGATGCGTTTCGTCTGTGATACATTGAGCATGTAGATCGTACAAGTTTTTGCATTTTCGTTCAATTTCCTATATTGGGCTATAGCTACAAATCTCCTTCTCTATGAGTGAAGAGATCCTACGGGCCTTGATGCAGTTGTTTGCCCTCATCGTCAAGCAGGACGAAGGGGTTCAGGAGAAGGAATATCATTTTGTACGACGCTTTTTGATCGATCAGTTGGGCGAAGATACGGCCGAAGAGTATCTCAGGCTTTTTGAAGAATTTGCAGAGATCGATCCTGCCAATCTCGGGAAAGTAAGACAGCAACGGGCCCCTTCCGTGAAGGATTCGGTACGTATTTTCGGGATCTGTAAAAAGATC
>JAMOUS010000272.1 GCA_027067975.1 Bacteroidales bacterium | reverse complement strand
GGGAGAACGATAACATTCCCATATACATTTTCATGTCCTTGATCGTTGCTCTTTTCCTGGGTTTGATCATCAGTGCCGAAGAGATTTTCCGGGACAGGAAGATCCTGGAACGGGAGCGTTTCCTGATGCTTTCCCGGGGAAGCTACCTTACAGCTAAGATCACAGTATTGTTTGCGATTTCGGCTTTTCAGGCTGCGGTCTTCGTGGCAATAGGCAATACGATATTGGAGATTAGGGGAATGTATTTTTATTATTGGGTGGCTCTTTTTACCACCGCGGCTTGTGCTAACATGTTAGGATTGATCATTTCCTCCTCCTTCAATTCTCCGATCACAATCTATATTGTGGTACCCTTGGTGATCATCCCCATGATGATCTTGAGCGGGGCGATGTTCAGCTTTGACAAGCTCAACCGGAGCATTAGCCGTGTGGACAAGGTCCCGGTGATCGCAGAGCTGATGCCGACGAAATGGACCTATGAAGCGCTCATGGTCAAACAGTTCAAGGACAATGCCTACGAACGTTACTTTTTTGATTTGGAAAAGGAAGAGAGTGAGGCGGATTTCCAACAGGTATACCGTATTCCGCGTTTGCAAGAGGCGCTCAATCAAACCGTGATGCTTTACAACGAAGGGAAACTCTCATCCGCACATCCCGGAAAGATCGCTTTGTTGAGGAACGAGATCGAGAAGGAGAACATGCGCAATCAAGAGGTGAAATTCTCCAGCCTGCAGGATCTGACAGCGGACAAGTTCGATGAGGAGCTGGCCCATGAGTTGCGCCAATACCTCGACCGCCTTGCGAACTATTACAACCGTCAACTGTTGGAGGCAAATGGGAAAAAGCAGAAGATATTGCAGTATATGCTGGATACGGACCCTGAGAAGTACAGAAGGCTCAAAAATCATTATTACAATGAAAGCCTGGCAGATATTGTGATGAAAGTGTTCGAAAGAAATCGTATCATCGAATATCGTGATCATCTGATCCAAAAATATCATCCGATTTTTCAGGATCCGGATGTACGCCACTGGATCGGTATTCGTTCCCACTTTTTTGCCCCGAGAAAATATTTTGCCGGGCATTTCTTTGATACTTTCTGGTTCAATATCGCAGTGGTATGGGTGATGATCATAATCCTGTACTTTGTATTGTATTTTGATCTGGTAAAGAAAGGCATCGAGTTGGTTGAGAATTATTCATTACGGAAAAAATAATTTTGATTTCCATTTGAGTTTGGTTAAATTTAATCCTCGAACCTTATCAACCATAATGCCATGAGATCCCTTATTGGTTATGCGGTGATCTTCCTTGTTTTGTTTACTTCCTGCAAAGGGGGAGGAGGGAAGAAAGAAAAGGACATGTTTGTTGTGCCGGATTCTTTGACCTCTGAAAACACAACGTTATTGGAGGAGGAGGTTACCGAAGACATCATCGACAATCTTGCCTCTCCTGTCGAGGTGGCGGAACTGTTGAACCGGCTGGAAGTCCCATATACCAACCGATTCTTATATCCGGCTTCCGAAGTGGAGAAAATGGAAACGGACATTCAGAAAGCCTATGGTTTGGGGTTATATGGGGCTGACCTGGGGTACCAGGCAATGTACGGGAAGAACACCCAGATCCTGGATTACATCTCCAATATTAAAGAGCTCTCTGAGGGCTTGCGGATCGGGCAGTTTTTTGATTTTAAAACCCTGAAAAGGCTTTCCGAGAACAGAGCGAACCTCGATTCATTGATGTATCTGGCTGTTCATAGTTTCAATGAGATCGATAAATACCTGAGGAAACAACACCGGGGAGAGATCAGTGCGATGATTATTACCGGTTTGTGGCTGGAAGGAATGTATCTGGCCACCCAGTTGCAAAAGGAATATCCCCATCCCGAGTTGAAAGAACGGATCGGGGAGCAGAAGATCATCATGGAAGATTTGTTTACACTTTTGAGGAGGTATCAAGAGAACAAGGAGATTAAGGACCTTCTGGCCAGACTCACGCCGTTGAAGGATCTTTTCCAAGAGGTGAAGATCACGGTAAAACCAGGAGAACCGGAGACTATGGAGAAAGACGGAAGGTTGGTGATCGTGCAACATGAGGAGAGCATCGTTGAATATTCTGATGAATTGCTCGGGAAAATCATCAAGGAGATCGAAACATTACGGGGAGATATCCTTGGCAAATGAAATTTTTCCATTTGTCAAAATACTCTGGGGAATATAGGAGGTTTTATTATATTTGTTTGCAATTAGAATGCGATTATGAAAAGTTCAGGTTTCAGGACATCAAGCATTTTCATTTTGATGCTCCTGTTTATCCTGCCTGGAGGAAGGCTTCTGGCGCAGGAGAAGGACAAATTGGTGAGCCTGTGTGTCCGTGAAAGCGGAGAAGATGCCGCTTACCTGAAAGATTATGTTGTCAAGCTTCCCAAAGCCACCTCGAAGAGTAAAGTTCCCGTTGCCAAGCATACACTGGTTCTGGTGAAAAATACGCATTACCGTTTTACCATCTGTAATTCGGAAAAATATCCGGGGAAAGGGATCATCAAGATCTATGATACCAAAGGGTTGATCGCTTCGAACTATGATCCGAAGAAAGACAAGATCTACAGTTCGATTGATTTTATTTGCAAAAAAACGGGGCCCTACACCATTTTTATCTCTTTCAAAGACGGAGAACAAGGTATGGCGGTGGGGATCTTGTCCTATGTGAAAAAATAGATCCTACTTCATCATCCTCAGGAGTGCCAGAAGAGTGATCCCGACGATGTATAAGTCGAAAAGAACCCTTTTTTTCATGGATGGTTTCTCCGCGGAAAAATAGTAGGAGAACAGCATGGAAAGGGACAGGGCAAGATAAGGAGCCATTGCGGTGGGGTTCTTGCCGGGAAAAATCATGAGGACGACCGCTATTACGGCGTTCCAAAAGAAGATCATGTGAAATTTTCTGGAGCGGACCTTCATCAGAGGGAGATTTGCGAAGAGAGAAAAAGAGGCGAGTAACGTGAGCAGCAGCAGATATCCTGCAAAAAGATACGATTCGCGTTCAAGAGGGGAAAAAGGCCAGGGGTGGAGGAGGCCTGATAGGAAGGTTTCCGTGAGTTCCTTTGGAGAGTGACCGAGCAAAAGATGGATCCCGGCAAAGAGATACCACGGGGTCAGGAATCCCAGGAAGGTTACCAGCCATTCTCGGGGATAAAAAGGACGTAATGAAAGAAGGGCCAGCCAGATCACGATCAGGAAAAAAGCGGCTTTCAAGGAGATGAGCGAAGCTACCCCGATCCACAATGCAGCAGAAAAGTATGAAAGATCAATGCGGTTATTGCGGTAGGTCCGGAAAACCAGAAACAAAGCCATCAGATAGAAAGGGAGAGTCGGAGTCAGATCACTAAAGGCACTCACTCCGCTTATCGGAGAAGTAAGGCTTAAAAAGAAAAATAGGGGCAAAAAGGTTCGGCTTCCTAAAAAGATGTAGCGGTTGTTCAAAAGTACCAGTAAGTAAGCAGAGAAGAGGCAGAGGAAAAAAGCCAGAAGAATCAGAGACCTTTCGGGAAGATGATGTAAAGAAGTAGACAAAAATGGGGAGAAGGGTCCTGCCGGAACGACGAAATGGCGAAGAGGGAAAAGAGAAGGAGCTATAAAGGAAGGAACCCAAAAAAGGGTGGCGAAAAATGTCACCCAAAACATTTGCCGTGGACGGTAGCCCTGAAAAGTCTTTAACATCTTTACAACAGGTCGAAACCGATATCTTTGCGATAGTACTTTCCTTCGAACTCGATTTGTTCAGCGACCTCATAGGAGCGGGCGAGGGCTTCCTGCATGTCTTTCCCATAAGAGCTGATGGCAAGTACGCGACCTCCGGCGGTGACGATTCCATCGTCCGTATTTTTCGTGCCGGCGTGGAACAGTACCGTATGTTCCGGCAGGGTAGCGGGGAAAATGATCTTTTTTCCTTTTGGGTATGAGCCGGGATATCCTCCGGATACCAGCATGACCGTGGCGACGGTCTCTTTGTGGATGCGGAGTTCCAGGGTGTCCAGATTCCCTGTTGCAAGGGCCTGGAAAAGAGGGACAATGTCCTGGTCGACCCGCGGAATTACGGCTTCGGCCTCCGGGTCGCCCAGCCGTACGTTATATTCAACCACATAGGGATCACCATCGACATTCATTAAACCGAGATAAAGAAACCCACGGTAAATGATCTTTCTTTTTTTCAAACCTTCGATGGTCGGACGGATGATCCTTTCTTCCACTTTGCGCAGGAATTCGACGTCGGCAAAAGGAACGGGTGAGACCGCTCCCATCCCCCCTGTGTTCAGGCCGGTATCCCCTTCGCCGATCCTTTTATAGTCCTTGGCCTCGGGGAGAACAAGATAGGATGAACCGTCGGTAAGGACAAAAACAGAACATTCGATCCCTTTCATGTACTCTTCAATGACCACTTTTTTGCCGGCTTCACCGAATTTTCCTTTGAACATCTCATCCAGGGATCTTTCTGCTTCTTCCAGGGTGTCAAGGATCAGTACTCCCTTCCCTGCTGCCAGACCGTCGGCTTTCAGAACATAAGGTGCGGAAAGTTCGTGCAGGAATTTTTTGGCTTCCTCCTTTTCTGCTGCAGAAAAGGTGCGATATTGGGCCGTGGGGATCCCCTCTTCCTGCATGAAAGTCTTGGCAAAAGCTTTGCTGCCCTCCAACTGGGCTCCTTCCCGTGAGGGGCCGATGATAAAAAGTCCTGAAAAACGATACTGACTCCGGAAATAATCATAAATTCCCTTGACCAGGGGGTCTTCCGGACCTACCACCAGCATTTGGATATCATGCTCCAGAATGAAACCTTCGATGGCAGGAAAATCGCCGGGATCGAGCGGAACGTTTTGCCCAACCTGAGATGTGCCGGCATTGCCGGGGGCAATATAAAGCATGTCGGTTAAAGGACTTTGTGCGATTTTCCAGGCCAATGCATGTTCACGACCTCCTGAACCAAGAACCAAAATATTCATTTTCCACAGACTTTTTCGGTGGGCTAAACTAATGAATATTGACCAAAAACGTATATCGTCCGGAAAAATGAGAAAAAGAAAAAGGTGCCTACGGGCACCTTTTTTCAAAAGAATGGTCTTGAAACTATTTCTTCATGATAAAGTTCGGAAGCTTGTAGATAAAGACGATCTCATGGCTGCCGCTTGTCTGGGTGCGGATGTCAGAAACCGCAATATCATAATTGTACCCAAAGATGAGGTTGTCATTTTGATAGCCTACCTGGATCCCGACGGCATCCCCTGTGCGGTACATCAATCCGAAGTGGATCATTTTGCTGAAGATGGCGGTCATCTGGATATCTGCCTGAAACACTCCTGCTTCGATAAGTTTCATCATCATGGCAGGTTGCAGGGAGATGTTGTCGTTCACCTCGAAGCGGTAACCACCGTTGAGGTAGTAATGTCTCACCTTTTTTTGTTGCGAGACCCCTTCGTTTCCCAGGTTGATCTTTCCCTGAAAAAGGCTGGCCACCGTGAGTCCCACGAAGTAATTCTCTCCGTACAAAAGGGTTCCGAAGTCGGCATCGGGCACAAATTTTTTCGTATCACCCAGCAACACAGGGTCGGTGGGATCCTCCATGTTCAATTCATCTTTTGCAAGGTAATACTGATAGAAGGATCCTGTCAGTCCGAAAGAGAGGGTGGGGCCGTTCTCGCTGAGAGGAATATGGTAGGCATAGGTCATTTCAAATCCAGTGTTCCGGAGCGGTCCTTGAGAGAAGTTGAAAAGTTTCAGCCCTGCCCCCATCCGGTCAGCGACCATGATGTTGCTGCTGAGGGTTTGGATGGAGGGAGAGTCGTCGACTCCGACCCACATTTTCCGGATCATCAGCGTGATGGGTGCATAATCGGTGCTCCCGGCAGCGGCTGGATTCACGAGATACTGGTCCCAGTTGTACTGCGAGACGACGGGGAATTGTTGAGCAAGACCCACAAGGGGAGCCAGAAGGAGCATTATGATCGGGATCAGCGGTTTTTTCATGGTTCAGCTCTTTTCACAGGTTGATGATCACTAATTCCTATTTGACGATATTCACGGTGCCGGAATAGGTTTTCTCTCCGGGACCCAGTTCGATGATGTAGTAATAAGTGCCTGCCGGCAATTCTTTCCCATTGAAGGTGCCGTCCCAGGGTTCGGTATATCCTTTAGAGGAAAAGACCTGTTTCCCCCATACGTTGAAAACTTTCACGATACATTCGGGGTAGGCCTGGATCCCCTGGATGTGCCATACGTCATTCTTACCATCCCCGTTCGGGCTGAAGGCATTGTAGATGACGAGCGAGCAATTGGAGCCTTGTTCAATGACGATCTCCTCACTCAGGACGGGTCCGCACCGGTTGGCATCATTTACGCTTACGTGATAAGCGCCGATCTCCAGGCCGGAGAAAGATCCTGTCTGGTTGCTGTCGACAGGGACACCTTCGGCATTGATAAGCTTGTAGAGCAGGGGAGTGGCACCGCCGGAGGCGGTCACCGTGATCGCACCCTCTTTGTCACCCGGGCAGGTGGGAGTGGCTTCAGCACTGACAATGGCAATGGGATCCGGTTCATTGACCTGGACCGTTTCCCCTGGGGTGACACATCCGTTGCCATCGCGGACGGCGAGGTCGTACACTCCGTGGGCAAGACCGGAGAACACACTATCGTTCTGGAAGGTGTTTCCCCCGTCGACAGAATAACTATAGGGCCGGGTTCCTCCGGAAACGGTGAACACAATCCGGCCGTCCTGGGCTCCGTGACAAGTAATGTCGTTTACCTGATGCTGGATGGTAAGGGCGGGCGGGTCGGTGAGGGTGTAGGAAGCGCCCGTTGTCGTACAACCATTGACATCCCGCACGACCACAGTATAGTCCCCTGCACCTAATCCGTTGAAGGCATTGTTGATCTGCCAGTTGCTTCCACCGTCGATGGAATATTCCAGATCACCTGTCCCACCGGAAGCATAAATCACCAATGCCCCGTTGGTGTTCCCATGGCAACCCGTTATGTCGGTCACGGCGACGGAATCGATCACCACAGCCGGAGGTTCATGGATGGTATAATCTTCGGATGAAGAGCAATTGTTGGCATCGGTGATGGTGAGCGTATAATCCCCCGGAGCGGCATTGGTGAGGTCTTTTGCAGTGATGTTACCGGGAGTCCAAAGGTAATTGAAAGGTGCGGTTCCCCCTGTCACAGAGGTTATGATGGATCCGTCAGCATTCCCGGCGCATGTGACGTCATTTACAACAGCCGTGACGGTGATGGGATCGGGTTGTGTGATCGTCTTGGTGGCAATACTTTTACACTTGTTGGCATCCGTGACGGTGACGGTGTAGGTGCCGGCTTCCAGATAACTGGCTGTCGGGGTTGTCTGGGCACCCGGATCGTTCCATAGGTAAGAATAAGGAAGGGTACCCCCTGTGACGGTAGCCTTCAACTCACCGGTAAGTTCCCCATGACAAAGGATCTCCTTGGTAATGTCGATGTTTACCACCAACGGATCCGGTTCCTTGATCTCGATGTTGGTCAGTTTACGTACGCAGCCTTTGGCATCGACGACCGTTATCCCATAATAACCCGGAGCAAGGTCGGAGACATCTTCCGTATTGGCGGTGAACGATGAGGGGCCGGTCCATTCAAAAGTGTAAGGGACCCAACCTCCCGAGACACTGATATCGATCTTGCCGTTGTTGGCTCCGTTGCAGGTGATGTTCTGCACGTTGGAAAGCTGCAAGGTAAGTTCTTCCGAGGGCTGGGAAATCTTCGCGGAGGTGGTGGCGGTTCTCCCGTCAGAATTGTCGGTGACTGTCACAATATAGGTGCCGGCAGGGACATCTTCCAGGGTTGGGGAGTTGCTTCCCACCGGATTGCCCACACTATTGGTCCAGGAGTAAGAGTAGTTGCCGGAACCGCCCGTCACCACTACATGGGCATAGCCGTCCGTTCCGTTGTAACAACTGACGTCGCGTGTGGAATCGATGGAAGCGATCAGAGCCGTATGGTCATTGACCAGGAAAGTGGTATCGCTGGAACATGAATTTTGGTCTTTGACCGTAACTTTGTAATCGCCCCCTGCATCAAGATTGCTGATATCTTCGGTTGTGGCCGTGAACCCAGACGGACCTTCCCAATAGTAGGTATAACCCGGTGTCCCGCCTTGTACATTTAGGTCGATGGCACCGTTGGCTCCGGGAGGTCGGGTGATATCCGTTACTGAAGAACCGGCAAATGTGAAAGGTTCGGGTTGATTGACGGTGAAAGAGGTGTCTTTGGTACAGGTATGGTCATCTGTAATTCGGAGGGAATAATGACCTGCGGTGAGGCCACTTTGATCCTCGGCGCTCTGGTCCAGTCCTGAACCGTCTGATGTGCTCCACAAGTAGGTATAGGGAGAAGTCCCTCCTGTGACCGTAATGTCGATGGATCCATCATTGTCACCCGGACAGTTGACATCTATGATGTTGGCGGTGACCTTGATGGGGGCGGGGGCCGAGATGTGGAACGCTACCGAGTCGCTCTTGTTGTTGGCGTCGATGACCTTCACCCAGTAATCCCCTTCCGGGACGTTGGTCAAGGTGGAATCGGCCGAGCCGTCATCGTAACTCCAGACATAAGTGTATGGATAAGTGCCGAAATATGGCGTTGCGACGGCTGAACCGTCAGAGCCGCCCGGACAGGAAACCGCTGTGGTTTTTATGGCCACCGAAAGAGGATATACATAGTGGAACAGGAAGCCGTCACTGTTGGGACTGTTTGTATTGGAGAG
>JAMOUS010000271.1 GCA_027067975.1 Bacteroidales bacterium | reverse complement strand
AGAACTGTGCCGGTAAGGCAAAAGGGTTAAGGCAAAAGGCAAAAGTGGTGTATGGAGTATGGAGTATGGAGTATCGAGTATCGAGTATGGAGTCAGGCCACCGGCAGATTCCGCTTCGGCTTCGCCTTGCAGAATCCGGGTGTCACTGATCTTAGGCACTTGTAACTTTCAATCCCGACGACTTCGTGTCGGGATCAGTTCGTCCAACGTCTTCCGCTTCGGCTTCGCCTCGCGAAAGACGGGACTCACTGACTTTAGTCACTCGTAACTTATCACTTTAGTCACTCCTTAAAGTACTCCAAGTACTCTACCCCTCCGTCTCCGGTGTTTTCCATTGTTTTTTCTTATTTTTGAGGTTCGTCATCTGGATGTTTCACACCTGGCCGGAGGGTAGGCATGATCACATTTGAGATCGTTCTGGTATTCATCGTCTTGATCTACATCATCGTCTCCTTGTACACGGGGTTGATGCCTCCGGCGTTCACGTTTGTTGTGGGGGTGGTGGTACTGGGTTTCTTCCGCATCCTCACCCCCTCGGAGATCCTGGCCGGCTTCGCCAACGAGCAGGTGATGATCATCATCCTGTTGTTGTTGCTGGGTGAGGTGATCCGCAAGACAGCCATCACCGAGTTGGTGTTCGACCGTTATTTCCGGAAGGCCCGTTCGTACAATGGTTTCATGCGCCGGATGGTCTTCATGGTCTCATTTTTTTCGGCTTTCCTGAACAACACCCCCTTGGTGGCGGTGATGATGCCGTATGTACGCACCTGGAGCCGGCGTTACAACATCTCCCCTTCGCGTCTGCTCATTCCTCTCTCGTATGCAGCCATCCTGGGAGGGGCCTCCACCCTCATCGGCACCTCGACCAACCTCATCGTCAACGGGATGATCACCGACCAGCATCTCATCCCGGGTCTTCCTTCGCTGGGTATCTTCGACTTCGCCTGGGTGGGAGTGCCCATGATCTTCCTGGGCGGCATATACCTGCTCGTGGCCGGGAAACACCTCCTCCCCGCCCGCACCGCCCACGACGATGAAGAACCGCCGGGGAAACGCACCTACTTCATCGAAGTGCAGGTAAAGAACAACTCCCCCCTCGTGGGGATGACCATCGAAGAGTCGGGACTGCGCAACCTGCCCGGCATGTACCTGGTGGAGATCCACCGCCACGGCAAGCGCATCTTCGTGGTGAGCAACAACCTGGTCATCGAAAAGGGCGACCGTCTCACCTTCGCCGGCGACAACAACCAGATCTCCCTGCTCACCAAGCCGGAGTACGGACTCACCATCCCCTCGGCCGGCATGTTGCAACGCAAGCGCAAGACCAACATCATCGAGATCGTCATCTCCCCCAACTCCTCCATGATCAACAAACGGCTGGCCGACGTCAACTTCCGGGCCCTGTACGATGCGGCGGTCATCAGCATCTACCGCAACGAGGAGAAGGTGCCCCCCCGCATCCGCGACACCGTCCTGCAGCCCGGGGATGTGCTGCTGCTGTACACCGGCGCCGACTTCCAGGCGCGCGCACGCAACACCCACGATTTCTATTTCATCTCCAATGTCCAGGAGATGGAAAAGGTGGAAAAGTGGAAGATCTTCATCCTCCTGGGCGGGCTCATCCTCTCGATCATCCTGGCTGCCTTCAAGGTGGTCTCGCTCTTCATGACGCTGGTGGTACTGCTGATGGTGGTGATGATCCTGAAGATCGCCAAGCCCAAGGAGGTGGCCAAAGGCATCGACTACAACCTGGGGCTGATCATCGTGATGTCGCTGGCCTTGGGGACGGCGATGATCAAGACGGGTGCGGCCGACCTGGCCGCCCGCTATTTCATTGCTCTCTTCATCCCCTACGGCGAGGTGGCCGTGCTCACGGCCATCTATGTGGTCACCGCCCTGCTGGCGGCCTATGTCACCAACAAGGCGGCCGTGACCATCATGATCCCCATCGCCCTGACCATCTCCCTGCAACTGCATCTGCCGGTGATCCCCTTCGTGCTCACCGTCGCCTATGCCGCCGCGGCCAACTTCCTCACCCCCATCGGCTACCAGACCAACCTCATGGTCTACGGCCCGGGAGGATACCAGTTCAAGGACTTCTTCCGCATCGGTCTGCCCCTGACGGTGATGTACATGGCGGTCACCATTGTGATCCTCACATACAAATACTTTTGATGATGAACACTGCCGACGATATCTTCCTCTCTGCCGTCCGTGCCGCCCTCCTCGCCGGAGAGGCGATCCTTGAGGTATACCATCGCGACGACCGGGAGATCACCTACAAGGACGACCACTCGCCGCTGACGCTGGCCGACCGCCGGGCCGACACCCTCATCCGCAAGACCCTCTCCCCCACAGGTCTCCCCATCCTGAGCGAGGAGAGCCGCTCCATCCCCTATGAACAGAGGCGGAAGTGGAAGCGGTTCTGGCTGGTCGATCCCCTCGACGGCACGAAGGAGTTCATCAAGAAAAACGACGAATTCACGGTCAACATCGCCCTCATCGAAGGGAACGAGGCGGTGGCGGGGGTAGTTTATCTACCCGTTTTCCGGCAGCTCTACTTTGCCCGGCGGGGGCAGGGAGCTTACCGTCTCGACGGGGTCGACGCTACGACCCTGCCGGCCCCCGGCACTCCCTTTCCTCCGGAAGGGGCCGTGCGGCTTCCCCTCCCCCGGCATGAGGGGGTGCTACGTGTGGTGGTGAGCCGCTCGCATCTCTCTCCCGAGACCGAAGCCTATATCCGGCGTGTGTTGGGCGAGGAGACGCCCTACGAGACGGTGGCGGCAGGCAGCTCGCTCAAGCTGTGCCGCGTGGCGGAGGGGGTAGCCGACCTCTATCCCCGCCTCGGCCCCACCATGGAGTGGGACATCGCCGCCGCCGTGCCCCTCGTCACAGAAAGCGGCAGCACCATCACCCAAACCGACGGCAGCCCCGTGCGGTTCAACAAGGAAGACCTCCACAACCCCTGGTTCGTGGTGGCCGCCCCCACCCTGAAAGAAAAGATCCTGAACACTAACCCATAAAATCTTACGATCATGACCCCCCGTGAACGTATCTTGAAAGCGATCGCCCACCAGGAACCCGACAGGGTGCCGGTGGATTTCGGCTCGACCCCCAGCTCGGGCATCTCGGCCATCGCTTATGGCAACCTGGTCGAACACCTCGGCCTCGACCTGCCCGTAAGGGTATATGATGTGGTACAGCAGCTCGCCGAACCTGACGACGAGATCCTCGACCTTTTCGAGATCGACGTCATCGACGTGGGGAGGGCCTTCAACACCGACCCGTCGTGGTGGCATCCCACCGTGCTGGCCGATGGCCGGAAAGCCTATTACCCCCGATGGTTCCATCCCGAGCAGTTGGAAGACGGTTCCTGGAAGGCCTACGACCGCCAGGGACGTTACATCGCTCGCATGCCCGCCGGCGGCACCTTCTTCGACCAGGTCTATTTTCCCTATCTCGACGGTTATCCTTCCGACTATTCCGGTCTGCGTGAGGCGATGTCGGAAGCCATCTGGGCCGCCTTCCCCACGGCGCCGTGGGACCGTGCCGACGATCCCGACTTCTGGCCCAACCTGCGGAAAAGATGCATCGAACTGAAAGAGTCGACCGACCGGGCCCTGCTCATCGGCGCCGGTTGCAACCTCTTCGAGTGGGGCACCTTCCTCCGCCGCATGGACAACTTTCTGATGGACCTGGTGATCCAGCCCGACGAGGTGGAGCGTCTCCTCGACGCCCTCATGGAGGTGCACATGGAGACGCTCGAAAAGATCTGCCATTGGGTGGGCGATGTGGTCGACATCGTCCGCTTCGGCGACGACCTGGGCACGCAGAACGGTCCCTTCATGGACCCGGAGATCTACCGCCGTCTCTTCAAGCCGCGTCATAAGCAATTGGCCGAATATGTGCACACCCACAGCAGCATGCACACCTACCTCCACTCCTGCGGTTCGGTCTACCAGATGATCCCCGATCTCATCGAGGCGGGCATCGAGATCCTCAACCCCGTGCAGACCAACGCGGCAGGGATGGAGCCGGAACGGCTGAAGCGGGAGTTCGGCAAAGACATCACCTTCTGGGGCGGCGGCATCGAGACCGCCTACGTCCTCAACCGCGGCACAACGGAAGAGGTGCGCAAGATGGTGCTCGAACGGCTGGAGATCTTCGCCCCCGGCGGCGGTTACGTCTTCAACACGGTCCACAACATCCTCCCCGAGGTGCCACCGGAGAACATCATCGCCATGTTCAACGCCATCCGGGAGTTCAACGGCCAGCCACCCCTGGAAGTATAGTTTTTCAACATTGACAAGATCCAAGACCACTTATATCACTCTTTCCCGGCAGGAGTGCTTCCGTTGACAGCCCAGGAGGTGTTCATCCCTCCCATCCCCGCTGGTCCGGTGAGTTCGAGGGACACAGTGTTCGTTATGGCAACAGGTCGGGAGATGACAAGAGCGGTTACAGGAATGTTACGGCCGCATCGAGGCACGGACCGTGGTTCCCTGCGAGCGGAGTAACCGGCCGGCCATTGGGCTGCCGGGAGTGAACATCCCCTCAGGGAACTATCCCCCTGTAGTAAGGTCGATGAGCATGTCCCGCTCCGGCGGTTTTTCATCGAATATCTCCGGATATGACGCCTCCCGGAGTAACGATCCTCCAAAAGGGAAAATATTTTCGTAACTTTCGTCTCCGCATCACGGGGAATATGGGCAAAAAGGTCAATTATATCATCAAACAACTCAAGAAAGGGGATACCGAGCTCTTTGAAGCGATATACAAGGAGAACTATCACCATCTGACCGACTACGCCCAGCATTTTCTGTTCTCCAAAGAGAAAGCCCGGGAGGTGGTCCAGGATGTTTTCATGAAGATGTGGGAGATCCGGGAGAACCTGCCCGACGATCTTCACCTGAAAAGCTACCTATACATTGCCACCCGGAACCACTGTCTCGACCTCCTGAAGCGGCAGAAACATTGGACACGCTTTTTCACGGAGCGCAGTGAACAGCTCAGAGCTCAGCAACTTGCTTCCTGGGGCCATATGGACAATCCCCACGAGGTGTTGGTCACCAAAGAGATGGAAGAAAGAATCCGGCAGGCCATCGACTCCTTGCCTCCCCGTTGCCGAGAGGTTTTCCTGCTGAACCGCATCGAAGGATTAAAATACAAAGAGATCGCCCAAAAGCTGAACCTCTCCGTCAAAACGGTCGAAGCACACATCTACTTTGCCCTCCGCACCCTCAAAGACCTCCTCCTGAAAAACAAATAGAACCGGACCGGTAAAAAATCTCCGGAT
>JAMOUS010000270.1 GCA_027067975.1 Bacteroidales bacterium | reverse complement strand
CAAAACAGACAAAGAGATCCAGGGCGTGGTACTGAAAGGGGTGGGACCAGACTTCGACTGGAGTTTTTTCGAGAAAAACCTGGTCGAAGGCCATATCTTCCGCGTCACCGACACGGCCCGCACCAATGAGGTGCTGATCTCCCGCCTGCTGGCCGACATGCTGGAACTGAAGGTGGGCGAATCGTTCACGATGTATTTCGTGCAGGACCCGCCCCGCCTGCGCCGTTTCCGCATCGCCGGCATCTATGAGACCAGCCTCGAGGATTTCGACCGCACCTTCGTCCTGGCCGACATCAAACACATCCAAAAGCTCAATAACTGGAAGCCCGACCAGGTGAGCGGCTTCGAAGTGACCGTCGATCGCTTTCGCGACCTGGAGATGATGACCTGGCTCGTGCGGGAAAAGGTAGGCACCCGTTTCAACGAAGAGGGGACCCGTCTGCGGGTGGAGAACATCGTGGAAAAATATCCCCAGATCTTCGACTGGCTGAACCTCCAGGACACCAACGTCTGGATCATCCTCGTTCTGATGCTGTTGGTGGCAGGCTTCAACATGATCTCCGGCCTGCTGATCCTCATCCTCGAACGGATGAACATGATCGGCATCCTGAAGGCCCTGGGCGCCACCAACTGGAGCATCCGCAAGATCTTCCTCTACCAGTCGGCCTACCTCGTGGTGCGGGGATTGTTCTGGGGGAACATCATCGGACTGGGACTGTGCTGGCTGCAAGACCGCTTCAAACTGATCCACCTCAATCCCTCCACATACTACCTGAAAAGCGTGCCGATCAACTTCGACCCGTGGATCATCCTCGGACTCAATGCCGGAACCCTCCTCATCATTGTTACCATCCTCATCCTCCCCTCCTACCTCATCGCCCGCATCTCACCGGTGAAGACGATACGGTACGAATGATCCGGGATCCGAAGTCCACGAGTTGACAGCTTTTGACTTATAAACCTTTCGAGCTTCCCGGTTTCCTCTACTCCTGCACAATGTTCTTGTAATGTTCGTACCGATCAAGGATCTGGTCGACATAGTTGACCGGTTCGTCGCCACGGCAATAGCCGTATTTCACGACGGGATCGAGGAAATACTTTTCCCGGGAAAGTTTCAGCACATATTCCTTCACCACCTCCCAGGAGGTTTTGTCGTCGCCATATTTCTCCGCCAGACGCATGGCATCTTTGATATGTCCCTGACCGGTGTTATAGGAGGCCAGTACGAACTTGATGCGCTCTTCATCGTCGAGGACCGTTTCGTCAAAGAGCGAGTTGATCCACTGGAGGAATCGCACGCCCGTGCGGATATTCTCTTCCGGGTCGAAAGGATCCTTCACATGGTACCTTTTGACGGTCGAAGGCATGATCTGCATCAGTCCCATGGCTCCCGCCCACGAAACCGCCTTGGGATCGAAATGCGATTCCTGGTAGATCATCGAAGCCAGCAGCCGCCAGTCCCAGCCAAGTGTATCGCTGCAGCGGCGGATGAGATCATCGTAAGGGGAGATCCGCCCGTTGCCCAGAACGAAATAGTCGCTCCGCACACGCACCTTCGATTTGGGATTCTTGAAATACTTCTTGTAGATTAAGGCATAGTCGAGAGTCTTGCGGTAACTGTCGATCCAGGCATTGACCATGCGCAGCAACTCGTCGCTACCCTCTTTGCGAACGCCCCAGGCAAGTTTCTGCGGGAAGCTGATGGCCGTCCGCACATCGAGAATCGAATAATAGGTGCTGTTCACCTGTGCCACGTTCTCGTCGGCCACGGTGTAGTCGATCTCTCCGTCGGCCACCATCTTGATAAGCCGTTCCACCTCTTCGTCCACCTCAACGATATGGATCGTATCGCCGATCTCTTCGGCGAGGTTCCGCAGCCGTTCGGCATAGCTGCTGTTCTTTTGCACATAGACCGTCTTGCCGGCCAGGTCGAGCGGATTGCGGATCAGGGACTTGTTGATGGCGTCAAGGGTCATCTGCCGCCAGCCTTTGGGTTTTCGCTGCACGAGCACCTGTCGTGTCTGTCCGATGGGATGGGTAAAACGCAGAATCCTCTTCCGCTCGGTGGTGACGGTCAGATTGATGGCGATCAGGTCGCATTTCCCTTCCTGCAATTTCCGGAACGAGCGTTCCAGGTCGTTATCGACGGTGATCTCCAAATCGATATTGAGATATTCCGCCAGCGCCTTCAACAATTCGTACTGATATCCCATCGGCTCCCCCCGGTATATAAAATAGTCGGTCGAATTAAAGTCGGTCAAGGCCACCAGCTTCCCGGAAGCCTGTATCTGCGGCCAGTCACGCAGCGTCTCTTGATGAGTGGCTTTTTCTTTTTCCCGGGGATGCCGGCACCCTGTCAAAAGCGCCGGAGAAAAGAGGAAAGAAAGGAACAAAAAGGCAGGAATGAACTTTTTCATTCTTCGCAGATGAAGGATGCTTACACGAATTTACGAAAAATCCTCCACCCTCCGAACAACGTGCAAGAAAAAGATGTCCTCCCCATCAATCGTAAAAGGTCCAGGAGAAGCCGATCTTAAAGAAAAGCTGGTTCATGGGATAGCCGGCCACGGTGAAATAGTGCGGTCCGAGGAGAGGGGAGGTAAAGTGCTGCACCTTGAAGAAGAAGCGAAGCCGCTGGATCTTCATGTTAATAAAAGCATCCATGAAAGGATAGTCGCCAATCTTCTGTTTTTTCTGCAGGTAGAACTGTCCCGTCGCAGGCATGTAAGCATAGGCATACCAACGCGATTGATAGTAAAGGTCGAAACCCACCTGCATGCGGATCAGTCCTCCTGTCTTGGGAAAACGTATGTCCTGGTTGAAGGCGGTGGTATGGCGAACATTGAAAAAAGGAAGCGGCAGCACGGAGGTGTTGCTAGACTGCTGCAGGCAGATATTGTTGAGAAAAGAAAAGTGCCAGAGATGGAAATCCTTGTTAAGCTCGAGGCTGTAAAGCACGATCGATCCGTCATACTGTGCCGGCAGGGCGGCGGTATCGAAATACACATACCGGTTCAGAAAAAAGGACTGGAACTCGGCCCCCATGTGCCAGGCAGGCAGACGCAACGAAGCCCCGGCCTGGATCTCTTTGGTGAAGTGGAAGTCATAATCCCAAATAAAATGGTTCGAGGTAAGATAGTTCAGACGGAACACCGGACGGGTGATGTAAAGATGCCCGAACAATCGCATCTCCATGGGTCGCCGGCTGCCATAACGCTGGCGGATCTCGCCGCTGAACTCCGTATTGCCGGCCTTGTATCCCAGCAAATAGACCTTTCCCGTGGCGCTCCAGCTGAAATGACCGCCGATGTCGTTGTAGATACGCCCGAACAATGCGGTATTGTTATGCTTATGCTCGTGCATCCTCGTCACGAGTGAGTCGCCTTTCCGGACGATCGTATCCCACGCACCGTTCTCGGCATATTTGATCATCTCATTGACCAAACCAAAACGGCTGCCCAGGGAGAACTTGCGTTCCGGGTTGCTCTGCAGCTCGAGCGCCACCTCGTTCTCCCATTTGCGGAAGTAGGTGGTGTCATAGGTCAGGAGGGAGTCGTAATAGATATTCCGGTAAAATCCCGAACGGGGGTATTCGTCGATATAGGCACGGCCCGTACGCTCGAACTTCATTTTGTATACCAACCGTCCCCAACCCTGCGGGAGCTCGGGGATCATCCTTTCCCTGCTGCGGGAGGAATCTTTTTTCTGGAACGTGCCGAAAGCGTAATAGTTGAGCAACTGGAAGTTAAAGTTCTTGATCCGCGAGCGGGCCTGACTTTCGTATCCCAAGTGCATGGGTACATCCTTGGGCTGCATGGTCTCCAGATCGCGTGGGTCGCGGATCCCTCCGTTCTCCTGCTGCTTGATACGGTTCCAGCTCACATGCGCAAAGCCGGCATAACGTCCTTTGATGTAGCTGCCGAAGAGGGTGAAAGAGTTCTTCTTCTGCTGCTGAAAGCTGTATTGTCCCTCGCCGGAGAGGATGTTGAACAGAAACCCCAGGTTGAGGGCCTTGTTGACATTTTGGGTGTGAAGCACGTCGAGGATCTGTTCCTGATTGACCTTTTGTCCTGCGGAAGTATAGGTAAGTTGGGTAAAAGGGGAGCGGGCACGGAAATATATCTGCCGGTCAGGGACGAATAGGTAGGGCTCGTAATAACGCAGGGCGATGTCGTCAAGGGGGCGGGGTTGTTCGGGGAAGCACGCCGAGGTAACAGGGGAGGCGATGTTACCGGTCTTGATGGGGTAGCGGTAATAGAGGTAAGCGGGGTCGAACACTTCAAATCCGGCGACGAGGGTGTCGCGGGCGGCGGGGAGGATCCTTTCCTCGTCGTTGAGTTGCCAGGCCACGACCTTTTGGCGGGTCTTGACCGAGTCGGGGGTGGCAGCCCCGAGGGGGATGGCCAGATACAGGAACCCTATGAGCAGGACGGCGTGTCTCATGGAGGCAAAGATAGGAAAAGGAAAAAAGAAAAAACCTCCATTCCGTGGGGAATGGAGGTTTTGTAAAAGTTCGGCGGCGACCTACTCTCCCGCTTTCGCAGTACCATCGGCGCTGGTGGGCTTAACTTCTCTGTTCGGAATGGGAAGAGGTGGAACCCCACCGCTATAGCCACCTTAAGCTTTTTCCCCGGACATGCCGGGGTGATATTTTAACATATTGGAAGAAAGTCTTAAAAGGTCAGCTGTTGGAAAGCATTCGGGTAATTAGTACCGCTCGGCTTTGACATTGCTGCCTTTACACCTGCGGCCTATCGACGTCATCGTCTTTGACGACCCTCAAAGGAGATCTCATCTTGGAGTGAGCTTCGTACTTAGATGCTTTCAGTACTTATCTCTTCCAAACATAGCTACCCTGCGATGCAGCTGGCGCCACAACAGGTACACTAGAGGTTTGTCCGCCTCGGTCCTCTCGTACTAGAGGCAGCTCTCCTCAAATCTCCAACGCCCGCAACAGATAGGGACCGAACTGTCTCACGACGTTCTGAACCCAGCTCGCGTGCCACTTTAATGGGCGAACAGCCCAACCCTTGGGACCTTCTCCAGCCCCAGGATGTGACGAGCCGACATCGAGGTGCCAAACCGCCGCGTCGATGTGAGCTCTTGGCGGCGATCAGCCTGTTATCCCCGGAGTACCTTTTATCCTTTGAGCGATGGCCCTTCCATACGGAACCACCGGATCACTATGCCCTACTTTCGTACCTGCTCGACTTGTCTGTCTCACAGTCAAGCACCCTTATGCCATTGCACTCTACGCACGGTTACCATTCGTGCTGAGGGTACCTTTGGGAGCCTCCGTTA
>JAMOUS010000269.1 GCA_027067975.1 Bacteroidales bacterium | reverse complement strand
AAAGAGCAGGGGGACCTTTCCCCCCTGCTCTTTTTTTTTTCTTATGGGTTTCAGAAGATCAGCATGCCAAGACCCAGGGTCAGGGAGAAGAGGAGGGTGGTGAGGGCCAACTGCCGCAGCAGGGGGTCGAGGTGTGCAGGCGAGGGGCTGCGAAACACTCTTCGCAGGTTTGCCACCAGAAAAGGAGTGGTGATCAGAAAAAGCAACTGTCCGGGCGAGCGGTATTGGGGGAACACGTAGGCGATGCCCAGCAACAGGGGAAAGAAGAGCAGGAATGCATGGTACGTGCGGCTCCCCCTCTTCCCCAGGATCACGGCAAGGGTGTGCTTCCCTTTGCGGCTGTCGTCTTCGGCATCGCGCATGTTGTTGAGGTTCAGCACGCCGGTGGCCAACAGCCCTGTGGCCGTTGCCGGCAGCAGGATACGCAGGGGGAGAGTATGCGCATTGAGATAGTAAGTGCCTCCCACGCCGGCCAGTCCGAAAAAGAGCAGTACGAACAGGTCCCCCAGCCCCTGATAGCCGTACGGGTGCTTTCCCACCGTATATTTGATGGCTGCCGCAATGGCCCCCAAACCCAGCAGCAGAAAAAAGAGTGCCGCCACGTTCAAACGGCCCGCCGTGGAAGAGAGGATCAGTCCTACACCGCTGAACAACGACAACAAAGCGAATGTCACGATCGCCCGCCTCATCTCTTTGGGAGATAAAGCGCCCGACTGAAGCGTACGTACGGGTCCCCTTCGGCCCTCACTGTCCAGACCATGCCTGTGGTCGCCGTAATCATTGGCCAGGTTGGAAAGGATCTGCAGAAAGAGTGTGGTAAGTACTGCCAGCACAGTGGTGAGAAGACGGAACTTCCCTTCTGCTGCCGCCAACATCGCTCCCAAAAAGATACTGGACAGTGCCAGGGGCAGCGTCCGCAACCGGAACGCCTCCAGCCAGATCCTTGCCTTCTTTCCCATCTTTTCCACTGTCATTTTCTACTCCAAGTCCTCCAAGTACTCCTCTAAGGAAACTTCGGAAATTTCTTAAAATCCGGTTCCCTTTTTTCGAGGAATGCCTGTTTGCCTTCCTGAGCTTCGTCGGTGAGGTAATAGAGCAGGGTGGCGTTGCCGGCGAATTCCTGCAGGCCCACCTGTCCGTCGAGAGCGGCGTTGAGACCCAGCTTGATCATGCGCAGGGCCATGGGGCTGCGTTGCATCATGATCTTGCACCATTCCACGGTGGCATCTTCAAGTTGGTCGAAGGGCACCACGCGGTTGACCAGTCCCATCTCGAGGGCCTCCCGGGCGGTGTATTGTTTGTTGAGGAACCAGATCTCACGGGCCTTTTTCTGTCCGACGATGCTGGCCAGGTAGGAGGCGCCCAGTCCTGCGTCGAAGCTGCCCACTTTCGGGCCGGTCTGGCCGAAGATGGCATTGTCGGAGGCGACGGTGAGGTCGCAAACCACATGCAGCACATGGCCGCCGCCGATGGCATAGCCGTTGACCATGGCCACCACCGGCTTGGGCATGGAGCGGATCTGCCGTTGCACGTCGAGGATGTTCAGGCGGGGCACGCCGTCGCGTCCGATATATCCGCCGCGGCCTTTTACCGACTGGTCGCCGCCGCTGCAGAAAGCTTTGTCACCGGCACCGGTGAGGATGATCACGTAGATCTCCGGATCCTCGCGGCAGATCACCAGCGCATCGCTCATCTCCTTGACCGTCTCGGGCCGGAAGGCATTGCGCTTCTCCGGCCGGTTGATCGTGATCTTGGCAATGCCGTTCCAGAACTCAAAGAGGATGTCCTCATACTCTTTGATCGTTTTCCACTCTCTCTTTTTCTTCTCCATGGGACTATGTTTTTTTCAGATTCTCGAAATAGGCTTTCAAGATCTCTCCGTTGCTCTCGCGGGGTGTGAACACCTCGAGGAGTGCGGGGCCGTCCTCCCGGACGAGAATGTCGAGGTTCTTTCCTAGCGATTCTTCATCGTTTGCGTCCAGGTATTTCAGTCCGTACAGCCGGGCTACGTGATGGGCGTGCAGGTCGTGGGAGGTCTCGAAGAGGTCGAGGTGGCCGGTCTGTCCGGGACCGTCGAGGAAGCGGAAGATGCCGCCGCCGCCGTTGTTGATGAGGATGATCTTGAGGCGGCGACTGACGTGGGCATGCCACAGTCCGTTGCGGTCGTAAAAGAAGGCGATGTCGCCGGTGATGAGGTAGTTGTCCTCCATGGCATCCAAGGCGGCACCGGCTGCGGTGGAGGTGCAGCCGTCGATGCCGCTGACGCCGCGGTTGGAGAAAAAGCGGAAACGTTTGGCGGGACGGTAGAGTTGTGAATAACGCACGGGGGTGGAGTTGGCCAGGTGGAGGCTGCTGCCCTCGGGCAGCCGTTCCAGGATGAGGGCAAAGGCGGTCAGGTCGGAAAAAGGTGCGCGTGAGAGGAAGTTACGATGGCGTCGTTCACTGCGGCGGTCACGCTCATGCCAGGTGGCGGCAAAGGAGCTTGCCTGCGGCCGGAGACGGGGGAGGAGCGCCCCGAAGAAGCCCGCCGCGGTGGCCCGCACAGGCCGGGTGAGGGCATGGAAGGTGTCCAGGTACTTGCCGTCGGGGGAGATATGCCAATGTTGCTGCGGCGGATGGTCACGCAGGAAACGCTTGATCATCTTCGACACCACATGCCCGCCGAAGGTCACCAGCAGTTCCGGCCGGAATGCTTCCGCTTCGGCCTCGGTGATCGTGCTCACCACCTTGTCGATGCCGGGGATGGCACCCTCGACATACAGGTTCGAGGTGGTCTCGGTGAGCAACACCACCGAAGGATCTTGCGCCGGCGAGGAGAGGTGCTTTTCCAGGATGGGGTCGGGGGGCATCATGCCGGCCAGCAGCATCTTTGACGGGGCTTCGTGCCACTCGCGTGCCAGGGGGGCGAGCATAGCCGGATCCGGCGATGCCGGCGGCGGCACCGGCCGTGTAAGACGAAAAGGGGTGTCTAGGTCCGGCTTCAGGTCGTACAGCGGCTCCGTGAAGGGGAAGTTGACATGCACCGGCCCGGCTGCCGGCACGAGGGTGGCGTCGTAAGCTTCGTTGGCCAGGGCGATCATCCCTTGCAGGTCATCCCGGCCGGTGATGTGCTGGGGGTAGCGGAAGCTTTTGCGGACGAACGGTTCATAGAGCCGCTCCTGGGGGAGGGCCTGGCCGTCGCCCTTGTCGATCCACTCGGCCGGCCTGTCGGCGGTGAGCACGAGGAGGGGCACCTCCTGGTAATATGCTTCGGCCACGGCAGGGGCATAGTTGAGAGCAGCCGTGCCTGAGGTGCAGACCACCGCCGCCGGCCGGCCGTGACGCAAGGCCAGCCCCAAAGCAAAATATGCTGCACTGCGCTCGTCAGGGATCGAGAGACACCGTATCCCCGCCACCGAACAGAAAGCCTGAATCAAAGGAGCATTGCGCGACCCCGGGGAGATCACCACCGTGTCGAGCCCTTTCGCGTGCCAGAGCCGCGCCAGCAGCCCCAGGTATGCTTTGGTAGGTTTCACCCGGTAAAATTGGGTAATTTTTGCAAAACCGACAACAGCGTTTCCAGCTTCAGCTCGGTCTCCTGCCACTCTTTCTCAGGCTCGGAGGCGGCCGTGATGCCGCCGCCGGCATAGAGGACCGCCTCGCGCCGCCCGGGGAGGAACTGCATACTGCGCAGGTTCACATAGAGACGCGAAGGATGCGGGGTGTTCCACGGACCCAGATAGCCAGTGTAATACTGGCGGTCGTAACCCTCCGTGGCCAGGATGATGCGCAGGGCCTCATCGCGGGGATAACCACATACCGCAGGGGTGGGATGCAATGCTGCCAACAGGCGGGCCACCGCGGCGGGCTCCTTCGGAGGGACGATGCGAAAGAGCGTCTCCAGATGGGCCATCTTGCCGGCGATGACCGTGTGCGGCCCTTCCACCTCTGCAGGAGGAAAACCGGAACGGTCCAGCACCTCGCGGATATAATCGGACACGATCCGCTGCTCCTCCCGCTCCTTGGGAGGCCATTCCGGTACGGAAAGATCGGAAGACAACGGCAAGGTGCCGGCCAAGGCTGCCGTCTCATAGTACCTTCCCGTACTGTCCAGCAACACCTCCGGCGTGGCTCCCGCCCAACTGCCAAGGCTCGGAAGATGCACGAAGAAAATGAAAGCGGCCGGATAAGACTCGGAAAGATTCAGAAAGAACCGCGTGAAATCAAACTCCTCAGAGATCTTCACCACGCGGGGACGGGAAAGGACCACTTTACGCACCCGCCCGGCACGGATCTCTTCCTGTATCTTCACGATCTTCTGCAGGTACTCCTGCCGCGTCGGCTCGGAAGGGAGCGGAGCCTCTCCTTTCGAGTGCAGGGGTACAGGACCGGCATCCCCCTGTGCCGACGACCAGCTGTAAGAAAGATCATGCCGGATCACCACCGGCCCGGCACTGCCACGGACGTCGAAAGGAACCATCACAAAGCCCTTCAAGGAAGAAAGATCCTCCGCCTGAAAGGTCTCGACCCGCCTGTCGTTCTGCACGATGTTGATGAATTCCTTCTCGTGCGGAAAACGGAACGAGGCAAAAGGATAGCCGGTCTTGATGAGCAGGTTGATCATGACATTCTGTTAAGGTTCACGGGGAATGATGAAATTGGTCAGGCGTGCGGTCGAAACCAGATCCCCTTCTTCGTTGGTGATGTCGATGTTCCAGATATGGGTGTTGCGGCCCCGGTGGACGAGGGTGGCATCGGCGTAGACCCAGCCGTCCGTCGCAGGACGTACATGATTGGCGGAAAGCGCCGCCCCCCGGACGTCGAAACGTCCCATATCGGTGATCAGCATCGAGCCGAGACTGCCGACGGTCTCGGCCAATGCCAGACTGGCTCCTCCGTGCAAAATGTTGGCTGCAGGCTGAATCGTCCGGCGGTCTACGGGCATCCGAGCCTTTACCCTCCCTTCTCCCACCTGTAGGTATTCTATCCCTAAACTTTCCATTAAAGTTCCACGGCTCAGGGTGTTGAGCCCTTCCAGCGTATATCGGTCCAACGGTTTCATCTCTCTGTCTCGGTTTTCCAAGACAAAGTTAAGAAAATAGGTTTTTCTTCATCAGAATGACCCGAAGAGAGACTTTTATTTTTCTATTGGCGATTTTGGATTTATATTTGGGAACTGACGGGAGGGAATCGTCACATGTCACATCTGAAAGATCTTTATATGCCACTGCGTGATCGTTCGTGGAACGTCCTGTTATGGATGTTCTTCCTGGCCATTTTTTCCTCGTGCGGAGCAGGCGAGCACCGCCATGCCGGCACCCGTGTCATCGCCTATATCTCCGGTGATCACATGCAAAGCGGCACACGGGTAAAGGCTGCATCCCTGACCCATGTGGTTTATGC
>JAMOUS010000268.1 GCA_027067975.1 Bacteroidales bacterium | reverse complement strand
TATCAAAAGCATATCGTTTTTTCTGTGGATTCCCCTAGTTCTTTCTCCGTTTTATTTGTTTTCTGCTTCACCTCCCGGGGAAGAAAAAGCCGGTGTGGTGGTCTTCCGGACGGGTGTGCCGAACAGCTGATATGGTTAACGCATCCGGCTGAATATAAATAAGGTAGGATGGGACTGTGCCTATCCCGATCCGGAATTCTTGCCCGATGTATGGACACTGGGAAAAAGGGGAGCAACCTTACATTCTTACCGTGAGTTTCCGTCTGGAGTAGGTCGATTGCCTGTACCGACAAATGCGAGGTAAATGAATTTTTTTATCTTTATACCCCCAAAATACCCCCAAAAGTTCTTATGCCATGGAAGACATTCTTGAACGTTTGACGATCGCGGTAAAACGCGGCAAGGCCGATAAGAACTCACCTTACCCCCCCGACATGAAAGGGCAGGAAGGGGCCGATGAGCTTACTGCGGAGGCGCTGAAGATGGGATTTTCCCCTGATGAGGTGTTGCAGAAAGCTCTGGTGAAGGGCATGCACCTGATCGGCGAGGAATTCAGTGCCGGCAGGGCTTTCGTGCCAGAGATGCTGATGGCCGCCAAAGCCATGAAAGCGGCCATGAAGCATATCGAACCCTTCTTTCGCTCCGGTTCTGTGAAACAGAAAGGAACCGTCATCCTG
Organism: Bacteroidales bacterium; assembly: GCA_027067975.1. Classification (GTDB taxonomy): domain Bacteria; phylum Bacteroidota; class Bacteroidia; order Bacteroidales; family VadinHA17; genus DRPN01. The sequence continues at coordinate 22,164 of JAMOUS010000268.1, read as the reverse complement.
GGGACGGTACAGGGTGACCTGCATGATATCGGCAAGAACCTGCTCGGCATGATGATCGAAGGAGCCGGCTGGAAAGTGGTCGACCTCGGTGCCGACACGCCTTTTGAGAAGTTCAAGGCAGCCCTTGAGGAACATCCCGGTGCTGTGGTGGGGATGTCGGCGCTGCTTACCACCACCATGGTCAACATGAAAGGCATCACCGAGAAGATCAAGGCCATGAGTCCCGACACCGTCGTGATGGTGGGAGGAGCTCCTTTGTCGCAGGAGTTTTGCGACCAGATCGGAGCCGATTTCTATTCTCCCGATCCGCAAGGCGCGACAGAGTTCTTGGATACGCTGGTCTCTTAAGTCCGTGATCGGCTGATCATTGTTTTTTTACGATCCGGTATTGTGAAATATCCGGAAAAGGAATCTTTTTGCAAATTTTATGGAAGAACACTATACTGTCCGTCTGGAGCCACTGGGCAGGGAGATAACGGTGGTGGCGGGAACCCCTTTGAAGGATATCCTGTTTTCGTACGGGGTGGAGTTCCCCTGTGGGGGAAAAGGCTTGTGCGGGGGGTGTCGGGTGAAGGTGTTGGCGGGGGAGATCCCGGTCGATGAAGAGCACCGCCAGGCCTTGCAACACGTGGGGCTTGCGGACCCCTGGAGGCTGGCATGCCGCAGCCGTGTGTGGGCTGACGTCACCCTGGAGGTGGGACAGTTCGAGACCATCATCCTGGCCGACAGCACCCCTTTTCATTTCCGTCCGCAGCAGGGGGCCGGCGTCGCTTTCGACCTGGGAACCACCACGCTGGTGGCCCAACTGGTCGACCTCCGCACGGGTGAGGTGCTGGCGGCGGAGACAGGGGTGAACCCCCAGGCGCGGTATGGGGGCGACATCATCTCACGGATCGAACAGGCCGTGCAACAGGGAAACGCACACGAGATGACCCGCCTCATCCGGGAAAAGTTCCGGGAAATGGTGGAACATTTGCTGAGAAATGCCGGCGAAAGGGAGGTGCGAAAGATCCTTGTGGCCGGCAACACGGTGATGCATCACCTCTTTTGCGGCCTGGATCTGACCCCGATGGCAGCTTATCCCTTTGAGACACCCTACGGAGGAGCTTGCAGGATCGAGGCGGAAAAGCTGGGCCTTCCGCTCCCGGCGACGGAGGTGGAGGTGCTCCCCACCCTGGGAAGTTTCGTGGGAGGGGATATCCTGGCAGGGATCGTCGCCACAGGAATGCACAGAGAGAAGAAACGCCAGGTACTGGTCGACCTGGGGACCAACGGTGAGATCGCCGTGAGCGACGGCGAAAGGATCCTTTGCGCTTCCACCGCTGCGGGACCCGCCTTTGAGGGTACCAATATCTTCATGGGGATGCGGGCGACCACCGGCGCCATCGCTTCGGTAAGGAACAACGGGGAAGGACTGGATCTCCACATCATCGGCAATGAAAAGGCCCGGGGCATCTGCGGAAGCGGCCTCATCGACGCCGTGGCCGTTTTTCTCGAAAAAGGAGCCATCGACATCGGCGGACGGATCACCCTCCCGGAAGAACGCCTCTATCTGACCCCGGAGGTGTGGCTGACACAAAAGGATATCCGTGAACTGCAACTGGCCAAAAGCGCCATCGCCACCGGCCTGCAGATCCTCATGGAAGAGCTGGGCCTCCGTCCTGAAGAGATCGATACGGTCTATATCGCCGGAGCTTTCGGCTCCTTCATCGACCTTGACAATACCCGTAAGATCGGATTACTCCCCTTCCCGGAAGAGAAGATCCTGAAGATGGGCAATACCTCCCTGTTGGGGACAAAAGTATTGTTGTTCGAAGATGAGGAGACGATCGCTCAAGTCTTGCAGCGTACCACCCATGTTGCCTTGGAGAAACATCCTCTTTTCCAGGATCTTTTTGCGGGGAACATGATCTTTGTCTGAGCCTTGCCGGTTCATCGGGTCCTGCACCGGGCTGCTGTCGGGGAACACCTTCAAGGCGTTGGGGATAAACGGAACGGTCTTGCCAATTTGTCACAAAACAAAAAGGCCGTCTGATGACGGCCTTTTCTGTCGGTCGGGATGGCGAGATTCGAACTCGCGACCCCACGCCCCCCAGACGTGTACTCTAACCTGGCTGAGCTACATCCCGAACTTGTCACACACCCCCCTGCGGGAGATGCGGATGCAAAAATAATCAACGCATTTGAATCTGCAAAAGTTTCAGCTTTCAAAAAATGGTATGGATATTGATCAGAGTGGGCCAAATCCAAGGAGATATGCTATTTTTGTGCCCGTTCTTACCGGATGATCGTAAGTAGTAACAAATAAAACAGAGAGTTATGAGCCTATTCAAACCAATGGAGAACCTGGGCGACGAGCCGCAGGAGAAGAACGAACAGAAGCCGCAGGAGCGTGAGCATGTGAAATGTCTGATCCTGGGTTCCGGTCCGGCAGGCTACACGGCTGCCATTTATGCAGCCCGTGCCAACATGGAGCCGGTGTTGTACCAGGGGATGGAGCCGGGTGGTCAGCTCACCACCACCACCGACGTGGAGAACTTCCCCGGCTATCCCGAGGGGGTGAGCGGCCCGCAGATGATGGAGGATTTCAAGAAGCAGGCGGAACGCTTCGGCACCGACATCCGCTGGGGCATGGCCACGGCGGTCAACTTTGACAAGATGCCGCGTGAGGTGGTCATCGACGACAAAAAGGTGATCGAAGCCGATACGGTGATCATCGCCACGGGGGCTTCGGCCAAGTACCTGGGGCTCGAGGCCGAGAAGAAGTATGCTGGCAGCGGCGTCTCGGCCTGCGCCACCTGCGACGGTTTCTTCTACAAAGGTAAGGATGTGGCCGTGGTGGGCGGCGGCGACACCGCCTGCGAAGAGGCACTCTACCTGGCCGGCCTGGCCCGCAAGGTGTACATGATCGTCCGCAAACCCTACCTGCGCGCCTCCAAGATCATGCAACATCGCGTGATGAACACTCCCAACATCGAAATCCTCTTCGAACACGAGACCAAAGATCTCTATGGCGACGGGGTCGTCGAAGGTGCCATCCTGGTGAAAAAACGGGGTACCCCCGAAGAGGAGGAGGTGAAGCTCAAGATCGACGGGTTCTTCCTGGCGATCGGGCACAAACCCAACTCCGAGATCTTCCAGGAATATCTGGAGACCGACGAGGTGGGGTACATCAAGACCGTTCCGGGAACGACCCGTACCAATGTCGAAGGGGTCTTTGCCTGCGGCGATGTGCAAGACAAAGTATACCGCCAGGCGATCACCGCCGCCGGGACGGGTGCCATGGCCGCGATAGAGGCCGAACGCTATTGGGCCGAAAAATATGCCCAGACCCATCCGGCATGATCCGGACCGGCATCAGGGTAAAAGAAAAGAGCCTTCCATACCGGGAAGGCTCTTTTTTTATGCTTTCTCAAAGAAGGAAGGGACGGGGGGTTACTGTTCGAACACCACCCGCTCCTTGTTGTATTTTCCATACTTGAGCTTGTCGCTGATGGCCTTGAAGGCGTCGATGGTGTACCGCACGTCCTGTTCCGTATGGACAGCCGTGGGGATGAGACGCAGCATGATGGTGCCTTTGGGGACGACGGGATAGATCACAAGTGAGCAGAACACTTTGTAATTCTCCCTGAGATCGACCACCAGGTTGGCCCCTTCGAATTCGTTGCCTTCGAGGAAGACGGGCGTTACAGGCGACTCGGTTTTGCCGATGTTCATCCCGGCCTCTTTCAGTCCTTCCTGCAGCATGCGGACGATGTGCCACAGCTTCTCCCTTAGCTCGGGTTGGGTCTTGAGCAGCTCGAGGCGCTTCATGGCACCGACCACCATCGCCATCGGGAGCGACTTGGCGAAGATCTGCGAACGCATGTTGAACCGCAGGTAACGCACCACCTCCTGGGTGCTGGCGACAAAGCCGCCGATGCCGGCCATTGCCTTGGCAAAGGTGGCAAAGTAGACATCGATCTCGTCCTGGACCTCTTTGCCGAAGTGGGTGCCGGTGCCGGCCCCTTCGGGTCCCATGGTGCCGAAACCGTGCGCATCGTCCACGAGGATGCGGAAGTTGTATTTTTTCTTCAGTTCCACGATCTTGTCGAGACGGCCCAGGTCGCCGGCCATGCCGAACACGCCCTCGGTGATGAGCAGGATGGCGCCGCCCGTCTGTTCGGCCACCCGCTCGGCATGTTTCAGCTGTACTTCGAGGTTTTCCATGTCGTTATGCCGGAATACGAAGCGCTTGCCCATGTGCAGGCGCAGACCGTCGAGGATGCAGGCATGGCTCTCGGAATCGTAGACGATCACATCCTTGCGGTCGACCAGCGAGTCGATGATCGAGAGCATCCCCTGGTAGCCGTAGTTGAGCAGATAGGCGCTCTCCTTGCCCACGAAGTCGGCCAGTTGCTGCTCCAGCTCCTCATGTTTGGAGGTCTGGCCCGACATCATCCGGGCACCCATGGGATAGGCCAGCCCCCACTCCTTGGCCGCTTCGGCATCCACCTTGCGCACCTCCGGATGGTTGGCAAGACCAATGTAGTTGTTCAGGCTCCAGGTGAGCACTTTTTTGCCACGGAACATCATCCAGGGCTCGATCTCCCCTTCCAGCTTGGGGAACATCATATAACCGTCGGCATACTCGTGATGCCGGCCCAGGGAGGTGTTGCTGATCGATAATTTTTCAAAAAGGTCCACAGTCGTTTCTACTTTTAGGGTTAGTGATGAGACAGGTTGACAATCGGGATGCAAATTTATGCTTTTTCCGCCGATGAAAAAAGATTTTCCACCTCCTGCATCCATTTTCTCGTTTTTCGCTGAAAAAATGGAAAATATTCGTTACCTTTGCGCGTTTGAAAAAGAGGCGGAAAGAACAGATCAAACGGGAAGAAAAAACAGATGATGGCGGGTAAAAGAACGCTCATTTTCTTTGTGTCCCTTCTGACCATGATGATCTTCCTGAGCGGATGCGGGGAGTATGATAAACTCCTGAAAAGCCAGGATTATGATCTGAAATATGAGAAGGCAAAGGAATATTATGCACTGGGAAAGTATACCCAGGCCATCGGCTTGATCGAGCAGATCATCCCCCACTTCCGCGGGACCACCAAGTCGGAAGAGCTCGACTATCTGCATGCGAAAGCTTATTACGAGATGGGGGATTTTGTCCTGGCAAGTCACTATTTTGAAACCTTCGTCCACACTTACCTGAACAGCCAATATGCCGAAGAGGCGGATTTCCTGATGGGGTATTGCTATTACAAGCTTTCCCCCCGTGCGGAGCTCGACCAGCGCTATACTTACAATGCCCTCAACGCCTTTACCCTCCACAAGACCCGCTTCCCCGACAGCAAATACAACAAACAGATCGACGAACTCACCAAAGAGCTCAACGACAAACTGGCTGAAAAATCGTTCCTGGCAGCAAAGCTCTATTATCGCCTGGAATTGTATAAATCCGCCATCGTAGCCATCGGCAACAGTCTGGAAGATTATCCCGATTCAAAATACAGGGAGGAGCTGATGTACCTCCGGTTACGGTCGCGTTACCTGTATGCGGTGAACAGTGTACGGTCGAAACAGGCTGAGCGTTTTCAACAGGCTGTCGACGATTACTATTCGTTCATCGACGAATTTCCCAACAGCAAGTACCGCAAAGATGCGGAGAAGATCTACCGGAACTGCAATAACTATCTGACATCAAAATAAAAAACGATAAACCTTTTTTTACGATGGATTACAAACGTACGAAAGCTCCGGTGACGACCGTCACCCAGGACATCAACAAATTGGATGAGGTTACCGGCAACATTTACGAGACGGTGGTGATCTGCTCCAAGCGGGCCAACCAGATCGCCATGGACCTCAAGCAGGAGTTGAACAAAAAACTGGAAGAGTTCGCGTATTATACCGACAACCTGGAAGAGGTGATGGAGAACAAGGAGCAGATCGAGATCTCCCGTTACTATGAGCGGCTGCCGAAGCCGACTTCCATTGCGCTGGAAGAGTTCAAGGAGGGGAAGATCTACTTCCGCTATGCGGATGAGGAGGAAGAGGAGCAGACCGTTTGACCCCCATGCTGAAAGGGAAAAAAATATTGTTGGGGGTTACGGGCAGCATCGCCGCCTACAAAGCCGCGCACCTCATCCGGTTGCTGCGCAAGGAGCGGGCCGAGGTGAAGGTGGTGATGACGCCGGCGGCGAAAGATTTCATCACGCCCCTTACGCTGGCAGTCTTGTCGGACAGCCGCGTGTACGTGGAGCCTTTCAACCCTGTCACGGGCAAGTGGTACAGCCACATTGACCTGGGACGGTGGGCCGATGTGTTGCTCATTGCCCCGGCCACGGCGGCCACACTGGGGAAGATGGCACACGGCATCAGTGACAACCTCCTGCTTACCACCTACCTTTCGGCACGCTGCCCGGTGGTGGTGGCCCCCGCCATGGACACCGACATGTTCGGCCACAGCTCGATGCAGGAAAACCTCGACATCCTCCGCCAACGGGGCGTGCAGGTGCTCGAATCGCCCGAAGGAGAGCTGGCCAGCGGCCTCAAAGGTAAAGGACGGATGCTCGAGCCGGAGGAGATCGTCCTCGAAATGAAGGCTTTCTTCGCCCGCCATCCCAAGAAAAAGACCAAGATCGCCGGCAAACGCATCCTCATCACGGCAGGACCTACCCACGAGGCGATCGATCCTGTACGCTACATCGGGAACCTCTCCTCCGGAAAGATGGGGATCGCCCTGGCCGAAAAGGCGGTGCAGATGGGGGCCGACGCTACCCTCATCCTCGGTCCCGTCGACAATGTGAACATCTCCCCTAAGATCAAGGTCATCCGCGTCACCTCGGCGGAAGAGATGTACCGGGCCGCCCTCGAAGAGTTCCCCCACAGTGATGTGGCGATCCTTGCCGCTGCGGTGGCCGACTTCCGTCCGGCCGAACGCTTCGAACAAAAGGTCAAGAGCGACCGCGACGAGCTCGTGATCCGTCTCGTGCCTACCCCCGACATTGCAGCTGAGCTGGGGAAAAGAAAAACCAATAAACAGATCCTCGTGGGATTCGCCCTCGAGACCGAGAACGAGCTCCAGAACGCCATGGAGAAGATCCGCAAGAAAAACCTCGACTATATCGTGCTCAACTCCCTCCGTGACGAAGGCGCCGGCTTCGGTTACGACACTAACAAGATCACCATCATCGACAAGTCGGGGAATCAGAAGGAATATCCCCTGAAATCAAAGATCGAGGTGGCCGAGGATATCCTCAAGTATCTCCAGGAGGTGTACTTATGATCCATCCGCATCACAGCATGCCACGGGGGCTGAAAGCCTTCTTCCGTCTGGGGGCGGCGGGTGTGTTGTTGTGGATCGTGGCCGGCCTCGTCCCGGCAAACGCGCAGGAACTGCTGTGCAATGTCTCCATCTCTTCCCAGAAGATCCAGGGCTCCTATCAGGAGAAGTTCCGCACGATGCAGCGGGCGATCTACGAGTTCATGAACAATACGGTGTGGACCAACAACAGGTTCGACCCCAACGAACGCATCGAATGCACCATCCTCATCAACCTTACCGAACAGATCTCCTCCGACCAGTTCAAAGGCACACTGCACATCCAGTCGAGCCGGCCGGTGTACAATACGGCATACAATACCACGATGTTCAATTACATCGACAACCAGTTCCAGTTCACCTATGTCGAGTTCCAGCCGCTGGAGTTTGACGAGACCGCCTTTCTTTCCAACCTGACCTCTGTGTTGGCATATTATGCCTACATCATCATCGGCCTGGACTACGACTCCTTCAGCATGAAAGGGGGGACCCCCTATTTCTTGAAGGCCCAGCAGATCGTCAGCAATGCCCAGAACGCCGTGGAACCGGGATGGAAACCCTTCTCCGGCAACCGGAACCGCAACCGTTACTGGCTGATACAGAACATCCTCGACAACAACTATGCGCCGGTGCGGGAGTTCATCTATCGCTACCACCGTCAGGGTCTCGACGTGATGGAGAGCCAACTGGCCCAGGGACGGGCCGAGATCGCCCGCAGCCTCGAACTGCTGCGTACGGTCTACCGCCGTAAGCCCGATCCTTACCTGCTCTTTTTGAACGTCGTGCTCGACGCAAAACGCGATGAGATCATCAACATCTTTTCCGAGTCGTTCCCCGACGAGAAACACCGGGTGTATCTGATCATGAAAGAGATCGACCCGGCCAATGTGCAGAAGTACGACAAGATGCTGAAGAGCCAGTGACGGGGCGTACGCTTTCGGCGAAAAATTATTAGTTTTACCTTCTTCGAACACTATAGGGAACGATGCTGAAGTCGCTCTTCATCCGGAACTATGCGCTCATCGACGAGCTGACCATGACCTTCGGCCCGGGGCTGACGATCCTCTCGGGCGAGACCGGTGCGGGTAAGTCGATCATCCTGGGTGCGCTCGACCTGGTCACGGGCAAGCGGGCCGATACGTCGGTGCTGCTCGATAAGGAACGCAAGTGTGTGGTCGAGGCGGTCTTCCAGATCGGAAAGTACGAACTGCAGCCTCTTTTTGAAGAGGAGGATCTCGATTATGACGAAGAGACGGTCGTGCGGCGTGAGATCACAGCCTCCGGCAAGTCGCGCGCCTTCATCAACGATACGCCCGTGAACCTGAGTGTCTTGCAGCGTCTGGGACGGGCCCTTGTCGACATCCATTCCCAGCACCAGGGGGTGTTGCTCGCCTCGCCGGCCTTCCAGATGAAGGTGTTGGATGCTTTCACCGGCGCTGATGAGCTGTTGCGGGAGTACCGCAGCACCTATGAGGATTACCGTCGCAAGGAGAAGGCATTGACGGAGCTCAGGGAGAAGGCCGCCCGGGCCGCTGCCGACCTCGATTACTACCGCTTCCAGTACGATGAGCTGGAAGCCGCCGCCTTCCAGGAGGGCGAACAGGAAGAGCTGGAACGGGAACTCGAGGTGCTCGACCATGCGGGCGAGATCAAGAACGCCCTTCTGGCTGCCTGGCACGACCTCTCCGGGCGCGAGGACGGCGCCGTCACCGACCGTCTGCGCGGCATCATCTCCGCGCTCGAGCGGATCACCTCCTACATGCCCCGGGTGGGCGACTACCTCCAACGTCTCGAAAGCGCTTACATCGACCTGAAGGACATGGCTTCCGAGCTGGAGGTGCTGGGCAACGATACCGAATATGATCCGGCACGGGCCGACCGGCTGCGCGACCGCCTCAACACACTGTACCACCTGCTGGAAAAACATCATGTGCCCGACCTGGGGGCCTTGCTGAAGGTGAAAGATGAGCTGGAACAAAAGATCGGTGCGATCGCCTCGTACGATGAGCAGCTGACCCGCCTCGGGAATGAGGTGGAGATGCTGCGTGAGCAGGTGTGGGAACAGGGAGGGGAACTCTCGCGCCGCCGTGCAGGGGTGAAAGAGGAGATCGCCGCCCGTGTGACGGAGCTGCTGCGCGAGCTGGGTATCCCGGCCGCCCGCTTCGAGATCCGGATGGAACGACGCGAAGAGCCCGGGCCGGAAGGGTTCGACAAGGTCGCTTTCCTCTTCTCTTCCAGCACCCAAAGCCCGCCGCGGGAGATCGCCAAGGTGGCATCGGGAGGGGAGTTGTCGCGCATCATGCTCAGCCTCAAATCGCTCCTGACAAGGGCGGGTGACCTGCCCACGATCATCTTTGACGAGATCGACAGCGGCGTCTCCGGCGACATCGCCGACAGGATGGGCGACATCATCGCCCGTATGAGCCGCCACATGCAGGTGATCAACATCACCCACCTCCCCCAGATCGCCAGTAAGGGGGAAGATCATTATCTTGTCTTCAAGACCCAGGAGGGGAACAAAACCCATACCCGTGTGAAAAAACTTTCTCCCGAAGAGCGGGTCACCGAGATCGCCCGCATGCTCAGCGGCCGTGAGCTCAGCGAAGCCGCCCTCCTCAACGCACGCGAACTGCTGGAGGCGGCCAAAGGGCAATGAGCTAAACAGTGGAAGCGTCCGGCAGATCCTCCGGCGGGGTCATCTGCCGCAAGGCCTCCAGAGTCTGACGGGCCTCCTCCTCATCGATGCGGTTCAGGGCCATTCCCACATGCGCCAGAATGTAATCCCCCACCTTTACCTCCTCCGGCAACCACTGGATGCAGATATCGGTGACCATCCCGTCGAAATCGACCTTGGCCATCTTCATCTCCGGATCACTTGCATCTATGGAAAGGATCTTCCCCGGTACCGCCAGACACATTGCGCTGAATTTTTTGTTTGGGTATGCTTTCACAAAAAAACAAAATTTGACGGGTCGAAACAAGCATTTTTGTCATTTTGGGAAAGATCATGTCCGACAAAAAGGAAGAAGTCCCTGAGAGAAAGGGGTGTTCTGTATTTACAGTAAAAGTTTCACAAGAAACAAGGGGGTGGTTTGTTTCCGGAAGGGTTCTTTTCCTGAATGACAGATTTTTGGGTAAATTTAGAGAACCAAAAAAAGAGAGGAGGGACGTCCATGGTTTCATCGGAGCATAGAGGCAGGGGTCGTTTTTCGGATCTTTCCTTGTGGGGGATCTTCATCGGCTTGTTTCTGTCGGGTTTGGTTTGGGCATTTGTCGACCTGCGTCCGGGGCATCCGGAGGTGACGAGGATGCTGGCGGTGGCGGTGTTGATGGCGGTGTGGTGGGTGACCGAGGCGGTTCCCCTGGCTGTGACAGCCCTCCTGCCGGTGGTGCTCTTCCCCCTGATGGGGATCATGAACGGCAAGGCGGTCTCGTCGACCTACTTCAACCATATCATCTTTCTCTTCCTGGGCGGGTTCATGGTGGCGTTGGCCATGGAGAAGTGGAACCTCCACAAACGGATCGCCTTGCGCATCCTCTTGATGGTGGGGGTGGGGCCGGGACGGATCCTCCTGGGGTTCATGGTCGCCTCTGCCTTCCTCTCGATGTGGATCTCCAATACGGCTACCACGATGATGATGCTGCCCATCGCCTTGTCGATCATCCTGGAGCTGGAAGAGACGGTGGGCAAGGAGGGGATCTCGCGTTATTCGATCGCCGTATTCCTCGGCATCGCCTATGCCGCCTCCATCGGCGGGATGGCCACCCTGGTGGGGACGCCCCCCAACCTGGTGCTGGTGAAGCAGCTCAGCATCCTCTTCCCTAAGGCCCCGGAGATCACCTTCAGCGAATGGATGATCCTCGGCGTGCCGGTGAGCCTCACCATGCTGGTGTTTGCCTGGCTGCTGCTCTATTTCTGGTACCGTCCGCGGGAGAAGTGGGAAGGCGTCACGGTGAACACCTTCCGCAAGGAATACGAAAGACTTTCCCGCTGGAGCTATGAGGAGAAGGTGGTAGGGGGATTGTTCGTGGTGTTGGCCTTGCTGTGGCTCACCCGTGCCGGCATCGACCTGGGCGGTTTCCGCATCCCGGGATGGTCGTCCCTGTTCGGTCATCCCGAATATATCAATGACGGCACCGTGGCCGTCGCGATGGCGGTGCTGCTTTTCCTCATCCCTTCGCGCAGCCGGCCGGGCGACCGTATCCTCGACTGGAGCACGGCCAACCGTCTGCCCTGGAACATGATCCTCCTCTTTGGCGGGGGCTTCGCCCTGGCCAAAGGGTTTGAGGTGTCGGGACTCTCCGTGTGGTTCGGCGAGTCGCTGCGCTGGATGGGACAGTTCGGTCAGGTGGTCATCCTGCTGTCGGTCATCACGATGATGTCGTTCCTTACGGAGCTCACCTCCAACACCGCCTCCACGCAGATGCTGTTGCCGGTGTTCGCCGGCCTGGCCGTGAGCATCGGCATGAACCCGCTGATGATCATGGTGCCGGTGACCATGGCCGCCTCGCTGGCTTTTATGCTCCCCACGGCCACCCCGCCCAACGCCATCGTCTTCGGCAGCGGGAGGATCCGTATCCGCACCATGATCCGTACCGGATTCTGGCTCAATATGGCCGGGGTCCTCACGATCTATTTCTACATCCACCTCCTCGGCCTGGGAGCCCTGCACCTGCACGGGATGGCACTGCCGGCATGGGCACGTTGACCGTACCCCCTCTCAGTGGAACAGACGGATCGTGATGGTGGTCGCTGCGGAGATAGAACCGCGCCCGCTCGAACGGAGGAGCAGAGAACTTCGGACGGACGTCGTTGGAAAAACCGTAAGGCTCGGTGGGAATGCCTAAAAAATTCTTGTTGATGCGGCCATTCTCATCCAGATCCTGAAAAAGGGCCACTGCATATGCCCCCTCCGGCAGACGGGTGAACGTGTGGCGGAATGTCTTCCCCGTGACGGGTCTTTTCACCACGAGATACTGTTTGTGCTCTTTCGGAAAATGTTCCGGACGGTTGTACAGTCCCACCTGTATGATCCCGCGTGCCTCTTCGATCCCTGTCACCTGTACCGTCAGATTCACCCCCTCCTTTCCGCTTTCCTGGGCAATGCCCCGCCCCGCCAGGAAGCCGGAAAACAGTGGAAAGAGAAAAAACCCATAAAAAAGTTTTCTTATACTTTTTCTGTGCTTCATTTGGGGTGGTGCTGTGATCTACAGGTTATCAGTCTGTTAGTGATGTATATCTACGTAGTTGTCTACGTAGAACACTACGTAGTTGATGTTTCAGTTCTCTTTTTGTTCCCGGTAGCGGCGCATTATGTCGATCCAGTTGGTGAAGAGGATTCCTTCGTCCTGGAAGAACTGGATAATGTCGGGGTCGGTGAACATCTTGTATTCCCACACCCGTTGCTGCCAGGAGTGGGTGATCTCTTTGAGGTGGTCGCTTTCGACGGAGGGGTGGAAGATGATCTCCGTGAGGCCGGGTTTGAGCGACCTGACGAGGCGTTTAAAGTTCTCTTTCTTCTCTTCGTAGGTCTTTCCCTTGGGCACGCTGGTGAAAAAGTCGAGTTTGGGCAGGTCGTAATGTTCCAGGAGGTGGATCATCCTGTCGTCGACGGGGTACCCGGCCTCGCGGAACTGGCGTGCCACGGCGGTGTCGGAGAGGTCGATGGCGTTTGCCGGGATGCGGTATTCCATGGCCACCTTCAGGAAACGTTCGGCGAAGGCGGGTGAGGCGTAGAGGGTACCCATGTGGGTGTCGAGGTGGGTGGGGCGGTGTCCCAGGGTGATGGCCTTGTCGATCTGGGCGCGTATTTCCCGTTCCACCTCGTCGGGGGTGGCGTGGGCCACCACCTGTGCCACCTCGTGCCACAGCATGCTGTCAGGGTCGAGGAGGCCGGGCACCGTCGCCGGGTCGCTGACGGGACCCCACCGCCATGTTTGCCACTCGCTGGTGAGGGTGAGGTGCATGCCCACGTCTTCGCCGGGGTGGGCCACCGCCCAGGCCAGCATGCTGTCGGCGGCAGGACAGGGTGCCATCACGGCCGTCGACTGTATGTGGCCGCTCAGCAGCAGTTGCTGCACCGCCTCGTTGGCCTCACGGCACATGCCCGCATCATCGGCATGCAGGATCAACACCTTCTTGTCCGCCGGAAAGCCCAGCCGCTCTGCCTGGGTGGCCGGAGCCTCCTCCTGCTTCTCCTTCCCGCCCCCGCTACAGGCCGGCATCACACTTATCACCACGGCAGCCAACGCCGCCATAAACAGAGGTAAATGCGTTCTCTTTTTCATCTTTATTCCTTTTTCGGTCATCACTTTGCCAAAGATATCAAATATTCTCCCGTCCGGTACCGGGAGGTGCGAATGATCAGTTTTTTCTTCTCCCTGTCGTAATGCCATTCCCTGTTCCCGTCGAGTTCCGCACCGTCCAGCAGGACATGCTCCGGTTTTTCAGGGAGATGGATCCGCAAGATGTGCGGGGTCTTTTTCCCTTCGAGGGAGATCTTCAGTGTTCCCTTCTGTTTTGTGTATTGCAGGGTGGTGGAACTGTCGTGTTCCCGGAACACTTCGAAACGGTGTTCCTCTTCGGGCCAGATGAGGAAGGTGAGATAGCCGGCCGAGGAGGTGTCGCCCAGGCCGGTATAGGAGCGGCTTACGCGGACGGGGATGATCGCTCCCTCGCGGACATAGAGGGGGTATTCGTCGAGGGGGTATTCCCTTGTGACGATGCGGGGGCCTTGCAGGAGGGTGTCGTCGGCAAACCAGTAGCGCCACCGTCCGCGGGGAAGGTGCACCTCCCGCTCCGGACGGTCGCGGTAGATGGGGGCCACCAGCAGCGCTTCGCCGAAGAGGTAGTGGTATTTTCCCTTTACGGGTTTCATGAGGCGCTGTCCGTCGTGGTGGGCGGTGACGACGTAGTGGTACATGTAGGGCACCAGCTCGGTATGCAGCCAGGCATATTCACGGATGATCTCCAACTCCTGCGGGGTGCGCTTCCAGAGGGCACGCTCGCCATGGCCGCCGTTGAGGAAGAGGCCGCAGAAGGTGGAGAACTGGGCCCAGCGGATATAGAGGCGGGGCGGGATCACCCTGCCCGAGAACCCTGCCACATCAGAGCCGACGATGTTATAGCCGCGCCGGGCCGACCGGAGGATGCTGCGTATGGCCGACTCAAAGCCCTGCACGCCCCCGAAGGCCAGGTCTTTGTCTTTACCTTTGTATTTTTCGTCGAGCTGTTCGTCCGACTCCCAGTAGTGCTCCTGGTCGCCCACCCAGTTAACGGGCGAGGCGTCCACAGGGGCAAACCCCTCGGGATGGTAAAGGCGGTCCATGGCCCGCGACAGCGTGACGAATTCCGGGTTCCGGGTGAGACCGTACCGGTATTCGTCGCGGTAGTAGTGATCCATATACTGCCGGGTGGTCAGGATGCCCTGGTGGCACTTTTGGTAGAAGAGCAACAGGGGGCCGGCGCGGGAGGAGAAGTTGGTGGCGGTGCCGTCGAGTTTCCAGCCGTCGATGCCCAGGTCATACACCTGCTGTTGCAGGCCGTGCCACCAGCGCATGGCGGCAGGGTTCGTATAGTCGATGAAGCCGCCCTTGCCTTTCCACCATTTGAACTGGTAGCCGTTCCCGCAGAGGTAGCCGCTGTCGCGGGCCATCTCGTACCAGTCATGCGACTCTTTGATGCGGGTGTCCTTGTTATAGCTGTTGACCATCGAGGTGGTCCACAACACCACGCGGTAGCCGCTGTTCTGCAAGGCGCGGAACCACCGGCGGGGATGGGGATAGCGTACCGTGTCCACCTCGTAGTCGTTGTAGCGCATGCTCCAGAGACTGTCGATGATGACGGTGCGTACGGGGATGTCGTGGCTCTTGTAGCCGTTGAGCAACTCGTCGACACGGGCGGCCGTGTTCTCATCATCTTCCCACAGCCAGCACTCCAGCGCCCACGCCGGGGTGAGCGGCGGCGCCCCGTGACGCCGGCCATTGAACGGGATGCCCCATACCGGCAGGACAACCCAGAAATAGGCCAGCACCCCCAGTGCGGCCACCACAAAAAGCGAGATCTTCAAAAATCGTTTCACTACGGACCGGTGTTTTTTATTATGGGCAAAGAAGTAGGGAGGCTAACGCAGGTATTGGTCAAACCATTCGATCCCGGAGCTGTACACTTTGTCGATGGGGATCGTATGATGGCGGCCGGGATACCAGATGATCTTCTTCGGCCGGCGGGCCTTGCGGTAGAGCAGCTTGCTGGTGACAGGGGGCACCACATCGTCATCTTTTGCATTGATCATCAGCAGGGGACGTGGTGCGATCTGCTGCACGAAGTTGATCGGATCGATGATGCTGAGGAAGTCCCGTGTCTCTTTGGAGAGCGCTTTTTTGCCGAACATCAGGTTGAGCTGACCGCCGGCCAGGACGATCACAGGCACCTTGACGCGCGGGTCGACAGCGGCGAAGATGGTGCCGGTGATGCCGCCCAGACTGATGCCGAAGAGACCGGTGTGGGTGGCGTCGACGTCGTGGCGCTTTTCGAGCAGGTCGACCGCCCGCTGCAGGTCGAAGACCGTCTGGGCGATGATGTCGCGCGTCCAGTAGCGATAGCCGTCGAGAAGGTCGAAATCGTAGTCGTGGACCTTACGTTCGCCGTGGCAGCAGAAGTCGATACGCATCACGGCATATCCGGCGTCGAGGAAGTAGCGGTTGCCCACCTCGACATAGTCGACCGTCTTGCTGTCGCCCAGCCCGTGCAGCAAGATGATCACGGGTGGTGGGGCGGGGAGGTCATGCGGCACCGAAAGCAGGGCCGTCACACGGCGGTCGTGCACACTGCTGTAAGTGATGTGGTAAAGGTCGTAGGCGGTGGTGTCGGTGATCTTCACCACCGAATCTTCCAAGGGAAGGGTATGGTCGCAGGCGTAATATTCGCTCACCGGCAGGGCAACCTCGCGGGGCCTGAGCAGACGGTAGGCTGCCCATGCGATCACCGCTGTGCAGAGGACGATGCCGAGGATCCGCTTCATCACTCTCCGCTATTTCAGTCCGGCCTCCTGGAGCACCTCTTCGAGCGAGAGATGAACATATCCCTGTTTGGAGGCGTCTTCCATCCCGTGGGCATAGGCGATCCACATCTCCATGGTCGTGGCATCGTAGACGACATCCATGAGGTTGCCGTCGGGATCGGCCACGGCACGCGACAGCTCGATCATCTTCGAGGCGTCGAACTTGCCGTAATATTCGTTGAGCATCTTGAAAGCTACAGGGTTGTTCATGGTGTGGTACACAACATAGGGGAGTACGTTGGGGGCGTCGATGTCGGTGGAGTCATTATCGCGCCAGATGTGGTACTTGACCGAGTCGGGGGTGGAGACCAGCACCTTCACCCCTCCCTGTGAGCCTTTCCGGCCGTCGCTGAAGAAGAGGAAATAGCGCTTGATGAGCGGGGTGGTGCGGAGGGTGTGGAGGATGTCGTCGAGCGAGGCGGCATCGTACATCATCCTGCGGAAAAGGAAGCTGAAGTGGGCGCCGTGGAGATCGTAGGGGAACTCCGAGGCGGGGCTTTCGCCGATCTCGCCGAATACCAGGTGGTTGGCGTTCATGCCGGTATGGGAGGCGATGTATCCCGCAAAGGAGACGTTCACCTGGACGGCTCCGCTGTCGGGGACATACACCACCACGAGGGGATGGTCCTGCAGCCCTGCGTCCTTGGAGAAGTCGAGGTTACGGATCTGGTAGGTGTGGCCGGTGGCCGTGGCCGGACCCCATACCACCACGCCGCTGCAGGAGTATGTACCTACCACCGGCACCATGTGCGCCCGCCGGATGTCTTGCAGGTCGAGGCCCGTGGCGTCGGCCAGCCCTTTCATCTCTTCTTTCACGCGCTTGTCGATATAGGGAGAATGGATCTCCCAGGCCCGATCGAGGGCTGCATTGCCGAAGGCCTCGGCCGACTCGTGACGGGCTGCTTCAAGAAAAGTGCCCAGACAGGTGGTGATCTCCTCTTTTAACAGGGTCCCCAACTGATATCCCATCTCATAGGGTGTGCCCTTCACCACCGCCACCGTGAAACGGTCGGTGCTGTCACCGGCACTCGTCAGGTAACCTTTGAAACTTTCACTTCCCTTCTTTCCCCCCTGACAAGAGATCAGGGCCGAAAGGAGGACGATCGTGACCAGCGGAAGGATCCGCAACGGCTTCTTACCTTTTGGTTTCGGGAACATGATATCTTTTTTTTAAGGTTTTACCGGTTTATTTATGACGTAAAGTAATCGCTTTTTATCTATGGTAATTTGACCGATCTTTATGAGATCTTCACAATTTAATGAAAATATCCTCTTCTTTTCCAGCGATATGGTCAAAAGATAGTGAAATAAGAGAGGGGGACGTTACAAAAATTTATATTTTTAAGGTATCTATTGCTTGAAAATGACCCTTCATTGACCTAAAACCTAAACCAACTGCTTTTGTTATGGAACAAGGATTGATCTTTTTCTGGAGGAACATCCTGCGAACGGCGGTATTGTTCTCTGTTTTGTCCGTATGTGCGGGTGTGTCTGTATGGGCGGATGAGGGAAAGAGGGCTGTCGTGCAGCAGGGTGTGGAGGTGACAGGGACGGTCACCTCCGAGGATGGACAGTCGCTTCCGGGTGTGACGGTGCTGATCAAGGGCACGCAGAACGGGACGATCACCGATGATGCGGGACATTACGCCATCCGGGTGCCGGGGCCGAAGGCTGTCCTGGTCTTCTCTTTTGTGGGTTATGAGACCAGGGAAGTGGCCGTCGGCGGCCGCCGCGTCATCGATGTGGTGATGAAGGAGAGCGTGAAGAAACTGGATGAGGTGGTGGTCACCGCCTTGGGGATCACCCGTCAGGAGAAGTCGCTGGGCTTTGCCGTGGGAAAGGTGGAAGGCGAGGAGCTCAACAAGGTGGTGCAGGAGAACGTGGTCAACTCACTGGCCGGCAAGGTGGCGGGGGTGACCATCAACTCCACGGGCGGTACCGGCTCGTCGGTGAGCATGGTGATTCGCGGGGCCACCTCGCTGAGCAGTGACAACCAGCCGCTCTTTGTGGTGGATGGGGTGCCGATGATCAACGGCCTCAACAACACCAGCCAGATCGGCGAGCGGAACATCGTCGACTATGGGAACGCCATCTCCGACCTCAACCCCGATGATATCGAGAGTGTGACGATCCTGAAAGGTCCGAGCGCCGCTGCCCTCTACGGCTCGCGTGCCGGCAACGGCGTGGTGCTGATCACCACCAAAAAGGGCCGGAAAAGCAAAGGGATTACGGTGACCCTGAGCACCAATACGGTGTTCGACATGCCTTACAAATATTTTGAGACCCAAAAACATTTTTCTTCGGGGTATTTCCCCTTCACGCCGGATATCGTGGGGGGTACGCTCGTCGTCGATCCGGCTCAGGCTGCCGGTGCCGGTCCTGAGTGTGACAAAGGATATTTCGCCATCCAGTGGCACAGTCCCCTCGATGCCAACGGCAACAAGGTGCCCATTCCGCTGGTCTCTTATCCCGACAACGTGGCCCACTTTGTCCAGACGGGCATCACCTCGACCAACGGAGCCTCGATCATGAACCGCACCGACAATGCGAATTACCGGATCTCGGTCACCAACATGACCAACCGCGGGATCGTACCGGGGTCCGACCTGCACCGCAACAATCTGACCGTCGGCTCTGACATCCACGCTACGGAGAAGTTGACCTTTTCCACCAATGTCAGTGTGGTGAACACCTGGTCAAACAACCGTCCCGCCTCCAACCGCGGCACCAACCCGCTGGAATGGGCCTATAAGGTGCCGCTGAACATCCCGATCGAGCTCTTACGGGACTACTGGGAGCCGGGTCAGGAAGGGATCCAGCAGAAAACCCCCTCCAACGGTCAGTACAATAACCCCTATTTCCTGGCTTACGAGGTGGACAACATGTTCAACCGCAACCGAATTTTCGGGAACATGTCCCTTACCTGGCAGATCCTGCCGTACCTGAGCCTGCGCGGACGTTATTCGATCGACCGCTATGGTGAGCGGCGGGAGACCAAGATCCCGCCCAGCTATACCAAAGAGCCCAACAACGGTGCTTACGGGATCATCAACCTCCAGCGGTATGAGCGCAATGCCGATTTCCTGGCCTCTTTCAACAAAGACCTGGGCAAGTTGGGGGTGGTCCTCTCGGCAGGAGGGAATGCCCTCTATCAGAAAAGCACCTCGGCCGGAACTTCTTCCAAACCGGGTGCCGGCCTGGTGGTTCCCAATGTGTACAATGTGCGTAACATCAAGAGCGGTTCGCTCAATTACTGGAGTTCCCTCAGCCAAAAGGCGATCTACAGCGTGTATGGTACGGCCAACCTCTCGTATAACAACATGATCTATCTCGACC
This sequence comes from Bacteroidales bacterium, assembly GCA_027067975.1. Taxonomy (GTDB): domain Bacteria; phylum Bacteroidota; class Bacteroidia; order Bacteroidales; family VadinHA17; genus DRPN01. Next base: position 2,454 of record JAMOUS010000268.1, on the reverse strand, counting down.
TTACCGCCCGGAATGATTGGTCGAGCACCTTGCCGCCGGAGAGCCGTTCTTACTTTTATCCTTCCGTTTCACTCAGTCTCTTGCTGGACAAGATGCTCCATCTCGGCGAGAAGGTGGATCTGCTCAAGCTGCGGGCCGGATGGGCCAAGGTGGGGAACGATGCGGCTCCCTACCAACTCTATCCCACCTATTCCGATATAGGCCAGTGGGGGGATGCCACCCGCCTGGCCAAGCCCGGCACCATCCTGACTCCCAACCTCAAGCCGGAGGAAGCCACCTCCTGGGAGGTAGGTGCGGAGGTGCGGCTCTTCGGCGACCGGGTTCGTTTCGACGGAACCTATTACAACATCGACAATCGGAACCAGATCATCCGTCATATCCCCATCGCCACCTCGTCAGGGTTCAGCAGTGTCAATATCAATGCCGGGCTGATCGAAAGCCGCGGCTGGGAGTTCATGGTCGGAGGGGTGCCGGTGAAGACCGGCGAGCTCGTATGGGATGTTTCGGTCAACTTCTCCCGCAACCGCACGCGTATGACCCGCATCGCACCGGGGGTCGACCTGATCAAGTTCTGGAGCGATGCCAAAGGGGGAGCCTGGGTGTATGAAGGCGATGATATCGGAGATCTCTACGATGCCGAAATCCTGCGGGTCACCGATCCCGATTCTCCATATTACGGCTATCCGATCATCGGAGGAAGCGATTATGAGTGGCAGGAGATCAAGGTGGCGGATGCCCGTAATAAAATCGGAAACTACAACCCCGATTTCCTGTTCGGAGCCCAGACCACCCTCTCATGGAAAGGAATCGTTCTGAGTGCCACCTTCGACTGGCGTCATGGCGGGCAATTCGTCTCGCAGACCTACCGTTACATGGCCGAGGATGCGAACTCCGAAGACTGGTTACGACGCGCAATCAATCCCGGCGGACGTACGGGTAAAGAGTTGCGCGACTGGCTTGTGGCCCATGAGGACGAATGGATCAAACACGGATTCCATGTAGTGGGAGGACCTACCCCCGAGTATGGCGGGTTCCCCGAAACATGGAGCGGATATACCGTTTATGACGGGACCTTCGTCCCCGGCGTGGTGCAAAATCCCGACGGGACATATTCGGAACTTCTGGGTGATAATAACCCTCAACCTTATATTCCTTGGGTGGTCAGTTATCCTTGGGACTTCATGACCCCCTCCACATTTGACGCCGACTTCGTCAAACTCAGGGAAGTCTCCCTGAGCTATCACCTGCCGAAAGATCTCGTGAAAAAAGTGCGTTTGCAGGATGTCCTCGTCTCTGTGTACAGTCGGAATATCATGATCTGGACCAAAGCCAAGATCGGCATCGACCCCGAAAGGGCTTTCCAGGCCGAAGCTTCCGGATTCAAACAGGGCATCGAGCGTTACAATGTTGAACCATGGGTGATCCCCGTGGGCTTCAAACTCAATCTTACCTTCTAATTCGCAAAACATAAAGCCATGTATTTCTTCAGATCCAAGATCGTCATTTTGCTTGTCTTGTTTTCTTTCGCGTTTTTTTCGTGCAAGGACCTGGATGAGTTGAATATCAACCCCAATGGAGTGGATCCGGCCATTGCCCATCCCAATCTGTTGATGAGCACGATCATTTCCGGTACGGCACAAGGGGTGGTAGGTCTCGGTTTCGGCAACATTGCCGGGGTGATGCAACATACTCAAAAAGACGGCTGGGCCGGTGGTCACAACAGTTATGACTGGAACCCCAGCGGCAGCGACTGGGGAAGTTATTACGACCTTTTACGGAACTCCCAGGCCATGCTGGAAAAGGCCGAGGCGATGGAGCTCGATTTCCATCGCGGAGTGGCCCTGATCATCCGGGCCTACGTGTTCGGAATGATCGCCGATCTGTGGGGGGATGCGCCCTATACCCATGCCTTGAAAGGAGAAGAAGGCGGGGAAGAACATATCCGTCCTCCTTACGATCCGCAGCAGGAGATCTACCACGGTGTCCTGGCCGACCTCGATACGGCCAACGCCCTGCTCTCAAAAAAGGCTTCCTCATACGAGGGGATCGATCCGGTGCAGGATGTGCTCTATGCCGGTGATGTACAGAAATGGCGCAAATTTGCCAACTCACTGGCCTTGCGTTACTACATGCGGCTTTCTTACAAGGAGCCGGAATTTGCCCGTGAAGGGATCGAGCGGATCGTCGATCATCCCGACGAATATCCCCTTATTCTCCGTGCCCGTGATGATGCCAATGTGGCCTATCCCGGCACCAATGCCTCCGATTCCTGGCCTTCCAATACGGTCTTCAACCAGGAGAAACAGGGGGCATATATGCGGCTGAAGATGTGTGCCACGTTGGTGGATACGCTGGAATATTTCCATGATCCGCGCCTGCACGTGTGGGCGAAGAAGGTGGCGATCCCTCTGAAGGTGGACCATGCCGATCATTTTCGTGACGAGATCATCGGCG
>JAMOUS010000267.1 GCA_027067975.1 Bacteroidales bacterium | reverse complement strand
AATTGGCCACGGTGTTGTTCCGTCCGGCGCGGTAGCCGGCGAGGAAGTTGCCGACGCCGGTGGTGAGGGCCATGCCGGCCTCGTAGCCGAACACTGCATTATAGACACCTCGGGGCACGGTGGTATCCGCCTGGATCCGTTCGCCGGCACGATGGCCGATGAAATAGTTGGCAGGAGTAAGTTGCATATAGGAAGAGTATCTCCCTCCGTCGAGGCTGCGCACCCCGAAGCCACTCTCTCCGCCGGAGGTATAGATACGGGTGCTGTCGCCGGTGACCATGAGAAAATCATGGGAGCTGCCCTTCATGAAATCATACCCTCCGATGGCAAAGCCCCCCCGGGGCCCCTTGCCTGACGATTGCTGAAGATAAAAACGTACGGAGTCGGGCGTGATCCGCAGCAGGTCTTGGGTCTTTCCCTTGACCACGCCGAAACCGCCGATGGCAAAACCGCCACGCGGTCCCTTGGCATTGGGATCGGCGTTCACATAGATACGCACCGAGTCATTGTATACGGCAAAGACCGTCTGACCATCCTTGCGTTTCACCTCGAAGAGGGGTTTATCACTTTCCAGGTCATCACCTTTGACGGCCAGTTTGGTGCCGTTGCTCTCCCCGCCGATGGCGACGCTGGCCGGCCAGGTGAGGGTATCGCCCGTCCTGCCCCAGCCCGGATTGTCCAGGTAAGGGGAAAGATCGATCTTTGTAGCATTGCCGTTGCGGGTGATGGTAAGGATATTGTTTTCCAGCTTCAGGTCCTGGATCTCGTTGGCAGGATCATGATCCGCATCGTTGACACTGTCGGGCAGCTGGACGGTATTGCCATTGGTGATGGAGAGCCGGTGACCCGAGAGGGTCAGCTGCTGGGCATCGGTATTGTCGAGATAGGGCGACAGGTCGATGCTGGTGGCGGAGGCGTTGCGGGTAATGGTGAGGATATTGCCGTTGAGGGAGAGATCCTGGATCTCATTGGTGGGGTCGGCATCCGCATCGTCCTTGTCGGCCACTTTGGCAGCATACATGGCATAGGGCACGCTGCCCAGCGGGGAGGTGCCCATCACCTGGTAGTCGGTGCCCCCTTCCACGTCGAGAGCCACTTCGAGATAATAGGGTCCGGCCGACCAGTCGATCTCCGGAAGGTCGTCCAGCTGCAAGGTGATGAGCCCCTGCTGAGTGGTCGTGACCGAAAAGCTCTTGGCATACACCTCGGCGCCGGCGGCCGAGCCCTGCAGGATGCGCAACCGCACACCCACCGCACGACCGGCAAGGATCTGACCCGCAGCATCACGAACCACCGCCTGATAGGTGAAAGACCCCGGTACTTGTGCAAACAAAGAAGAGGAAAAAAGCAAAAAGACCAGAAATACAATAAAAGAAAATCCCTTGGTTTTCATGATCCGAACATTTTTAGGTTGGTATCCCTGCCTATGAAAAGGCGGGTCATTCGGAAAAACAAGTTAGGGATTTCCTCCCTGAATGTCAAGGGCCGGCAAGCGGGAATTGATAAAAGGAAAGATCCCTTCCACGAGAGGAAGCTCAGCGGAACATTTTGCGATACTCCGAAGGGGTCTTCTTCATGATCGTCTTGAAATAGTGGTTGAAGTTGGCCAGGTTGTTGTATCCGCTCTCATAACAGATCTGTGAGATCGACTTGTCGGTCTCAATGAGCATTTTGGCGGCCAGGCTGATCCGCACTTTCTTCACATATTCCATGAAGGTGAGGTTGGTCTTTTTCTTGAAATAGCGGCAGAACGACCCCGTGGCCATGTTGACGATGCTGGCTGCCTCTTGCAGTTTGATACCCTTGTTGATGTTCATGAAGACATATTCATACACTTTATTGATCTGCTCCAGATCGCGGGCAAAGTCGCGGGAGTAAACAAGGGTTTCCGAGAGTGTCTCCCGATTGTCCATCTTCAGCAAGAGGTTGAAGATATTGAGCAGTTCAATGTAGCTTTCCAATCCCTCAAGAGTGAGAAGGCGCCTCAGACGCTGCCGGATCTCAACAACCTGTTTTCCACTGAAATAGATCCCGTAAGATGCATTCCGCAACAACCCCATCACCACCTCCATCTCCGGGATGTTGAAGAAGTCGGAATGGATGATGTTTTCATAAAAATGGATGGTGATGCACGACGGGGGGGTATCCCCTTCGGTCTCGAGGATCTCCCAGCAATGGGGCAGATCGGGTCCCAGCAGGACCAGATCGTCGTGCTCGAAACGGGTGATGTTATTTCCCACAATCCGGCGGCCGGCTCCCGAGACGATAAAATTCAACTCATAGTTCTTGTGAGAATGGATCTTGGGAGCCCGTTCGGCGAGTTGGATCTCCCGTACAATAAAGGAATGCTTGCTGGGAACCTCTATCTTTTCAAAGACATAATCCATCCGGATATGAGATTTTGTTAGATTTCGCCTAAATATATCAAAAATATCTCTTCAGTGGTTAAAAAATAATGTAAATTATCCAAAATAACAGAAAGGGTTTATTTCAGGAATCCATTACTTTGTTAAAAGTTGATCATATTGTAAAGTTCCTAAGATATGACCTTACCGTTACGAGGCATTATTCCACCGTTGATCACTCCCTTGAAAGATCATGATGAGTTGGACGTAGAGGGGTTGGAACGTTTGATCGCCCATCTGCTGGAGCAGGGAGTCCATGGTATTTTCCTGTTGGGCACGAATGGTGAGGGCCCCTCGTTGTCGTACCGTCTCCGGCACGAACTGGTCGGGGAGGCCTGCCGGATCATCGGCGGGCGGGTGCCGGTGCTGGTGGGCATCACCGACACTTCGATGGAGGGATCCCTCGAGGTGGCCCGCATGGCCAAGGAGCAGGGCGCCGATGCCGTTGTGATCGCCCCTCCTTTTTATTTTCCGCTCGACCAGGAACAGGTGATCGAATATTACCGTGCGCTGGCCCGCCGGCTTCCTTTACCCTTCTTCATTTACAACATGCCCAGTCACACCAAGATCCACCTCGAGGTGGAGAGTGTGGTACGCATTAAGGAAAAGACGGGAGCTTTGGGGATCAAGGACAGTTCGGGAGACCAATTCTATTTCTATTCGCTCATCGACGCGCTGGGAGGTGATCCTTCCTTTTCGCTGATCACAGGCACGGAGATGTTCATTCCCGACGCCATTCTGCACGGGGCCCATGGGGCCGTCCCCGGGGGTGCCAATGTCTTCCCTGCCCTCTTTGTGCAGATGTTCGAAGCATCCACCCGACGGGATCTGAAAGAGATCGAACGCCTTTGTTCTTCCGTGATGAAGATCTACAATACCCTTTACCGCGTGAGCGACCGTCCCGCCCGTATCACTCTCGGCATTAAAACCGCTCTTTCGGTCATGGGCATCTGCAATGATGTGATGGCACCGCCGCTGAAAAAAATGGATCGGGAAGAAAGAGCCGGGGTGGAGAACGCGCTCCGCGAGATCCAGGAAAGCCTCTCGTCCATGATCTTCACGCGTAGCTAACCTGACAGATTGAAATTCCGATGAACTACCAACTCCATTTCATTGATATAGCCGTCCTGATCGCATATGCCTTGGTTCTGGTAGGCATGGGGGCGTATTTTCTGCGCAAGAGCAAGACCTCCGAGCAGTTCATGGTCGCCGGCCGGAGCATCCCTGCCTGGGCCGCAGGCATCGCCGTGATGAGCGCCTACACCAGCAGCATCTCCTACATCGCCGTCCCCGGCAAGGCTTTCGATGCCAACTGGCATCCCATCCTCTTCGCCATCAGTGCCATCCCCGTCGCCTGGTTCGTTGCCAAGTACGTGGTACCTTACTACCGCAAGAACAAGATCATCTCTGTCTACGGCTATCTGGAAAAGAAGATGGGCACGTGGGCCAGGGTCTATGCTTCGCTCTCTTTCGTGCTCTTCATGATCGGCCGCACGGCGGTGATCCTCTACCTCTCTTCATTGCTCCTCTCGCAGTTCGTCGCCACCGACATCCGCTGGCTGATCATCATCATCGGCCTGGTGACAGTGCTATACACCCTCATGGGCGGGATGGAGGCCGTGATCTGGACCGACGTGATGCAGAGCATCATCATGATCGGCGGCATCCTCATTGCTGCCTGGATCCTGACGAAAGATGTCTTTGCCGGCAGCGAGCCGCTCATCCGCCACGCTCTTGAGGCGAACAAGTTCTCCTGGGGCGAGCTCACCCTCTCCCTGAAGGGCCGCACCGTACTGGTGATGATCATCTACGGCGTGACGGAGAACCTGCGCAACCTGATGGCCGACCAGAATTACACCCAGAAATACAGCTCGGTGGGCTCGCTGAAGAAAGCCCGCCGCTCCATCTGGATCGCCGTGCTGCTTTACCTCCCCCTCACCGCCATCTTCCTCTATATCGGCACCCTGCTGTATGCCTACTATTCCGGCGACACACACACCCTCCCCGCCACCATCACCAAGGGCGACCAGGTGTTCCCCTACTTCATCGCCCATGAGATCCCCGTCGGCATCAAAGGACTGATCATCGCCGCCATCCTGGCAGCCTCGATGAGCACCATCGACTCGGCCCTCAACTGTTCGGCGACGGTGTTGTTCGTCGACTATTACAAGAAGTTCTATAAGCCTGACGCCACGGAAAAAGAGAGTGTCACTTTCCTGCGACTGATGACAGTGATCTGGGGCGTGTTGGGCATTGCTTTTGCCCTGTTGATGATCCGTGCGCGCAGTGCGCTGGACATCTGGTGGCAGATCGCCGGCATTTTCGGCGGCGGCATCCTGGGGCTTTTCATCCTGGCCATCGCCCGGGTGCGGCTCACCTTCACGCAGGGGCTCGTGTCGGTGCTCTTCAGCATCCTAATCATCGTATGGGGCACCTTCGCCCGCAACCTGCCGGCAGGGTGGGAGTGGCTGGAATGCCATATCGACCCCATCCTCACCGGGGCGGTCGGCACGGCCGGGATGATCGTGCTGGCCCTGCTGCTGGCCTGGAGCAACCGCCTGCTGGGTAAAGGAAGCATGTTCATCCGCCCATGAGGAAGGAAGACAACCATACCGTTTCCCAACTGAAACCGTATCTTTATGAAAACACACGCTTTGATCTTGCTGACCATGACGATGATCTTTCCCCTGGCGGGACAGTCCCCCTATGAGGGGCGGCAGGCCGTGGTGAGGGAGGAGTTCATCTTCCGCCCCGGGGAGGTTCCCTTTCCCAGCTGCCATGCCTCGACGGTCGAAGAGACCCCCGAGGGACCGGTAGCCGCCTGGTTCGGGGGCAAGCACGAAAAAGCTCCCGACGTGCGCATCTGGGTGAGCCGTTACGACGGCCGCCGCTGGAGCCGTCCCCGCGCCGTCGCCGACGGCCGTCGCGACGGTCAGCGCTATCCCACCTGGAACCCCGTCCTCTTCGGCGGGGGCGACAGCCTGTATCTCTTTTTCAAGGTAGGACCTTCCCCCCGCACATGGTGGGGGGAGGTGATGGTCTCCCATGACGGTGGCAGCGGCTGGTCGGCACCGCGGCGTCTGCCGGCAGGTATCCTCGGCCCCATCAAGGACAAGCCCATCCGCACCGCCAGCGGCTGGATCCTGAGCCCTTCGAGCACCGAAGACCACGGCTGGCGTGTGCACCTCGAGCTCTCCGGCGACGGCGGCGCCACCTGGACCAAGACCTTCCCCCTCAACGACGGCAAGGGGGTACGTCTGATCCAGCCCACCCTCCTCGAACATCCCGGCGGCAGGATCCAGATGCTCTGCCGCAGCAAAGAACGACACATCTTCACCGCCTGGTCACAGGACGGCGGTCTCACGTGGGGACCTTTCCTGGCGCTCCCCCTGCCCAACCCCAACTCCGGCATCGACGCCGTCCGCCTCCGCGACGGCCGCTACCTGCTGGTGTACAACCATGTCTTCTGCAAAAAGGGCGAGAGCTGGGGCGACCGTAACATCCTCAACGTGGCCCTCTCCGACGACGGCCTCCACTGGCAGGCAGCCGTCCTGCTGGAGAACGACCCCGACCCCGACAGCGAATATTCTTATCCTGCCGTGATCCAAACCTCCGACGGGAAGGTCCATATCACCTACACATGGAACCGCAAGACGATCAAGCATGTGGTGATCGATCCGGAAAAGATCGTCACCCGGCCTTTTACCCCTGAAGGGAAATGGCCTGAGGAGTAAGGCAGGTTGTCCCCCGGACGACGCACAAAAGCTTTCGAGCGATGAAGAAACACTTTTCCGCTTCCTTGTTTGTAGCCGTGACGCTGGGCCTTGCCTGGGCCCTGCGCGGGCATTTCGGTCATGAGTGGGGAGCTTCGTGGGCCGGTGCGGCGGGGGTGTTGGCATTGCTGCTGGTGTCGGGGCGTCGCGACTGGGCGCGTCGTGCGCCGGTGGTGGCGGCATTGGGCGCCGTCGGCTGGGGAGCGGGCGGCATGATGAGCTACGGCATGATCGTCGGCTACTGCCGCAGCCTCTCCTTCCCCGACGCCCTGTACGGCTATGCGATGCTCTCGGTGGTGGGCGGCCTCTACGGCTTTGCCGGCGGCGGCCTGCCGGCATTGGCCCTGGAGACGGATGAGAAAAAAAGGCCCGACTGGGCCCGTCTGATGGCAGAGATGGTCGCAGGGGCCCTCCTGGCGTGGGGACTGCTCATCTACCAAATGGAATGGTTCATGACGCCGCCGCGCAGCGAGCTGTGGGCAGCTATGCTGGGAGCCTCCGCCGCGCTGGCATGGTACCTCGCCCGCAACGGCTACCGCCGCGCCCTGCGTGTCGCCGCCTACAGCGCATTGGGAGCCGCCTTCGGCTTCTCGTTCGGCAACTTTCTCCAGACCCTCGGCACGGCCAGCGGCATCCCCTACAACTGGTGGAACGTCATGGAGTTCACCCTCGGCTTCTTCGGCGGCCTGGGCATGGCCTGGGCCGTGCTCACCCGCGACTGGCCGGAAAGCCCCGCCCCCACCCGTACGGGACACCTCCTCGCCACGGTGTTCGTTTTCCTCTTTATCCCCTTTGCCAACTTCGCCAACAGCATGAGTGCGGAAAAGTTCCTGGATCGCGCCCGACAGTTCCATCTTGAGGTGAATCCCCTTTTCGGATGCCGGCAGATGTGGGTGGCGGCGGCACTGTTGGTTCTCTTTGCCGCGGTATTCTTTTCCCTGTGGCTGCGCCGCAGCGTCGACCGCTCAAAAGCTTTGGCGGCCACTCCCTTTCTGGTGTTGCTGGAGTACAACCTCTTCGCCTGGCTGGTGTTGCTCACCTTTGTACGGCCGTTCCGTCTTTCCCGTTCCGAGGCGCTCTATCCGTTTGTGTTGCTCCTGCTGGGGGCATGGTGGTGGTGGGGACTGCGGCGTACGCCGGCGCAGCCCGCCGACGACGGTCGCCGTGAGAGCGGCTTACGGTGGACGCTCCTCCTGCTGCTCTGGGCCGCCGCGATGGCGGCGCTCGCCCTGATCTCGGTAAACAGCCACGGTCCCCTCCCCGGCGCACAGGAACGTTTCACCCTCTGATGCCATGAACATGAAAACGACAGTGTCGTCCTTTCTGATCTCTTTTTTGTTCTTTCTCTTCCCCGCTGCGGGTCAGGGACAGGGGGTCAGCGACCTCTTCCCCCCGCAGCCGCTGCATGTCCACAGTTCCGCGCTGGTGGAGCTTCCCGGCGGTGATCTTTTGTGTGCTTGGTTTGCCGGCAGCGGCGAGCGCCAGGCCGACGACGTACGTATCCTGGGGGCGCGCCGCCATCGCGGCGGCTCGTGGAGCGCCCCCTTCCTCATGGCCGACACGCCTGACCATCCCGACTGCAACCCCGTGCTCTTTGTCGACCGCGACAGCACGCTCCATCTTTTCTGGGTGGTCGTACGCGCTCACCGCTGGGAGGCTTCGCTGTTGAAGCACCGCATCTCACACGATTACCACCGGGAGGGTGCCCCCCGCTGGTCATGGCAGGACGAGATACTCTTGCAGCCCGGCGACACCTTTGCCGCGGTCATATGCACCCGTTTCCGCCAGATGGCGGGACCGGACCTGGCGTGGGCAGAGTATGCTCCCCCTTACGAGGAGTTAATCCACCGGGCGGCGCTCGACCCCATCAAGCGGACGATGGGATGGATGACCCGCACGCTGCCGTTGCAGCTTTCCTCTGGACGCATCCTGCTGCCCCTCTATTCCGACGGTTACAACCTCTCGCTCGTCGCCATCAGCGACGACGGCGGCCGCCGCTGGCGGGCCTCCCTGCCCATTGTGGGGCGCGGCAACGTACAGCCGGCACTCGTACAAAAAGATGACGGCACCCTCGTCGCCTGGATGCGTGACAACGGCGACGCCCCGGGCCGCATCATGGTGGCCGAATCAAAGGACGACGGCTTCACCTGGAGCGCAGCCCGTAAGACCGGCCTCCCCAACCCCGGCTCGAGCGTGGCCCTCACCACACTGGCCAACGGCCACTGGGTGATGGTCTACAACGACACCGAAGCAGGACGCCACAGCCTCGCCGTGAGCCTCTCCACCGACGAGGGTGCCAGCTGGTGCTGCACCCGCCACCTGGAACGAACCCCTCCCGGCAAAGGCTCCTTCTCCTACCCCACCGTCATCCAGTCCCGCGACGGGAAGATCCACATCACCTACTCATGCGACCTGGGCGAACAGGGAGAGACCATACGCCACGCAAGCCTGGATGAAAAATGGATCCGGAAAGGCGATCATAAACCTTAAACTGCTTATGAACACAAAGGGAACATCGCTGCATATACCTATTTAAATACCTATTTAATTCCCCATTTAAATACCTATTTAAATAGGTATCTCCAAAAAACCGGAAAAATGACGAGACATGTAAGAACAAAGAGTGAAAGGGGGTTGGCGAAGGGATTGACCGCCGGCATCTTGTTGCTGTTGATGGCGGCGGCCGCCTGTTCCCGCCGGGAGGCGGTGGTAACCCGCTTCCCCCTGGAGGAAGCCTTGCGGATCTTGCATGACGAGCAAGATCCCCGTGTCCTGGTGACGGCCCACCGCATGCGGCATACGAAATACCCCGAGAACTCGCTGGCGGCGGTGCTCCACTCCGTCGAGGGCGGGGCCGACATCATCGAGGTGGACGTCCGCACCACCCGCGACGGCCGCATGGTGTTGATGCACGACAGCGACATCGAACGCACTGCCAACGGCAAAGGGAAGGTGAAGGATCTCACCTGGGAGGAGCTGCAGCAGGTGACCCTGAAGAGCCGCCTTGACGACACCCTCACCTTTCACGTCCCCCTGCTCGAGGAGGTATTGCAGGCCGCCAAAGGGAAGATCATCGTCGACCTGGACATGAAGGACGTCTATGTTAAGCCGCTGGTCGAGCTGGTCAAACGCACCGGCACCGGCAGGCAGGTGATCTTCTTCGACAGCGACACGGCCGTGCTCGACAGCGTCCTGCAGGTCGACAGCACCCTGATGATCATGCCGCGGGCACACGACCCGCAGGAGCTGAAGACGCTGCTCGAGCGGTATGATGCTCCGGTGGTACATATCGACGAGAGCTTCTTCACAGAGGAGGTGGTCAAGGCCATCCGCCGTGATGGCGCCCGCGTCTGGATCAATGCCCTGGGCAAGCCCGACGTGATGGCCGCTGCAGGGATCCTGACGGGATACAGGAACCTCGTCACGGGCGGTGCCGGGATCATTCAGACCGACCGGCCCGTTCAGATGAACATGTTCCTGACGAAAGAGGGAAAAAGATAACGCTACAAAAGAGGAAAGAAGATGAAAAAGAGTACGACAGTGATCTTTTCGGCATGGAGCTGGCTGCTGCTGGCGGGAGCTGTGCTGCCTCTCCGTGGGGAGGGGCAGCGGGTGCAGCCCCCCGACCCGCAGCCGGTGGTTGAGATGCTGCGGTGGAACATGCACGTGGGAGATCTTCCGCTGAAGAAGGTCTTTCAGCAGGATCCTTCGTTATGGCGCAGGGCGCCGCTGGGGGTGCGCTGGTGGGACAAGTACCAGGTGCGGTGGTTCAAGCAGCAGTTCACCGTCCCGCCGGAGATGGCCGGGCGGGACATCATCTTTTACGGGGCCACCAGCGCGCGCGGCCTGCAGGTGTACGTCGACGGACGGGTGATCATCGACACGCCGGGGTCGGAGGCCCGGGGGGTGGTGGTGCGCCGCGCCGTGGCGGGGAGGAAACACATCCTCGCCGTGCGGGTGCAGAACGATGATTACAGCTGTCGCTTCTATCAGGCCGACCTGGTGGGGATGCCGGCAGGGTATGCCGACCTGATGGAGACGCTGGAGCGTTACCGGGCCCTCGACCCCGGCCACGGCCTCGACATCCGGGAATGGCGGTGGAAGAAGAACGCCCCTGCTGCGGCGGCACGACCCGCATACGATGACAGCGCCTGGGAGACGATCGCCGCCGGCAAGGGCTGGCCCGGCGAGGAGGAGCATGCCTGGTACCGCACCCGCATCACCGTCCCCGACCGTATCGACGGCTTCGACGTGGCGGGTGACGAGCTCTACCTCCAGGCCAACGGCAACGACAAGTGTGAGATCTGGGTCGACGGCCGGCAGGCCACACCGCGGCAGGGGGAGTGCACGGCCCTCCTCACCCCCCACGCCCGCCCCGGCCAAACCTTCCTCGTGGCCATACGGGTGCAGAACAGCCGCGGCAGCGGCGCCCTGCGCTACGCCCGCCTCATCACCCGCAAGGAAAAAGAGGTGAAAGCCTCGCTCGAACAGCTCCTCCGCCGTCTGCAACGCATCGACCGCTACTTCCGCATGAACCCCGTACCCCAAACCACACAGATCGCCACCCTCAACAAAACCCTCGTCTCCTACCTCAAGCAATACCGCAACATCGAGTCACTCGTCGTCCACCTGGAGGAGACTCTCCCCCGCTTTGAAAAGGAATACGCCCGCACGCCGGTGTTCGTCGTGCCTCCTTACCTCCAGGATGTCGAAGACGACGGCATCACGATCATGTGGGAGACGGCCTATCCCTGTTACGGCAAGGTGCTCTACGGCGAGGGGGCGACCCTCACCGACACGCTGGTAGAGTTACCCGAGCCACACACCCTCCATGAGGTGACCCTCCCGGGCCTGAAGAAGAACACCGTTTACTCCTACCGCGTGGTCAGCGGCGACCTCGCCAGTCCGGTGCACACCTTCCACACCAAAAAGAACCATGACGATCCGGTGCGGTTCATCGTCTATGGCGACAGCCGCACGTTGAGCAAGATTCACGAACACATCGTCCGCCGGATGGTGCCGGAGAAGCCCGACTTCATCGTCAACGTGGGGGATGTGGTGAGCCGGGGCGCCCGTCTCGACGAATGGATCGACGAACACTTCTATCCCATCCGCTGGATCAGTGGCGATGTACCCTTCTACATCTCCATCGGCAACCACGAATATGGCGGATTCGACGGCAGTGTCCCCCCCTACGAGCAGCGGGTCCACAACCCCACCGCCAGCACGGGCAGCACCGAGTATTATTATTCGTTCGATTACGGCAATGCCCATTTTATCATCCTCGACCCCAACGAATACGAGTTTCCCGGCGGCGACGGGATCCTCCCCGGAAGCCAGCAGTACAAATGGTTCGTCAACGACCTGAAGAAAGCCCGGGAGCACAGTGAGTGGATCTTCGTCTTCATGCACCAGCCGCCCTACTCGGAATGCTGGTCGGGCGGATACTATGACGGGGAACCTCCCTTGCGGAAATACATCGTCCCCATCATCGAGAAGATGGGCGTCGACATCGTCTTCTCAGGCCACACCCATGACTATGAGCGGGGGCTGCCGCATCCACCCTATGATCCCAAGACCGGCGGGGGAAACAATGCGGTGTATATCATCACCGGCGGCGGCGGAGCCAGCCTCGACAACCATAAGTACCGCGAATGGGAACAGATCGACCTGCCCGACCATCCCTCCGACCCCGACAGCAATGAATACGACGGAGGGAAATATTATGAGTTCCATTACGTCGTCATCGACCTGAACGGAAAGAACCTTTCGTTCAAGGCGATCCGTGTCAATGCCGACGGCACCTATGGCGGCGTCCTCGACCAGTTCGAGCTGCATCACAAGTAAAAATGCCCAACGGAAAAACGATTTGAGATGATGAACAAAACAAAAGTGATATTTTCCCTGCTGTTGACGGGGATGATGGCTGTGGTCTCTGCGCAGCCTTATCACGACCGTCCCTTTTTGCAGGATTTCGCAAAGAAATACCCTTTTGCCGACCCTAATTTCCCGCGGTGGCACCTGTTCCGGACGGCCTCCGACCGCAACGGCCGCATCCAGGTGCTCTCGAGCCGGCTTCTCCTCCACCCCGGCACGAAATATCTGGTGCGTGACGATCTCTATCCTTTCCTCAACGATCTGGACATCCATGCGTTGGGGGTATACCGCGACCAGTTCGTATATCTTACGGATAACAGTCTTTTCAGCAATGCCTGGGCCGGAAGGTTCTGGGTCGACCACGACCTGCCCGACGCCCGGGCTTTCTGTATGGGAGCTGATTTCGATTTTCTCCTGGCCGCTGACGGTGTGCTGGAATATTACCGCGACAGCCAGAAGGTGTGGCACGAGGAGAGCGGCGAGCTGCTCCCGGAGGAGATGCTGTGGGACGGTCGCGAGGGACGCTTCCTCATCCTTGCCGGCAGCAACCTATACACCTTCGACCCGGAGAAGAAAAAACTGAAGAAAGTTCACAGCGGCGAGGCCCTCACCACGATGACGCTGGCGGACGACCGCCTGGTGGTCGGCTCGCGCAACGGCTATTACGAACTCGACCGTCATACGTTCAAGGAAGTCGCTCCCCTCAACAGCCGGCTTCCCTGGCCCGGGCTGACGAAGGTGCGTTACCTGCACGGACGGCTGTGGTTCGGCTCCACACGGGGGGCTTTTGCCCTGCGCGACGACGGGAAGTTCGACTACTATGCTTCCCGACGCTGGCTCGTCGACGACCATGTGGTCGACCTGGCCGAAGGCCCCGGCCCAAGCATCCTGGTGCTCACCAGGCAGGGACTGAGCGTCATCGACTTCAAGCCGATGACCCTGGCCGACAAGGCGGAATATTTCGAAAAGGTGCAACGCCTGCGCCATATACGTTACGGCTTCCAGGCGCGGGCCAACCTGCGCATCCCCGGCGACCTCTCCACAGCCTACATGGTCGACTCCGACAACGATGGGTTGTGGACCTCAATGTACCTGGCCGGCGAACTGTACCGCTATGCCGTGACCCGGTCGGACGAGGCCCTGCGAAACGCCTATGAAGCCTTCGAGGCGATGGAGCGTCTCACCGAGATCAGCGGCATCCCGGGCTTTCCCGCCCGCACCTACGAACGCAACGGATACCAGTCGAGCGACCGCGACCCCAACCTCCCCGAAGAGCAGAAGATCTGGCGCCTCACCCCCGACGGACGCTGGCGCTGGAAGTCGACCACCAGCAGCGACGAGTCGTGCGGCCACTTCTTCGTCTATGCCCTCTTCGCCGACATCGTCCCCGACAAGGAGTGGCGCGACCGCGCCATCCGCCAGATCAAGATCGAGATGGACCACATCATCGAACACGACTGGTACCTGGTCACCTGGAACGGCAAACCCACCCAATGGGGCCGCTGGAACCCCGAATACGTCAACAGCTTCCCCGTCAGCGTCGGCGACCGGCGCCTCAACTCCACCCTCATCATCGCCTTCCTCCAGACCGCTTACCACTTCACCCACGACGAGCTATACAAGGAGAAAGCCTACGAACTGATGGACAAGCACGGCTATCTGGAGAACATCCTCCGCCCGGCCAGCGTCATCGGATACGTGGAAGGACAACCCCTGAGCGACGGCTGGAACCACTCCGACGACGAGATGTACTTCCTCACCGTCCGCGCCCTCATCAAATATGCTTTCACCGACGAGCTCCGGCAGAAGTTCTTCGAGACCGTCAAAAGCCACTGGGAGATCGAACGCCCCGAGAAGAACCCCCTGTGGAACTTCATCTATGCCCAGGTGGGCGGCAAGGAATATGACCTCGACAACAGCATCTGGTGGCTGAAAGAGTTCCCCCTCGACCTGGTGGCATGGAACGTCGACAACACCTGGCGCAAAGACATCACCCTGCTGAAACCCAACTTCATGCGCCGCGAGTCGGAAGAGATCCTCCCCCCCGACGAATGCCCCCTGACCCTCCATAACAGTGCCTACGACATCAAAGGCGGAGAAGGCGGACGACGGGAATATCCTCCCTATATCTTCACCCTTCCCTATTGGCTGGGAAGATACGTGGGAGCGATCAGCGAACCGGAAAAATGAGTATGGAGTATGAAGTTACAAGTTGCAAGTTGCAAGTTGCAAGTTGCAAGTTACGAGTTAAAAGTGAATGATTAAAGTTACGAGTTGGAGGTTACGGATCCGGATGCGGTGGATCTTTCTGACAGGTTGTCTCCCGGTCAGTGTCGTATTGGGGCTACCTGCACCAAACTTGACGGTATTCGATTTCCATGCAATACCTGAAAAGCCATGAAAAAAAAGCCTGTCTGCCTTCTGTGGCCCTGGCTGGGCCTGCTTCTGCTCGGCGGCGCCTGCCACCGCAGCGGAAAAGAACGAACCTCAACGATCATCCTCATCCCCATGGAAGAAAAACAGATCACCTTTTCGGCGAAGAACCACGTACTGGATAACAACGACAACTTCTCCCACGACGGTCGTTTCCTCTGTTACGACACGCGGGGGACGGTGTACAACGAAGACATCGGCAACAGCAAGACGATCGAGAAGGTGGAGATCGCCACGGGCGAGGAGACGGTGCTGTGGAATCCCCCCTCGATCACGGGCGAGCGGGCTGCACCGGGCGTGGGGGCGGTGTCGTACCATCCTTTTGAGGACAAGGTGATCTTCATCCACGGCCCGAACATCAACGAGGTGAAGGAGCGGGGCTATTATGCCAAGCCCAACCGCACGGCGCTGGAGGTGGCGGCCGACGGCAGCCGCCGTCACAACCTGGTGGACATGCGGGATGTGACACACGACCCCACGACCCCCGGCGCTCACCGCGGCGGCACCCACCGCCATGAGTACTGCCGCGACGGCAGCCGCATCGGCTTCACCTATGACGACTTCCTCGTACGCAACATCGACCGCACCATCGGCTATATGGAAGCCAACCCCGCCACGCCGCCGGGATACACAAAATATTTCGCCGTGATCCTGCAGCCTGCCCCGAAAGGGCAAGCCCGTCCCGGCGAGATCGAGAAAGCATACGGCGACTCATGGATCGACAGTGCCGGCACGATGCGGGCATTCATCGGCAAGGTGCGCCGCCCCGACGGAAAGGGCTACGACCATGATCTCTTCGTCGCCGACATTCCGAAGAGCGTGGACATCACCACCGCCTTCGCCGGCACACACGATACCTATCCTCGTCCACCCAAAGGCATCACGATCCGTCGCCTCACGCACGGCATGGAGGTGACCGGCATCGTCCGCGGCTCGTACGACGGCACCCGCATCGCCTTCGCCGCCGCCGACAGCGCCGGCATCGCCCAACTCTTCATCATCCGTGCCGATGGCAGCGAGAAAAGCCCCCGCCAGGTCACCCGCCTGCCCCACCCCGTCGAGGCACTCCGCTGGCACCCCTCCGGAAGATGGGTGCTCTTCCTCAGCCATGGCGACATCCTGGCCGCCTACGTAGGAAAACAACACCCTTCCGGAACACTCATAAAACTCTCCGATACCCCCAGAGACCGGCAACAGCTGGTACTCTCCCCCGACGGCTCCCTCGCCGCCTACGACATCCGGACACCTACAAAAAACGAAGAGGGTAAGATCGTGAAAGACGCTACCGGCAAAGACTTCCGGCAGATCTGGGTGATGAAGATCGACTGGAAAAAGGTGGAGGATAATTTTCGATGAAGCGATGAAGCGATGAAGCGATAATGCGACACCATAAACTCGCTACTACCATGAAAAACTTCTTTTTCATTTCCGTTCTGGCAGTGTTGCTGGCATCGTGTGGCCGGCAGCCGGCTCGTGACGACCTGTCTTCGTATGCCGACCCGATGGTGGGCACAGGCTTCCACGGTCACACTTTCCCGGGGGCTTTGTGGCCCTATGGCATGGTGCAGGTAAGTCCCGACACCCGCCTCAACGAGTGGGACAACTGCTCCGGATACCATTATTCCAATCCCACGATCATGGGTTTCACCCACACCCATTACAGCGGCACGGGCGGAGGAGGCGGTTCCGACATCCTCTTCATGCCCGATACGGGACAGGAGAAGTTCGAAGCAGGACCGGAAGATGATCCCGCCTCCGGTTACCGCTCAGCCTTCTCCCACAAGAACGAGACGGCCGAACCCGGCTATTACAAGGTCCTCCTCGACGACAACCACATCACCGTTGAGCTGACAGCCACACCGCGCTGCGCTTTCCACCGCTACACCTTCCCTAAGGGCAGCGAGGCCTATGTGATCCTCGACCTGGACCACGGCAACGAGGATACGCCCGACAGCCTTTACCTCGAAACCACTTTCTCCGGCACCCGGGAAAAGGATGATCTGCATGAGATATACGGTTACCGCGCCGCCTCGGGCGGCCTCGACGGCCCCAAGATCTGGTACTTTGTCGCCCGCTTCAACAAGCCGGTCGTACACTTTTCCAAGATCGAAGGGGATACGTCCGGCCTCCATAAAACCAGTCTGAAAGCCTTCCTGCACTTTGATGTCAGCGACGGCACACCGGTGTTGATGAAGATCGGCCTCTCGACCATCAGCATCGAAGGGGCCCGCAAGAACCTCGAGGCGGAGATCCCCGGCTGGGATTTTGACCAGGTACGCCGGCAAGCCCGCGAGGCGTGGAACCGTGAGCTGGGCAAGATCACCCTCGACGAGGCCACGGAAAAGCAGAAGCGCATCTTCTACACGGCGATGTACCATGCCTTCATCCATCCCAGCCTGAACATGGATGTCGACGGCCGGTACCGCAGCACCAACGGCAAGATCTACACCGCCCGGGATTTCACCAACTACACCAACTTCTCCCTCTGGGACACGTGGCGGGCCCTCCATCCCCTGCAGACGATCATCAACCGCGGACGTTCGCTCGACTTCATCCGCACCTTCCTGGAGCGCTACGAACACTCCGGCAACATGCCCATCATGGAGTTCTCCGGCAACGAACGCTATGCGATGATCGGCTACCATTCGCTGCCGGTGGTGGCCGACGCCTGGGTGAAAGGGATCCGCGGCTACGACCGGCAAAAGGCCCTGAAGGCGATGGTCCACCTGGCCAACAGCTACCGTCCCGGCAAAAAAGAATACCTCGACTACGGCTTCATCCCCTACGACCTGGTGCCCCAGTCGGTATCGCGGACACTGGAGTATGCATATGACGACTGGTGCGTGACCCGCCTGACCGGACGCGGGGACAGTGCCACAGACCTCCTCTTCCACCAGCGGGGAGCCTTCTACCGCAATCTCTTCAAGAAGGATGTGAAGTTCATGGTGCCCAAGAGCAGTGAATACACCTGGCTGGAGGACTTCAACCCCGGGGAGAGCTCTTCCAACTATACCGAGGCGAACGCCTGGCAGTACACGCCCAGCGTCTTCCAGGACATATACGGTCTCATCGACCTGATGGGAGGAGATACGGCCTTCGTGGCATGGCTCGACCGTCTCTTCACCACGCCGGTAGATACCACCGTGATGACGGTCATCGACGCCTCGGGACAGATCGGCCAGTATGCGCACGGCAACGAGCCGAGCCATCATATCGCCTACCTCTACGACTATGCCGGCGCGCCATGGAAGACGCAGGCACGGGTGCGCGAGATCCTCACGACCCTCTACGACGACACGCCCGCCGGCATCTGCGGCAACGACGATGCCGGCCAGATGTCGGCCTGGTATGTGCTCAGCAGTCTGGGGTTGTATGCCGTTACCCCTGGCACGGACTATTTTGTTCTGGGCAGTCCGCTCTTCGGCAAGGCCACCCTCCACCTCGAAGACGGCAAGCGCTTCGTCATCCGTGCCCGTCACCAGGCGCCCGATCATCCCTATGTGCAGGAGTTGACCCTCAACGGCCGGCCTTACGAGCGTCTCTGGCTTCCCATCGACACGATCCTTGCCGGCGGCGAGCTGGTCTTCACCATGGGTCCTGAGCCCAACCGCTCGTGGGCCACCACACCTGCCGCCCGGCCTCCCCTGCCCCATTACGTGCCGGCGCCACTGCCGGTGATCAGCTTCGACGACCGTGTGTTTCTCCGCAGCACCCGCGTCACCCTCTCCTGCCCGGGGCACAAGGCTGTCATACGCTACACCCTCGACGGCTCCCTGCCGGACGAAAGGTCGCCCGTATACCGGAAGCCTCTCCTCATCGACCGCAGCACCACGCTACGGGCCCGCTGCTATGTGCAAGGACTGCCGCCCGGATATGCCGTGGCACAGACCTTCCGCAAGGCCGACCTCACCGCCGGCGTCCCCCTCCGCCACCCCAGGCCGGGACTGCGGTACCGCTACCACGAAGGGACCATCGAAAGCACCCGCGAGATCAACAAATACCCTGTCAAGAACCAGGGCACCATCGCCACCTTCAACGTCGACTCCATCCGCGACCAACGGCCCTTCAGCCAGGAGTTCACGGGATATCTCTACGCCCCCGTCACCGGCCTCTACAAGTTCTACCTCGAATCGAACGACGGTGCCGTTCTCTATATCGACGGGGAGCTGATCATCGATAACGACGGCGGCCACCCCGCACAAGCCCTGCTGGCCAGCAAAGGGATGAAAAAAGGATATCACCCCATCCGGGTGGTTTACTTCCAGCTGGGGCGCGCCAAGAAGCTGGTGGTAAAATGGAGGATCCCCGGAACAAAAGAACTGGTTGTGATTCCGCCTGAAAATCTGTATCATTAAGAAGCTTTTGCCATTAAAAACCTGAACCCCGAAAACCAGGAAAAGATGAGAACCGCCACCCTCCTGATCTTCCTTTTTGGGGCCATGCTGGTCCGGGCCGGCATCCCTGACGAGCCGTTCCTCCAGGAATATCACGATCCTCACCCGCTGCCCACGGCAGCGGCCAACGATGTACGCTGTGTGGAGGTGGACACCTCCGGCAGGGTGTGGGCCAGCACCAGGGCGGGGCTTTTCTATCTCGCCGGCGGCGGGAGCGCCGTCAAGCAGAAAACCCTCACCCTCACCCGAAAGGCCGACTATTTCCAGCAGATGCTCCCCGCCCAGGAGGCACCCGACCTGGGCCGTCGTCTCGAGCTGTTCGTCGACACGGTGATGATCGAGCGGATGGAGGGCACGCGCCTGCTGCTGCACCATCCTGTCGACGAGGGAGAGGTGATGCCTTTCGACAAGCCTTGGGAAGGTCCTTTCTCGGCCTATGTCACGGTGATCCACGACGACAGCCTGTACCGTCTTTACTACCGCGGCATGCCCGAGGGTCACCGCGACGGCAGCCGCCGCGAGGTGACTTGCTACGCCGAATCGCATGACGGCCTCCACTGGAGCAAGCCCGACCTGGGGCTCTACGAGGTCGACGGCAGCCGTCACAACAATGTCATCCTGGCCGATGCGGCGCCGGTGACGCACAACTTCAGCCCTTTCCTCGACACACGTTCCGACATCCCTGCCGGCGAGCGCTACAAGGCCCTCGGCGGCATCTCCCGCAGCGGCCTCATCGCCTGGGCCTCCCCCGACGGCATCCACTGGCACAGAATGCAAGAGGCGCCGGTGATCACCTGGGACGACATCCCCTCCTCGGCGAACGGACCGTTCGACTCGCAGAACGTGGCCTTCTGGTCGGAACATGAACAAAAATACCTATGTTATTTCCGCACCTGGGTCGTAAGAGGAGGCAAAAAATACCGCTCGGTGGCGCGGGCGGTGTCGGACGACTTCCTGCACTGGGAGAAGCCGGTGGTGATGGACTTCGGCGACACGCCCCCCGAGCAGCTCTACACCAACCAGACGGCACCCTACTTCCGCGCCCCGCACATCTACATCTCCGTGGCAGCGCGATTCATGCCACACCGCCAGGTGCTCACCGAGCAGCAGGCGCGTGCCCTCCATGTCGACCCCCGCTATTTCCGCGACTGCTCCGATGCGGTGCTGATGTCATCGCGCGGCGGCAACCGCTACTACCGCACCTTCATGGAAGGCTTCGTCCGCCCCGGCATCGGCCTCGACAACTGGGTCTCCCGCTCCAACTACCCGGCCCTCAACATCGTACAGACCGGCCCGGCGGAGATGTCGCTCTACCTCAACCAAAACTACGCCCAACCCACCGCCCACCTGCACCGCTACTCGCTGCGCCTCGACGGGTTCGTCTCGGTGAACGCCCCCTACCGCGGCGGAGAGATGGTCACCAAACCCTTCCGCTTCCGCGGCGACACGCTGCTGATCAACTTCTCCACCTCCGCAGCGGGATACATCAAGGTGGAGATCCTCGACGAACAGGAGAACCCTCTCCCGGGACACACCCTCGAAGAAGCTCGTGAGATCATCGGCAATGAGATCGCCAAGGCCGTTGCCTGGGATCACGGCCCCTCCGTAAAAGCCCTCGAGGGAAAAACGATCCGCCTGCGCTTCGTGATGAAGGATGCCGACCTCTACAGTTTTCGCTTCAAATGAAAGAAAAATGAGATCCTCTGCCCTGTTCACGTTCCTTTTGCTCATTCCTCCCCTCCTGTTGCCGGGTGGATGCGGCCAGAGACCTGAGAATACGGTCAGGATACCATTGGATACAGGCTTCGTCCTTCTGACAGGATCCTCCGCAATCATCAGGCTGGGGTGTGCTTTCAGCACCTTTACCAGAGAGACCGTCAATGCTGACACCACCGTCCGCTATACCGGCATAAAACTAGAGATAAAGCGATAGGAGTAGATATCAAATTGAACAGAACTATGAAAAAACTTCTTGGGACGATCGTCTTGCTGCTATGGTTCAGCGCACCCGCATGTTGGTCGCAAAAACCCGATGACATCCGCCTGAAATACAATCATCCCGGCCTGGTGGTCGATCTGGGAGTAGGGTTGTGGGGCAATCCCGTGCCGGTCGACTGGGATGGCGACGGCGACAACGACCTGCTGGTGACGGGACGGGACAAGCCCTCGCGGGGGATGTACTATTTCGAGAACCTGGGCAACGGCGTCTTCGCCCGCGGCTTCCGCATCGCCGACGGGCTGCGCAACCTCACGGTCTCCTGGATCGACGGGAAGATGGTCCTCTGCACGCCGGGGGTGATGTACCGCAACTTCAGGAAAGATCTTTTCAACAAGCCGGAGAAGATCCGTTACAAGCAGGAGTTCTTCGCCGGCCGCACCAACCAGTGGAAGCTGGCCGACTACGATGGCGACGGGGTGTACGACCTGCTCATCGGCGCCAGCGACTGGCGGGAGTATGGCTGGGATGATGCCTACAATGAGAAAGGCGAATGGACCCATGGGCCGTTGCACGGCTATGTTTACTGGGTCAAGAACCTGGGCACCAACGAGAAGCCGAGGTACGGCCATGCACAGCACATCCTCGCCGGCGGCAAGCCCGTGGACGTTTACGGCAAGCCTTCGCCCAACCTGGTCGACTGGGACGGTGACGGCGACCTCGACCTGCTGTGTGGCGAGTTCCTCGACCGCATCACCCTCTTCGAGAACACCGGCACCCGCACCCACCCGGTATATGCGGCGGGCCGCTTCCTGCGGGTTGACGGCCGCATCCTGCACCTCGAGCTGGAGATGCCCGAGGTGGTGGTCTACGACTGGGACAGCGACGGCGACCCCGACATTGTCGTGGGCATGGAAGACGGCCGTGTGCTGTGGATCGAGAACCGCGGGAGAGACGAGCGGGGTGAGGTGGTGCTGGCGCCGCCGCGTTATTTCCGTCAGCAGGCATGGTGGGTAATGTGCGGCGCCCTCTCGACCCCCTGTGCCGTCGACTGGGACGGCGACGGCGACGAGGACATCATCGCCGGCAACACGGCCGGCTTCCTGGAGTTCTTCGAGAATCTGGGCGGGGGGGCCACCCCGCGCTGGGCGGGGCCCGTACGCCTCAAAGCCGGCAACAAGGTGTTCCGCATCATGGCCGGGAAAAACCTCTCCATCCAAGGCCCTGCCGAGGCCAAGTGGGGCTATACCGTCCCCTATGTGGCCGACTGGAACATGGACGGCCTGCCCGACATCCTCCTCAACGACATCATCGGCAAGATCCTCTGGCTGCCCAACACCGGCACACGCGAACATCCCCGTCTCGACACGGCCCGCCCGGTGAGGGTCGCCTGGCCCGGCACGCCCCCCAAGCCGGCCTGGAACTGGTGGAACCCCGCCCCCGGCGAGCTGGTCGTGCAATGGCGCACCCGACCCGTCGTCCTCGACCTCAACCATGACGGCCTCAACGACCTGGTCATCATCGACCATGAAGGCTACCTCAGCTACTTTGAGCGTACCCGCAAAGAAGAAGGGCTGGTGCTGTTGCCGGGACAGCGCATCTTCCTCGACGAGAAAGGCAACCCCCTCCGTCTCAACGACCGCCGCGCCGGCAAGAGCGGCCGCCGCAAGATCGACCTGGTCGACTGGGACGGCGACGGCGACCTCGACCTGCTGGTCAACACCGTCAACACCGCCTGGTACCGCAACGTCGGAGAAAAGGGGAAATTCGTCTTCCGGTACGTGGGGAACCTCTCCGGCGCCATCCTCGGCGGCCACAGCACCTGCCCCACCACCGTCGACTGGAACAGCGACGGCATCCCCGACCTGCTCATCGGCGCCGAAGACGGCTTCTTCTACTACCTCCCCCGCCACTCCTGGGAAGAGATGCAAAAACCTGTAAAGATCAAGCAATGAGACCACCGCTCTCCTTCCGCAGCCTGTCACTCCTCCTGCCGGCAATGATTGGGCTTTTCTCCTGCTCCGGCGGT
>JAMOUS010000266.1 GCA_027067975.1 Bacteroidales bacterium | reverse complement strand
AAATGATATCAACACCTTAATCCACATGTCACCTGCTATGGAACACCCGGCAAAATGATAAAGGTCATGATCTCCTTCCTCCCACATATTATTATTTTGTAAAAATAATTATCTTAAAAACTTAAATATCTTAAAAACTTAAAAAAACCAGGCACATGTTCAACCGGATCGTTTCATCGCTCATCCCCCTCTTTCCGAAGAAGTTCATTTGGACCTTCTCAAAGCGCTATATTGCGGGCGAGAGCATAGAAGATGCATTGCGCGTCTCACATAAGCTCAATGAGGAAGGGATGATGGTGACCCTTGACGTCTTGGGAGAGTTCATCAAGGACCTGGACGAGGCCGAACGAAACAAGCAGGAGTACCTTCAGGTGATCGACCGGCTCACCGAGGAAAAAATCGACGGCAATTTTTCCGTCAAGCCCTCTTCTTTCGGACTGCTGATCGACGAGGAGGCATGTTATCGCCATATCCGGGAGATCGTCAGCAAGGCGGCCGGATACAACAACTTTGTACGCATCGACATGGAAGACTCCAAATGTGTCGACCGGGAGATCCGATTGTTCCGCCGGCTGCATGAGGAATTTCCCCGCAATGTGGGTCTCGTTCTGCAGGCTTACCTGCGCCGCACCCTCGACGACCTGAAGGCCCTCACCCCCCTCCATACCCCCGAGACACCGCTCAACTTCCGCCTCTGTAAAGGCATCTATGTCGAACCGGCACGCATCGCCTACAAAGACCACGACGAGATCAACCAACACTACCTGGAAGATCTGGAATACATATTCAGTCACGGTTTCTATGTAGGCATTGCCACCCACGATCAATTTCTCATCGACAATGCTTACCGGCTGATCGAGAAATACGGCCTGAAAAAGGATGAGTACGAGTTCCAGATGCTGTACGGGGTGACACCCGAACGGCGGGCCTCCATCCTTCGCAAGGGTCACCGCATGCGGGTGTACGTTCCTTTCGGTAAAGACTGGTTCGGATACTCCACACGACGTCTCAAAGAAAACCCCCAGATCACCAGTTATATCATCAAAGCCCTCTTTAACCGCAAGTAAACCCTTCTGATCGCTTGGACATCCCCACAGGTTTTGTTATCTTTCTCTCAAAACCTTAAAGATGGACAAGCGAACCTTTTTAAAGAGCACCCTCCTGGCAGGGGCAGGAATATGGGCTTTTACCCGCCCGGGAGAGGCTGCCGGCATGTCCTCCCTTCAAGAATGGATCCCGGACAGGCTGGTTGACGAAAAGGGGCAATACATCCTTCCTCCCCTGGATTACGGATACGATGCCCTGGAACCCCATATTGATGCCCGCACGCTACGAATCCATCATGACAAGCACCATGCCGGCTATGTGAAAGGGCTGAACAAAGCGACGGCCGCCGTCGCAGAAGCACTGGACAAAGGCGACATGGCCCTGGTAAAGTACTGGGAACGGGAGCTGGCCTTCCACGGCGCCGGCCATTTCCTGCATTCGATCTACTGGAAGAATATGGGACCGCGGCACAGCCAGCCCTCCGGCGACCTGAAAAGACTCATCACGCGTGATTTCGGTTCTTTCGACCGGTTCCGCACCTACTTCGCCGCTGCCACGGCCAAGGTGGAAGGCTCCGGCTGGGGCATCCTCGCCTGGCAACCCGCCGCCGCCAAACTTGTCGTCCTGCAAGCCGAAAAACACCAGAACCTCTCTCAGTGGCTCACCATCCCCATCCTGGTGTGCGACGTATGGGAACATGCCTATTATCTCAAATACCAGAACCGCCGAAAAGAGTATATCGACCATTTTTTCGAGGTGGTCAACTGGGACGACGTCAGCCTCCGCCTCGACCTTCTGCTTGGGAAAAGCCGCTAAACCCCATCACACAACACAAAGAAACCCCGGGATCTCCCGGGGTTTCTTTTTTTCCTTTACGTCCTTAACAGATCAGTATCGTTCGGAGATCACATCCCAGTTGAGGATGTTCCAGAACGACGAGAGGTAATCGGGGCGTCTGTTCTGGTAATCCAGGTAGTATGCATGTTCCCATACATCGCAGGTGAGGATGGGCGTCAAGCCGTTACGCATCGGGTTTCCGGCATTGCTTTCCTGGACGATGCTCAAGCGACCTTCGCTGTCCTTTACCAGCCAGGCCCATCCTGAGCCGAAGAGGGTGGCGGCTTTCTGGTTGAATGCCTCCTTGAACTGCTCGAACGAGCCGAAGTCCCGTTCGATAGCCTCGGCCAACGCACCCTGCGGCTCCCGGGCACCTTCTGGGCCAAAGCCCATGAAATAGAAAGTGTGGTTCCACGCCTGCGCCCCATTGTTGTAAAGGCCTCCGTCCGCTTCACGGATGATCGTCTCCAAATCGGCACCCTCAAAACGGGTCCCTTCCGCCAGCTTGTTCGCATTGTTCACATACGCCTGATGATGCTTCCCATAATGGAACTCAAGCGTTCTCCTCGAAATATAAGGCTCCAGCGCCTCCAGCGCATACGGTAATTCCGGTAATTGAAATGCCATGATTCTAAATTTTTGGTTTAACACTATTTCAAAGATACGAATTTCTTTTTTGTTCTCTTTTTTCAGAAAAAAAGCCGGCATTCAGAATGAATGACCGGCTTTCAACCAAAAACCCAACCTAAAAAACCTGTTCTATGAATACCTTCCCAAAACCTTTGTCATTCTTATACAAAAAGTTCAGCATCCCGCCATTCTCTCTCAGTTGCCATTTTCCGGTTTTCGCTATCGATCACTTCCGGTCAATCCCAGCTGCCAACCGTATCTGACCCTTCACCCACAAAACCCAACAGCGGGATCACTGAACTGCTGCAAAAATACATCTTATTTAGATTAAATCCAAATCTACTAAGGAAAAGGTTTCATTTTTTTTCATCTTTGTGGTCGGACCCGGATAATACGGTTATGCACAGAAAGATCCTTCGGCTGGCCCTGCCGAACATCATCAGCAATATCACCGTTCCTCTGCTGGGGCTGGTCGACCTGGCCGTGGTAGGACATCTGGAGGGGGTGTGGTTCATCGGCGCCGTGGCACTGGGGGGAACGATCTTCAACTTCGTCTACTGGAGCTTTGGCTTCCTCCGGATGAGCACCAGCGGCCTGGCGGCGCAGCATTACGGGGCCGGCGACGACAAGGGCGCACGGGAGGTGTTGCAACGCGCCCTCCTCACCGCCCTCACCGCCGCCACCCTCATCCTGCTGCTGCAGGTGCCGATCGAACGTATCAGCTTTTACCTGCTGGACGGCTCAGAAAAAACCGAACATTTCGCCTCCCGCTATTTTTACATCCGTGTATGGGCCGCCCCCGCCACCCTCATGCTCTATGCCCTCAACGGCTGGTTCCTCGGCATGCAGAACGCCCGCTATCCCATGATCATCACGCTGGTCATCAATCTGCTGAACATCCTCTTCGATCTGCTTTTTGTGCTGGGACTCCATATGAACTCCGACGGGGTGGCGCTGGGCACCCTGCTGGCAAATTATGCGGGGCTGGCTGTGGCCCTCTGGCTCCTGCACCACCGCTATCCCGGCGTTTTCCGCCTACTGCCCCTGCAGCATCTTCTCAACCCTGCCCCTCTCAAAGCATTTTTCCGGATCAATCTCGACATCTTCCTCCGCACGCTCTGCCTCATCCTCGTCTTCACCTTTTTCACGGCCCGTTCGGCCGCTCACGGAGACATCCTCCTGGCTGTCAACACCCTTCTCCTGCAGTTCTTCACCTTCTTTGCCTTCTTTCTCGACGGCTTTGCTTATGCTGCCGAGGCTCTCACCGGACGCTACATAGGGGCCCGTGATCTCTCCCGTCTGCGATATGTTGTCCGCCTGCTCTTTTTGTGGGGGCTCCTCTTAAGTATCCCTTTCTCACTGGCCTATCTCATTGGTGCCGGTCCCATCCTTTCCCTGCTTACCGACAACCGTGAAGTGCTCGAGGCTGCCCGGCCCTATTACCCCTGGGCCGTCCTCATCCCCCTAATCTCTTTCCCTGCTTTCCTGTGGGACGGGATCTACATCGGCGCCACCTCCTCGGCCGGCATGCGCAACACCATGATCTTCTCCACCCTGGTCATCTTCTTCCCCACCTGGGCCCTGACCCGGGAACCGCTCGGCAACCACAGCCTCTGGCTGGCCCTGGTGCTCTTCCTCATCAGCCGCGGCGTCACCATGGGATTGTTGGCAAAAAGATATATCTTTACCTTCTCTAATGCGAACCACGATGCCCATCACCAAAGAGATCGAGATCGAGGAACTGATCGAGCGGGTACCGGCAGCCGTCAATTATCTCAGTAAAAAAGGGATCCGCTGCATCATGTGCGGCGAACCCATCTGGGGAACGCTCGAGGAGGCCGCCAAAGAAAAGGGATTCTCCGACGAAGAGATCGAAGGCTTCGTCCGCGATATCAACGAGCTGGAAAAGAACAGCGACCTCCCCCAAAAAGGAAACTTCACCCGTAATATCGGCACCCTCGGCTCCGATGAGTCATAATCCTTCTCCCCCATGATCTACCTCACACGCCGCGAACGGTTCAACGCTGCCCACCGCATGTACCGCGACGACTGGGATGATGAAAAGAACCTGGCCGTCTTCGGGAAATGTTCCAACCCCAACTGGCACGGTCACAACTACGAACTTTTCGTGACCGTCTGCGGGGAACCCGATCCCGAAACCGGATTGCTCATCAACCTGAAAGACCTTAGCCGCATCATCCGCCAACGGGTGATCGACCCCCTCGACCATAAGAACATCAACCTCGAGGTGCCTTTCATGAAAGGCCGCATCGCCTCGACCGAGAACCTGGCCATCGCCATCTGGGAAGAGCTGGAAGAACCTCTCCGCCATAAAGGCATCACCCTCTGCTCCGTCAAGATCAGCGAATCGGAGAACAATTTTGTCGAATACAAAAAGAACCACTGACATGGATATCATCAGCAACGGCGACCCCATCGAACCCGACAAAGGCTATACCCGCATCGACCACTGGAACGACGAACAGACCCAGGCGCTCACTGAACATTACCGGGAGATCCTGCGGATCATCGGCGAGGATCCTTCGCGTGAGGGACTGGAGGAAACCCCCTTGCGTGTGGCCAAGGCGATCCAGTTCCTCACCCAGGGATACAATACCGATCCCGCCTCCATCCTCCGTTCCGCCATTTTCGAGGAAGATTACAAGGAGATGGTGATCGTCAAGGACATTGAACTCTATTCGATGTGCGAGCACCATATGATCCCTTTCTTTGGCAAGGCCCACGTAGCCTATATCCCCGACCGTTACATCACCGGCCTCAGCAAGATCGCACGGGTGGTGGAGGCCTATGCACGCCGGCTCCAGGTGCAGGAGCGTCTCACCATTCAGATCCGCGACTGCATCCAGGAGACGCTCAAGCCCCTCGGCGTGGCCGTGGTCATCGAAGCACACCACCTCTGCATGATGATGCGGGGCGTACAGAAACAGAACTCGGTGACCACCAC
>JAMOUS010000265.1 GCA_027067975.1 Bacteroidales bacterium | reverse complement strand
AGACCGTTTGAAGAAGCCGCTGATACGTGAGGGGGATCCCGGGAGTCAGGTTTTCCGGGAGGTTTCCTGGGATGAGGCGTTGGATTATGTGGCGGACAAGTTGAAGAAGATCCGTAAGGAGCATGGGCCGGAGTGTGTGGCGCTCTTTTCTCATGGTACGGGGGGCAAGATGATGAGTCATTTGATCAAGGCATTTGGTTCTCCGAACATTGCGGCTCCCTCGTTTGCCCAGTGTCGGGGCCCTCGTGAGGTGGCCTTCGCTGCCACTTTTGGTGAGGAAGTGATGTCGCCCGAACGTACGGATATTCGGGATACGAAGTGTCTGGTGCTGATCGGCTCGCATATTGGGGAGAACATGCACAACGGGCAGATCCAGGAGATGTCGGAGGCGCTGGACAAGGGGGCCACGATCATCACGGTGGATCCCCGTTTCAGCACGGCGGCCTCGCACTCAAAATACTGGCTCCCCATCAAGCCGGCGACGGACATTGCTTTGCTGCTGGCCTGGATGCATGTCATCATCTATGAGGAGTTGTACGACAAGGAGTATGTGGAGAAATACACATACGGGTTCAAGGAGTTGAAGGAGCATGTCAAGGACAAGACCCCCGAGTGGGCTTATGGCATTACGACGATCCGGCCGGATCTGATCCGCAAGACGGCCCGTGAAATGGCCCATGCAGCGCCGGCGGTGATCGTGCATCCGGGGCGCCATGTCACATGGTATGGGGATGATACGCAGCGTTCGCGGGCCATTGCCCTCCTCAATGCCCTGTTGGGATCGTGGGGGCGGCGGGGTGGTTTTTATGTGCCCGACAAGGCACACCTCCCCTCTTTCCCCGGACCGCCTTATCCCAAGCCCAAACGCTCTTGGAAGGATGCTTTCCCCGGGCAATACAATCTCGTTAACGAGGTGCTCTCCACCGGCATATGCGATGCCACGATCCCTTCCCCGGACATGGGTTGCAATCTGAAGGCATGGATCGTCTATGGTACCAACCTGCTGGCTTCCCTGCCCGACCAGGAGAAAACCCTGAAGGCGATCGACAATCTGGAATTGCTGGTGGTGATCGACACCATGCCGATGGATATTGTCAGTCTGGCCGATGTGGTGTTGCCGGAATGCACCTATCTGGAACGTTACGATGTAATCCGCAACTCCCCTCACCGGGAGCCGTATCTAGCCCTGCGAATGCCCGCTACCGAGCCTTTGTATGACAGCAAACCCAACTGGTGGATCGCCAAGGAGCTGACCAAGCGTCTGGGATTGGAGGAGTATTTCCCGTGGGAAAACATAGAGGAATTGCTCGACTGGCAACTGAAACAGGTAGGCACTTCCCTGGAAGAGATGAAACGGATCGGTGTCAAAAAGCTCAAGCGGGAATATGATGATCTCTATTTCCTCAATGGTGAGGATTATGAGTTCAATACCAATACGGGTAAGATAGAGCTTTATTCGACCGAACTGGCTGCCGAGGGGTTTGATCCGTTGCCTGATTACACGCCTCATCCTGAACCTCCGCCGGGGTATTATCGTTTGAATTACGGTCGTGCGCCCATGCATACGTTCAGCCGGACGATCAATAACCCCAATCTTTGGGAACTGAGGAAAGAGAATTCCGTCTGGGTCAATCCCAAAGTGGCGAAGTTGTGGGGATTGAAGAACGGACAATATATATGGCTGAAGAACCAGGACGGGGTGATCTCCACCTTTCCGGTGAGGGTGAGGGTCACGGAACGGATCCGGTGGGATTCGGTGTATCTGGTGCACGGATTCGGTCATACGGAGAAGCGTCTCACCCGTGCTTACGGGCGGGGCGCCAGCGACAGCGAATTGGTGACCCGTGTGGCGGTCGATCCGATCATGGGAGGGACCGGCATGCGGGTAAATTTTGTGACATTCCTTACCGAGAAACCTGAAACCAGCGGAAAGGAGGTGACATCATGAGATATGCGATGGCCATAGACACCCGCAAGTGTGTAGGGTGTGCCGATTGTGTGGTAGCCTGTCAGACGGAGAACAATGTCCCGATGGGGTATGCGCGTGACTGGATTGTGGAGAGTGTATCGGGAACTTATCCCAAACTGGAGTTGGAGATTCGTTCGGAGCGCTGCAATCACTGTGAGGATGCTCCTTGTGTGCGTTGTTGCCCAACCGGCGCCAGTCACATTGTCGAAGGGGGGATCGTACTGGTGGAGCATGATAAATGTATTGGCTGCGGGGCCTGTATCGAGGCCTGTCCGTACGATGCCCGTTACCCGCATCCTGACGGGTATGTGGATAAGTGTACATTCTGTGTACACCGGGTGGAAAAGGGAGAGAATCCGGCGTGCGTGGAGGTATGTCCTACGCACTGTCTCCATTTTGGTGACCTGGATGATCCCAACAGTGATGTTTCGAAGGTGGTGGCCGAGCGAAAGTGGAAGGTTTTGGCGCCTGAGGCCGGCACCAAGCCCCAACTGTATTTCCTTTTGTAATCTCCAAAAGTTTTGAACGATGAATGAAGAACTGATCGTCAGCGGAAGGAACATCCCGGGTGTGGATCCCCATCTGACGTTATGGCATTGGCAGATCCCTCTGTATCTGTTTTTGGGAGGGCTGGCCGCCGGTTTGATCTTCTTTGCTTCATTGTATGTGATCATGGGCAAAGAGGAGAAAGCTCCCACGGCCATCAAGTGGGCGTCGTTCATCACCCCCATTGCGTTGGTCATCGGGTTGGGGGCTCTTTTCCTCGACCTGCGGCACAAGCTCTTCTTTTGGCGTTTGTACACTACGATCCGGCTGGAGTCGCCCATGTCGTGGGGAGCGTGGACGCTCCTGCTGGTAACGCCCCTCTCGTTTATCTGGAGTGCCAGTTATCTGCGTGAACTGGTGCCGTCATGGGATTGGAAGTTCAAGGGGCTTTATGATTTTGAGGGGTGGGTGCGACGTAACCGGAAGCCTTTTGCGTGGGTGATGATCGTCTTGTCGGTGATCCTGGGGATCTATACCGGGATTCTCTTGTCGGCTTTCAATGCCCGTCCCTTATGGAACACCTCGATTCTGGGGCCATTGTTCCTGACCTCTGGGTTGTCGACGGGTGCGGCAACGATCATGTGGCTAAGCAAGGATCATGAGGAGAAGAAGCTTTTCGGCCGGATCGACTTGCTGTTGATCGTGATCGAGGTCTTTTTCATTGTCCATATGTTCATGGGCTTTTTAGCCAGTACGGAGGTGCAGCAGGAGGCAGCCAGTCTTTTTCTTGGGGGTGAATTCACCGTGGCCTTCTGGGTTTTTGTGATGATCCTGGGCCTTTTGGTCCCGGCTTTTCTGGAAGTGTTGGAATGGCTCGGCTATAAAGTGCCGGCGGCCGTCCCGGCATTTCTGGTCCTTTTTGGAGGACTGATGTTCCGGCTTATCATGGTCGAGGCCGGGCAGATCACCCGGTATCTTTATTAAAAAAAAAAATTCTGGTCATGGAACAGGAACGTATAAGAACGAAAGATCCGAACAAGTATATGAACCCCTATTTGGCGGGGGTGTTGTTGGGTTTCGTCCTGATTGCGGCGTTTTATTTTTCGGGGCGTGGGCCGGGTGCCAGCGGTGGACCGAAGAGGGTAACCGCTGCGATCGTGGAGGCGGTGGCGCCGACGCATGCTCACCAGTCGGAGTTTTACGGTAAGTATGTGAACGGTCCCCACAGCCCGTTGAAGGACTGGCTGAATTTTGAATTGCTGGGAGTGCTGGTGGGGGGATTCATTTCGGGGGCGTTGGCCGGACGCTTGAACCTGAAGGTGGAGCATTCTCCCAAGATCACCAGCCGCAAGCGACTTTTCTGGGCACTTATCGGGGGGATCCTTTTTGAGTACGGGGCCACGATGGCCCGTGGCTGTACCAGCGGCGCCGCCCTGAGCGGCATTGCGGTCCTGGCTACCGGCGGCTTTGTCACCATGTTGGCCATCTTCGGTGGAGCTTACTTGTTTGCCTATTTTTTCAGAAAACTTTGGATATAAAAGTCAAGAGATATGGGACCATTAGTACCTCAAGGGATCATCGGACCGGAGTGGGATTTCATCATTGCCCTGGTGATCGGCATGGGTTTTGGCTTTATCCTGGAGGCGGCGGGATTCTCTTCGTCGAAGAACCTGGTTGGCCTTTTTTACGGATATGATTTTGTGGTATTGCGGGTCTTCTTTACCGCTGCGGCAACGGCTGCTGCCGGCATTGTGCTGTTCGACTATTTTGGCTGGATCGATGTGGAGATGCTCTATGTACAGCCCACCTATTGGGGAGCAGCCATCGCAGGGGGTATGATCATGGGGCTGGGCTTCGTGACGGGAGGTTTTTGTCCCGGTACCGGTTTTGCCGCCTCTTCGATCGGAAAGATCGATGCAATGATGTTCGTTCTGGGTACTTTCCTGGGGGCTTTGCTCTACGGGGAGACCTACCCGCTTCTCAAGGATTTTGTCAACAGCGGCTATGAAGGGGGCATCAAGATTTACGATACATTGGGAATCAGCCGCGGGTTGTTCACTTTTCTGCTGATCGTGGTGGCGGTGGGCATGTTCTATTTGGTCCCGTTGATCGAAAAACGGGTGAAGAAACCGGAATATTAACCGAGAAAAATCTCTGTCATGCAAAGAGGAACGATATTCTTGACGATTGTTGCCCTGGGAATCGGGGTGGTGATTTGGCTTCTTCCGGAACGCCAGGAGAGCCATGACCTTCCTCCGCATCAGTTGTTGCGCGACATTATCCGGGAGACGCGTTTTTTCTCTACCGATGAGGTGGCGGCGATGTTGATCAACCGGGATCCTTCCCTGCATTTGGTCGATGTACGGGACAGTACCGCTTACCGGAGGTTCCATCTCCCCGGGGCGGTGAACGTCCCCTTGGCCGATATCCTGAAGGAGGGGAGTCTGGATCTTCTGAGCGGCGACGAACAGACGCATGTCTTTTATTCAAACGGGACTTTGCGGGCCAACCAGGCATGGGTGCTGACGCGTCGGTTGGGGTACAAAAACACTTATGTGATGCGGGGCGGGCTGAACCGGTGGATCGAGACCATTATGGAGCCTCCCGTTCCCCCCTCATCGGCGTCTTCGGAGGCTTTCGACCAGTATGATTTCCGTGTGGCGGCGGGTCAATATTTCCGGGGAGAGGCTGCAGCACCTAAAAAGAAGGTAAAAACCCCGCCAAAGGTGATTCCCCGACGCAAGAAAAAAGTAGTTGCCTCTGGCGGCTGTTAGATATGTGGAACGAAAACTAGATACCGTCATGGCGAAGATACATTTGAATTCCAACCACTGGGCAGCGATCCTCCTGTTGTTGCTGGTGATTCCCGGTTTGCTCCTCTCCAGGCGGCCGAAGGAACATTACGCCCTCACGGCCCAGGAGATCCTCCAAGAGATCCTGGCCATGCATCAAACGGTCACTCCCGATCAGGTACGGGAGCATGTGAAACAGGGGGATACCGATTGGATACTCATCGATGTGCGTACACCGGAAGAGTATATTGTGAAGCATATCAAAGGGGCCGTCAACGTGCCGATGCATGAGC
>JAMOUS010000264.1 GCA_027067975.1 Bacteroidales bacterium | reverse complement strand
GCAAATGTGAGTAAACTCCATACTCCATACTCGATACTCCGAACTCCAAACTCCAAGTACTCCAGGCACTCACGATACCCTTAATGATCCTCCTCTTCCTTATGTCACCTCAAAAAAAGCTTCGGGTCCGGGATAATGGAAACGTCGCATGGCCAGTGCTGGAGGGTAAACGAAATAGGTGACGTGTCCTTCCGAGCAGAGCTCGCCGGCGGCGTTGTAGAGGCGTGTGTGCATTGTCACATGCCGCTCTTCCCGTGCGATGATGCGCGACCGGACCGTCACTTTGCCCTTATGCACATATACTGGCTTATGATAATCCACCTCGAGACGTGAGGTCACGCCTGCCGTGCCGGCCTTCACGTATACCGTCCAGGAGGCGATCTCATCGTGCAGGGTCGCCTGGATGCCGCCGTGCAGGACGTTGATGTATCCCTGCAGCCGCGTGTCCGGCTCCCACTCGGTCACCACCTCGTCGCCATCCTCGAAGAAATGCAGATGCAGGCCGATGGGGTTCGTCGGCGAGCAGCCGAAACATTGGTTCTTTTCCGGATCATAAGGGTTGATGATCTTGCGCATGGCAAAGCAGGTTTGTTGTTAAGGATTTTTCTTTCTTTTTTTCCGTTTGGCGATGCGGTCGCGGATGGCCAGGCGGGCAAAGAAGATAAAGACCAGACCCACCAGCGAGAGCAACACCGTCGAGACGATCTGTGAGGTGATCAGGTCGGTGCGTTGGAAAGGATCCATCTGGGGCGTGTCGGCGATATCCCGCAGGTTGCGGATCATGCCGGTGATGGCCCCGCCGATGATGAGGAGTCCCACGCCGAGGATGATGTAGTCGTAGGCGGCAGAGACGATCTGCGAGGTCCGGTAGATGGGCGACCGCATGAACTCGCGGTAGCGTTGGCGGGCGGCCTCGGCGGCGCGGGCACGGGCCTTGCGGCGTTCTTCTTCGAGCCACTGGCGGAACAGCTCCTCGGCGGTGCGGGCCCGCGCCCGCGCATAGGCCTGGCGACGCTGCCTCTGTGCGGCCCGGACATCCTCCGGCGTGGTGAGCAACCGGTACAGGAACTCGTACGCCTCGTTCACCTCGATGAAACGCTCTTCTGCATCCGGAGCCTTGCTTACATCGGGATGGTAACGCTTCGCCATGCGGCGATAGGCCCGCTTCACCTCGTCGAGCGTCGCCCCCGGCTGCAGACCCAACACCTCGTAATAGCTGTGGTATGTGCTCCCTGCGTTCATCACCCTGCAAGTTAAAGAAAAGGATCGGAAAATTTTTCCTATCTTTCCCCCAAAGGAGCACCTATGCCCAGGACGATCGCAACCGGACGTATCCCCGTGAAGATCTGGGCCGATGTGGTGGAGCCGGGGGCGATGCAGCAGATCATGAACCTGGCCGACTACCCCTTTGCCTTTCATCATATCGCTATCATGCCCGACGTGCACGAAGGGTTTGGCATGCCCATCGGAGGCGTGATGGCCACTGAACGGGTGATCGTCCCCAATGCCGTAGGCGTCGACATCGGCTGCGGCATGATCGCCGTGAAGACCTCCCTCACCGTCATCACCCGCAAGGCGCTCGAACAGGTGGTGAGCGAGATCCGGTCGGTGATCCCCCTGGGCTTCAGCCATCACAAGACCGCCCGCGATATGCGCTATATGCCCGACATCGAGGTGAAGGAGATGCCGGTGGTGGAGCGCGAGTTCGAAAGCGCCCGCCACCAGGTGGGGACCCTCGGCGGCGGTAACCACTTCATCGAGATCCAACAGGGCGACGACGGCCATATCTGGGTGATGATCCACTCCGGCAGCCGTAACCTCGGCAAACAGGTGGCCGACCATTACAACCGCCTGGCCATCAGCCTGAACAAAAAAGAGAACATCAAAGGCACCTGGGAGAAACAGCTCGCATACCTCTATCTCGACAGTGACGAGGGGCAGCGCTATATCCGCGAGATGAGATATTGCGTGGCCTTCGGCTTTGCCAACCGTACACTCATGATGGAAACGGTCCTCGAACTGCTCGATTTCTATGTGAAGGGTAGGGTGGAAGAGGTCGACCGTATTGCCATCTCGCATAACTATGCGGCTGAGGAGGAGCACTTTGGCCGGAAAGTATGGGTGCACCGCAAGGGGGCTACACCGGCGTTCCGCGGCATGCGGGGCATCATCCCCGGCTCCCAGGGGACCGAGAGCTATATCGTCGCCGGCAAGGGCAATGAGGAGAGCTTCTCCAGCTGCTCCCACGGCGCTGGCCGTGTGCTGGGACGCCGCCAGGCCATCCGGCATCTCGACCTGCAGGGCGAGGTGCAACGCCTCGAAAAGAAAGGCATCCTCCACTCCATCCGCCGGAAAAAAGATCTCGACGAGGCTCCCTCGGCCTATAAAGACATCCATCGCGTCATCGACCAGCAGCGCGACCTCATCGACGTACTCGTCGAACTTGCCCCCCTCGCAGTGGTGAAAGGATAACCCCCTGCTACAGGCAGTTGTTCGTTCCCCTTCCCCCTTTGTGTGCCGGTGATCCGGAGATCCCAAACTTTGCCCCCGTCCTCCACGGAGCATAGCGATCGAGATAGTCGTATGCCTTTTTCACTCTGACTGCGGGAGCCGCCCGTCGTCATATTGCAACTGTCCGTTACTCGTGTTCACCACATCAGACGTTAACTCATCTTCATGGACGGCGATTTCATGCTTGCGGAAAAAAAGACGGATCGCTTCCGTTGCCGGTCGTCACCCCTGCGGGCAACCATCAGGGGGCAATGATTGTCCCGGTATTCAAAAGAGTGAACCTTCTTTTCTTTTCATGATTGTAAAAACTTGATTTAATTGTTAGCTATAAGGATTGTGCTGCGTAAGGACGGATCATCTCCATGAAGATCAACATGCTGGCAGCGGTGAGGAGTCCCATGTACAGGTAAAAGAGCCGGATGCCTTTGGGAGTGGAGAGCCGGCCTTCCAAAAAATAGCGTGTGCCGAGGAAACCGTCGGCGGTGAGGAAGATGATCAGTGCAGCCAAAAAGGGGAGGGGATCTCGCGTAAGCAGTGAGACGAAGACCATGCCCCGGGTGGAGATGTGCAGGAAAATGGCCAGCACCCTCTCCAATACCGGATAGAACAGATTGTATACGTAGCGGTCTCTTCCCCGCAGGTTCTGTAACATGTTGTTCACCTGCCGGGCCTGTTCCTCCAGGACGGTTCCCTCCAGAAGACGGTCGCCGCTGCTGAACACTACCACCAACGCTTCCATTGAGCCGATGGCTGTGCCGAAAGCCACCACCGCCTGCAGGTCGAACACCACCTTCTCCTTCATCAAAAGCAAGATCACTGCCGAAGCTGACAACTCAAAAATGCCGGAGATCACCCCGTTGGCGAGCGACAGGGGCAATACCCCCGTGCCTCGCTTTTGTAACGGGACAATCACCAGGGGATGGAAGATCATCTTCAGCATCACCCCGATGCCCCATGATCCTGTCCCCAGAATGAATACGCGAAAAGGAACCCCTTCGAACCGGTTCAACCAGAACAAGGGCAATACGGCGACCCCTGTCAGGAAGACTTTCTGAAGGATGTGGGATGTGTCTTTTCGGTGCATAAATAATATAGGCATCGGATCGAATGAACAAAATAGCAAAAATCGGTGTGTCCGGCAACTCTCTTTTTCCGTTATTTTGTTGCTGGCGTGCTGAATGAGGCTGTATTGTCAGGTCGGTAAGGGTTCTGGAGAGCGGTTCTGTTAAAGGTTTTATGGGAAGATGATACTTTATTGCACCTTTGCGAGCTTGCCGGGTGAGGGAGCGTGGGGGAACGCCATCGAAAAGATGTGCTAAAAGATGTCAGGGATCACTCCGAACCTTTTGTTGCGAAGATCGATCACCAGGATCCGGTCGAAAAACATCCGGTTGCCCATGAGGCCGAGGATCCCTGCCCGGCGGTAAAAGTCGCGGTAAGGCTTCAGGCTGTTGGCCATGACCGTGTCGGGGTGAAAGATCTCGTTGCCGATCTTTACCTCGATATGGGTGGGGGAGAGGAGCAATGGATATTTTATCCCCCAGGCTGTGACCATGAGGGTGTCCGGCACGCAGGTGGTGTCACGGTAGGCGTCCCAGTCTTCCGTCGCCATGTAAAGGGACGAAAAGCTTGAGCCGGTGTCATAAAGAAGGTAAACCTTTTTCCCGTTAATGTCCGCCGGCACTTTGATGCGGCCCTGCTCGACGAGGATATCGGCCATCCCCTCTTCCATCCTTGCCGGGAGACTGTCCAGGAGGGCAAGACGTTGCCGCGTGAAGTCGATCACCAGCACCTTCTCGCGGAACAGGTCGGCTCCCACCGTTCCGATGTGGATCACCGTATCGGTACGGAAATCTTCTTGGCGGGAAGAGTCGCCGTATTCTTCGAAAATGGCAATATCACGATGAGCAAAACGGACCGTGTCGAGCAGGAAAGTGATGTCATGCAAGCCACCGACCTTCCGGCCTTGAAGGACATAGCGGTGTTCGACCGTGTCGAGATGGGAGGCCAGATCAGGATAGAGCTCCAAAAGAGGAATGAAAGTGTTGCCATAGACCATCGTCACAGGCGCTCCCAGGTCAAGTTGCATCGTGAACCGGAACGGCACCCCCTCCAACTGGAAAGGTACCAGCATGGCCGGCTTGTCGTAAAAATGCCCTCCGATCGTATCCCCCTCCCATTCGAAACGGATCCAGGAGATTTTCTTTGACAGGTCCTGGTGTTCCTGCCGGGATGTACATGCTGACAAGATCAGGATGATGCCTGCCAGAAAAAAATGTGTGGATTTTTTCAAGATTCCGGTCTATTGAGATTACCAATATTTTATAACCTGTAAAATAAAAAAACTTTTGATAATGAAACTTTACTCAAATGGTTTCCGGTTCTTTTACAGGGAAATCCATCTTACCGGCAAATACAGGGAAGGGGTCCACCCGTCCAGCCTGCAATGCCGGAATGGCATGAAATCACTTCATTCGGTGTATCCATGCTGTGAACGATCTCTGCGAAAGGACTACCTTGAAGATGGAAACGCTGAGAAAGAAATAATCTTAAGAATCATCTTCTCATTTGACCGGGGAATAGATTTTTTTCTTGCTCTTAATGGCAGGCCGGTATGTTAGGCCAAGTAACAAAGTTATCGAATGGGGTTTGACCGTTCCGTCATTGATGACAGGAGCCTTGCTGATATTGCTTAGCCCCCAGTGATCCCGTAACTCAACATGGAACGAGAATCTTTCCGACAAAGGGACCTTACCGCCTATGCCTGTGCTCAATCCTATGTCGAACCTGTTATTGTTGTCGGTATTGTTGAAGGTGGATTTGGGTTGATCATCAAATGATTCCGTTACGAAGGTCTGCCTGAGCAGAAATCCACCGGATATTCCCGTTCTGACAAAGAATTGTACATTCCTGCCAAGGGTCATTTGTACCATTGCAGGCACCGTCAGATAATGATAACGGATGTGGGTGGTGATCTTTTCAGTCGGATCATTTCCATAATTCCTCACCGTTCCGGTGGAATTAGCTCCTTTTTTTTCATAAGCGATGCCGGTCGCAAGGGAA
>JAMOUS010000263.1 GCA_027067975.1 Bacteroidales bacterium | reverse complement strand
CCATTGAAAGCATCGTCCTGAAGGTAACCAAGGCGGTCGAGCAGGCCAACCAGCAGAAACCCCAGTTCGGCAAGATCGCCGGCCTGGAAGATGAGAACGGAACCTTTTTCTTCATCGCAAAATAACCCTTCTTTGACCCTCGTCGGATGAACCCTACGAACACGTTCTTCCCACCGCCCCGCTCCACGGAGAGGTGGCTTCTTTTTTTACTGCTGTTTTTGTTCTCCCTGCCCCTCAAGGTGACAGGCCAGAAATACTTTTTCGACACCTACGGCGTGGAGCAGGGACTCAGTTCTTCAAAGATTTACAGCATCCTGCAAGACCACCGCGACCTGGTATGGTTGGGCACCGAGGCAGGCGTCTCCCGTTTCGACGGGCATACTTTCGAGGACTTCTCCTCCGAACAGGGGATGGCCGACAACGGCGTCTACTCCATCTTCGAAGACTCCCGCGGCAACCTTTGGTTCGGCCACCTCGACGGCGGCATCACCCGCTATGACGGATACCATTTCGAAGTGATCCGTTTCGACTCGGTCCGGATCAAAGGCGACATCACCTCGTTCCGCGAAACCAAGGATCATCACCTCTGGATCACCACCAGCGCCTCGGGCGCCCTGCGCATCACCCACCCTTTCGGACCGGTGGAGAAAATGAAAGTGGAACAATATCTCGGGAAAAAAGGACTCAGCGACCGAATCTTCGGCAGCTTCCTCTCCGCCGAAGACGATTATTACTGCCTCTCCGACGTCGGCATCCATAAGTACATCCCGGAAATCGACAGTTTCACCATCTTCACGCTCAAACATTTTACCCATTACTGGTCGAAGACCTGCATGCTCGAAGACAGCCGGGGCGACATGTGGTTCGGCACATACAATGGAGGATTGTACCACTACGATCACACCCGCGATACGATGATCGTCTATGACAAACGGGACGGCCTGGCCAAGAACTGGGTGAGTTGCCTCTATGAGGACAGCCGCGGCAACATCTGGGTCGGCACCTTCGGCGGCGGGATCACCCGTATCCGTGACGGAAAACTGAAAACCTACAACACCGATAATGGTCTTAACGACAACTTCATCCAGTGCCTCACCGAAGACCATGAAGGCAACATCCTCATCGGCACGCGGTATCACGGCCTCAGCATCTTCAAGGGAGAGCAGTTCCTCACCATCAGTGAGAACGACGGCCTGAGCAGTCCTTCGGTATGGGCGATCTACCAGGCCCGTGACGGCAGCTACTGGTTCGGCACCAACAAAGGCATCACGGTGTACGACCCTGCGCACCCCCCTGAGGAGCGCTTCCGCTATTACAACCGTTACGAGAACGGCATCGAAGAACAGATTCGGCAGATCGTGGAGGGTCCGTCGGGACATCTGTGGATCGGCACCTACCAGGGAGGGATCTTCGAATACGACCCGCAGCGTGACCGCTTCTATTACGATTTTTATCTCAACCGCAACCTGTATCGCGACTTGATCGTCACGGCGTTGGCGGTCGACCGGCAGGGCAATATCTGGGCCGGCACCCACGACGGTCTCACCTGGTTCAACCCCCGCACCAAGGAGGGCACACGATATACCCAGGGCCGTGGCCTCATGGGCAACGGCATCACCGCGCTCTGCTATGATGCCCGCAAGAACAAGCTGTGGATCGGCTCGGAAAGGAAAAAAGGCCTCACCTGTTATCACTTTGACAACCACACCTTCGAGAAGATCCCGCTGTCGCGTCCGTTTGCCCCCCTGACGATGACCATCGACCCGCAGGGCCATCTCTGGATGGGCTCGGCCATCGGCCTCTTCGCTTGGGACGGCGACTCGCTCTACCTGCACCTCACCGAGGAGGACGGCCTCCTGGCCAACCTCGTCAACCTCGTCATCGCGGATGACTCCGGCAACATCTTCATCGGCACCAACAAGGGGCTCAACCTGTACAAGCCGCGGGAGAAGAAGATGCTCATCTTCACCAAGCGCAACGGATTCACTGGCATTGAGACGCTGCGCAACGCCACCTATCGCGACCGACAGGGGTATTTCTGGTTCGGCACCGCCAACGGCGTCACACGCTATGATCCTCGCTGTGCCCCCCACCGTTCGATCGAGCCACTCACCCACATACGCAGCATGCAGGTCAATTACGAACCGCGCCGTATGGTGGAAGGCATGCGGCTCAACTACCGCGAGAACGCCATTATGTTCGACTATTACAGCATCTGTCTCACCAATCCCGATGCTGTACGTTACCGGGTGATGCTCGAAGGCGCCGACGCCGATTGGCGGCCGGTGACCACACAGACACGCGCCATCTACTCCACCCTCCCCCCCGGAAAATACACCTTCAAGGTAATCGCCCGCAACAGCGAGGGGGTGTGGAACAGTCGGCCGGCCACCTACAGCTTCGTCATCCGCCCCCCCTTTTATCGCACCTGGTGGTTCATCCTGCTGATGATCCTACTGCTCACCGCCTCGATCATCGCCTATATCAAGATCCGCGAACGCAACCTCATCCGCGAAAAGGAGATTCTCGAACAAAAGGTGGCCGAACGAACCGCCGAGGTGGTGGAAAAAAGCAAGGAACTGGAGCAAAAAAACAAAGACATCACCGACAGCATCCGCTATGCCAAACGGATCCAGAATGCCATCCTGCCTCCGGTCGACCTTTTCGAAGATACTTTTGTCTTCTTCCGCCCGAAAGATATCGTCTCGGGCGACTTCTTCTGGATGAACACCTTGGGTTCCAAACGGTTCATCGCAGCGGTCGACTGTACCGGCCATGGCGTCCCCGGCGCTTTCATGTCGTTCATCGGTTACAACTCGCTCAACAAGATCGTCAACGAGCGGCATGTC
Organism: Bacteroidales bacterium; assembly: GCA_027067975.1. Classification (GTDB taxonomy): domain Bacteria; phylum Bacteroidota; class Bacteroidia; order Bacteroidales; family VadinHA17; genus DRPN01. The sequence goes on along the minus strand of JAMOUS010000263.1, from coordinate 20,954 downwards.
ACCGATGCCGCGGCCATCCTCGACCAGCTCAACGAGGAGGTGTATAAGACCCTGCACGTCCAGTCGAAAGACGAGAACGTAAAAGACGGGATGGACCTGGCCCTGTTGATCTATGATGAGGAGACCCGCATCTTGCAATATGCCGGAGCGAACAACCCCATGTATCTCATCCGCGACGGAGAGCTCATCGAGTACAAGGCCGACCGGTTTGCCATTGGCATGGTCTCGGTCGATTCCGAAAGGAAATTCACCAACAACATCATCGAGATCCGCCAAGGAGATGTGACCTATATCTTCTCTGACGGGTATGCCGACCAGTTCGGCGGTCCGAAAGGCAAGAAGTTCAAGTCGAAGCAGTTGAAACAGCTCTTCCTGGAGATCCACCATCTATCGCCGGAAGAACAGAAGCGGGTCCTCGAAGAGCGGTTGATCGCCTGGATGGGATACGAAGAACAGGTGGACGACATCCTGGTCATCGGCACCCGCTATTAAGGTTTTATCCGATTTTGGCCATGCCGGCATCCTCCTCTCCCCAGGAGGGAGCATGGTGAAGGGCTTCGAGGGCTTCTGCCGCCGCAGGAGCCACGCTCCACATCCTGCGGTGTTCGGTACGGAGGAATTTTTCCGCCACCATCTTATCCAGGAAGCGAAGCAACTCATCATAAAAGCCGCCGGTATTGACGATGACGATGGGGCTGCGGATGAAACCCAGCTGTTTGGAGACGAGCGCTTCGGTAAGCTCTTCGAGGGTGCCCGTTCCGCCGGGCAGGGCAATGAGGCCGTCGCTCTCCCGCACGAGGATGCGTTTGCGTTCGGCCATCCCGGCGACGATGCGCTGCTCCACGCCGGGATGGGCCCAGCCCCGCTCGACCATGAAACGGGGGATGATGCCGGTGATCATCCCACCGGCATCCCGCACCCCTTCGGCCAGACGGCCCATCAAACCGAAATCACCACCCCCGAAAAGGACAGAAATCCCTTCCTCCCCCAGCATCACACCCAACCGGTAGGCCTCGTCAAGATAGACCTCCGGGACATGGTTGCTGGAAGCACAAAAGACCGATACGCTCCGTATTGTCAAAAGTCCCAGTTAATCCAACAGGGGTTTGAGCTTCTCCAGGAAGACGCTCTTCGGCACAGCCCCCACCTGCTTGTCCACCACTTCTCCATTCTTGAAATAGAGGACGGTCGGGATGTTCCGGATCCCGTACTTTACCGCAATATTGGGATTGCTGTCAACATCCAACTTGACGACTTTCACCTTGCCTGCCAGCTCCTGGCCGATCTCATCGATGATCGGCCCCACCAGCCGGCACGGACCACACCACTCAGCCCAAAGATCCACCATCACGGGAACATCCGATTTCAAAACTTCCTCTTCGAAATTGGCTTCAGTTACATCCATTTTCCTATACCTTTTTATTGTTCGTTCTGCTACAAAAAACGGATTGCAAAGATATTCATTTTTCAATTGATCCGGATCTCAAGTTCCTCTTTTGAGCGGATCATGTCGATGAAGGTGTTGTTCAGGGCGATCCGCACCGACCGGGAGAACATTTCCACCGAGAGTCGCTCCTCGGGAGAATACACGGAAAACCTTAGCTGTGTCCTGCCGCGCGGGTCGATGTTGCGGTGAATCTCCTGAAGCAGCTCTTCCTCCACCGCATCGAGAGGGATCTGGATGGTGACCGACTTGATCATCTTCTCCCGCACTTCCGCCAGTAGGTTCATCGACTGGATGCGCAGCTCCGGCATGTTGTCCCGGTATTTGTTGCGTTGTACCTTGGCCCGGACCAAAAGGGTATAGCCCTGCTTGAAATATTTGCTGAATTCCACATAATCGGCGCTGAAGAGGGTGAGGTTCCGCGAGCTGGTATAGTCCTGCAGCACCATGGTGCCATAAGGGTTGCCGTTCTTGGTCATCAGCTCCTTGGCGCTCAAGACGATCCCCGCAAAGGTCACATCTGCCCACCATCTTCTCGAGGTCTTCGAGCTCGCCGAGGGTGGTGTTACAGAAGTGCTCGATCTCTAGGCTGTATTCGTCGAGCGGATGGGCCGACAGAAAGATGCCGATCAGGTCCTTTTCACGGGTAAGCTTCTCGATCTTGGGCCAGTCCTCCACATCAGGCGGCACCGGTTTCTGGATCTGCCCCTGGGCCATGTCGCCGAAGAGCGACTGCTGGATGCTGTTGCGCTCTTCCCGCACCTTGTTGCCGTAACGCACCAACTGGTCGAGGAAGGTGGACCCGTCGCCATTGGGGGTGACATACTGGCTGCGCTTGAAACGGTCGAGGTTGTCAAGGGCTCCGGAGATCGCCAACGCCTCGAGGCTCTTTTTGTTGACCGTATTGAGGTTGACACGGCTCACCAGGTCGTAGATGTCTTTATACGGTCCGTTCTTTTTGCGTTCTTCGATGATCATGATGGCAGCAGCCTCCCCCATCCCTTTGATCCCTTTCAGTCCGAAGCGGATATGCCCTTCTTTGTTGACAGTGAACATCACATCGCTTTCGTTGACATCGGGCCCCAGCACCTCGATGCCCATCCGCCGCACCTCATTGATCATTTTGGTGATCTTCTTGATGTCACTGATGTTACGGCTCAGCACGGCGGCCATGAACTCCTGCGGATAATAGGCCTTCAGATAGGCGGTCTGGTAAGAGACATAGGCATAGCAGGTGGCGTGCGACTTGTTGAAGGCATATTTGGCGAAGGCCTCCCAGTCGTGCCAGATCTTCATGATGATCTTCTCGTCATACCCCCGCTCTTTGGCTCCTTCGATAAACTTCTCGCGGAGCTTCTCCATCTCTTTCTTCTTCTTCTTGCCCATGGCTTTCCGGAGCGAGTCGGCCTGTCCGCCGGTGAACCCTGCCAGCTCCTGCGACAGGAGCATCACCTGCTCCTGGTAGACGGTAATGCCATAGGTCTCTTTGAGATATTTCTCCATCACCGGCAGATCGTAATGGATCTCCTCGCGGCCATGTTTCCGGGCAATGAACGAGGGAAGGTACTCCATCGGCCCCGGCCGGTAGAGAGCGTTCATGGCGATGAGGTCCTCAAAACGGTTGGGCTTGAGCTCACGCAGATATTTCTTCATCCCTTCCGATTCGAACTGGAAGAGGCCGGTGGTTTCCCCGCGGGTGTAGAGATCATACACTTTCTGATCGTCGAGGGGGATGTTCTCGATATCGACCTCAACGCCGCGGGAATCTTTGATGATGCGAATGGCATCCTGGATGATCGAAAGGGTTTTGAGGCCGAGGAAATCCATCTTGAGCATTCCGACCGACTCGATATAGTCGCCGTCGAACTGGGTGATGAGCAGGTCGGTCTCTTTGGAGGAGAGGACGGGGATATGTTCGATGAGGTCGTCGCGGCCGATGATGATGCCGCAGGCATGGAGCCCGCGTTGGCGGATCGCTCCTTCGAGCACCTCGGCAAAGCGGAGGGTGCGGCGCACCAGCTCGCTGCCCTTTTCGCGGGCCTCTTTCAGCTCGGGCACCTCCTCAAAGGCCCTTTTGAGTGTCACACCGGGACCGTCGGGCACCAATTTCGCCAGACGGTCGGCCTCGGAGAGAGGCAGCTTTTCCACCCGCGCCACATCGCGGATGGCCAGCTTGGCCGCCATCGTCCCGAAGGTGATGATGTGGGCGACCCGGTTCTTGCCATACTTATCCACCACATATTTCAAGACCCGGTCGCGACCCTCCTCATCGAAATCGATATCGATATCGGGCATGGAAATGCGATCGGGGTTGAGGAAACGTTCAAAAAGAAGATCATAATGCAGGGGATCGATCTCGGTGATGCCAAGGCTGTAGGCCACCACCGAGCCGGCAGCCGAGCCCCTCCCCGGCCCCACCGACACCCCCATCCGCCGGGCCGCACTCAGGAAGTCCTGCACGATCAAGAAATAGCCGGGATATCCCATCTTCTTGATCACCGACAGCTCATAGTCGAGCCGCTCACGTACCTTGTCGGTGAGCTCGCCATAACGGCGTTTCGCTCCTTCGTATGTCAGATGCCGCAGGTACTCGTTATCGTCGGCAAACCCCTCGGGAATGGGGAAACGCGGCATGATCGGCTCATGGTTGAGGTCATATTCCTCCACCTTCTCGACGATCTCCTGGGTATTGCGGATCGCCTCGGACACGTCGGCAAAAAGCTCGGCCATCTCGGCACGGCTCTTGAACCACTCCTGACCCGTATAACGCAAGCGTTTGGGATCGTCGAGATCTTTTCCGGTGTTGATACAGATCAGATGATCGTGGGCCTCGGCATCCTCCTGCCGGGTAAAGTGCACGTCGTTGGTGGCGATCAGCTTGATGCCGGTCTCCCGGGCGATCTCCCTGAAGACCTCATTGACCTGCTCCTGACGTTTATAGACATCGTTGTCCACCGCCGGATCGCCGGAACGGTGTCTTTGCATTTCCAGGTAGAAATCCTCACCGAAAAGATCGCGGTACCAGCGGATCACCTCCATAGCCGCATCTTTTCCGCCGGCGAGCACCGCCCGCGGCACCTCCCCGCCCAGGCAGGCGGTCGAGGCGATCAACCCCTCGTGGTATTTCTCAAGCAGTTCCCTGTCGATCCGCGGCTTATAGTAAAACCCTTCGATCCAAGCCAGGGAAACCAGCCGGATCAGGTTTTTATAACCTTTGAAGTTCTTTGCCAGCAAGATCAAATGGAAACCACCCCGGTCGCTCTTCTCCGAACGGTCGAAACGGCTTCCCGCCGCCACATACATCTCACACCCCAGAATAGGCTTGATGCCGGCACGCGTACACTGGTCGAAAAAGGCCTTCGCCCCGAAGAGGTTGCCGTGATCGGTGATGGCGATGGCCTCCATGCCATCCTTCTGCGCCCGTTCGACCAGATCCTCGATACGACACAGACCGTCCAGAATGGAATACTGCGTATGCAGATGCAAGTGTGTGAACTGCTCCATGAGATCTCTCCTAATTCATTGATCCATCGTCGATAACAATATCGCCCGCCGGTCATTGACCGTTGTGATAAAGTTACAAAACGGAGCGCCTCTTTATGGCGATGTTAAAAACTTATGGATAATTCCATTTTCGCAAAAATTATTTGCATAATAAAAATTATTTTTACCTTTGCAGTCCCAAAAGGCCCGTTCGTCTAGGGGTTAGGACGCCAGGTTTTCATCCTGGTAACAGGGGTTCGATTCCCCTACGGGCTGCAATTTTTTGAATAACAACGAGACCGAGAAGACTGGAGAAAGATTATGGCACATCATCAATCAGCACTGAAGCGGATCCGGCAGAGCCAGAAGAGAAAGCTGCATAACCGTTATTATGCCAAGTCGACACGTACGATGATCAAGAAGCTGCGCAACACCACCGACAAGGAGGCGGCTGCCGAGCTTTATCCCCGTGTGGCTTCGATGCTCGATAAACTGGCCAAGCGGAATATCATTCACAAGAACAAAGCTGCCAACCTGAAGTCGAAGCTGGCCCATCACGTCAACAGCCTGCAATAGAACGACCTTATTTCACTTCATATATTCCCATTTTTAAACCTCCGGATGACGGAGGTTTTTTTGTTTTTCAGGTCAGGATTGTATAAATTTCTCCTGCCAGTATCCTGTATCATGGACACGTACGGCAAGCTGAGCATCAAGCAATGGGCTGCCGGCGACCGGCCGCGGGAGAAACTGCTGACCAAAGGGATCCGTGCCCTTTCCGACGCCGAGCTGATCGCCATCCTTTTGGGGTCGGGCAGCCGGGAGTTGTCGGCCGTCGACCTGGCCAAGCGCATCCTCGCCGCCGCCGGCAACGACCTCAACCGCCTCTCCCGTATGGATGTGCACGAGCTGAAAAGATTCAGGGGAGTGGGTGAGGCCAAGGCCGTCGCCATTGTGGCGGCGATGGAACTGGGACGACGCCGTCGCCTGGAAGAGGTGCAGGAGAAAAAAAAGATCACCTCAAGCCGCGATGTGTTCGACTTCTTCCATCCTTTTGTCGGCGACCTTCCCCACGAAGAGTTCTGGGTCCTTCTGCTGAGCCGCGCCAACCGCATCATCGCCTGGAAACAGGTAAGCCGCGGCGGCATCGCCGGCACGGTCATCGACGTGCGGCTCATCCTCCGCGAGGCCCTCGAACACACCGCCTCTTCCCTTATCATCTGTCACAACCATCCTTCCGGCAACCTGCAACCCAGCGAGTCTGACCGCGAGATCACCCGCAAACTGAAAGAGGCCGCAGAGATCATGGACCTGCGCCTGCTCGATCACCTCATCATCGGTGAAGGGAGATACTTCAGCTTCGCCGACGAAGGACTGCTGTGATCAGGGATTGAGACGGGCCCCGCAATACTTGCAATAGACCGCATCCTCATCATGCCCTTCCCGCAGACAGTTGGGACACACCTGCGTGGTGGGACGCTGTCTTTTCCGCATCCGGGAGTACTCTACCGTCACGATCCCCGTCGGCACGGCGATGATACCATACCCCAGGATCATCACAAGGCTGGCCACAAAACGTCCTAAACCGGTGACCGGCGCAATGTCCCCATACCCTACGGTGGTGAGTGTCACGATGGCCCAGTAAATGCCGCGGGGGATGCTCGTAAAGCCGTGCTCCTCTCCTTCGATCAGATACATCAACGTCCCCAGCACGATCACCAGCATCACCACCGTCATCAGAAAAACACTGATCTTCTCCCGGCTGTTCTTGAGCGCCTGCATCAACAGGTTCCCCTCGGTAATGTACCGGCTGAGCTTGAAGAGCCGGAATACCCGCAACAGCCGCAACGCCCGGATGGTCATCAGACCATGCGCCCCGCCGATGAACAGCCCCAGGTAACTGGGCAATACCGCCAAGAGATCGATCACCCCGAAAAAAGAAAGGGCATAACGCGACGGACGGTCGACCACCCACAGCCGCAAAAGATATTCCACCGTGAAGAAGAATGTGATCGTCCACTCGACCTTGGAAAACAGCAGACGATACCGGCTCCCGTATTCCGGGACGCTCTCCAGGATCACCGCCAACACACTCACGACGATCAACAACAGCAGAAAAATATCGAAAGCCTTTCCCGCCGGCGTGTCGGCCTCGAAGATGATCTCATAAAGCTTTCGCCGTAACCGCATCCGCTCTTTTTTTCAGTCAATAAAGCTAATGATTTTTCCTGTTCCAGGAGGTTTTGTAATTTGGTAATCGCTTTTTATCTTTAGGTAGCAACATCTTTACGGCATGCTGGTCAAGACCTTTGGCTGTGCTGTTCACGGCATCAATGGGATGACAGTGACCGTTGAGGTGAATGTCTCCCGCGGGATTCGTTTTTTTCTGGTAGGGCTTCCCGACAATGCGGTTCGGGAGAGCCAACACCGCATCGAGTCGGCATTTCGCAGTACCGGCTTTCACTGGCCGGGCAAGCAGATCACCATCAACCTGGCGCCTGCCGATATCCGGAAAGAGGGCTCGGCGTATGATCTGCCCATCGCAATAGGGATCCTGGCGGCGAGTGAGCAGATCGCGGCAGAGGATCTCGATCGTTATATGATCATGGGCGAGCTCTCGCTCGATGGGGGGTTACAGCCCATCAAAGGGGCTTTGCCCATCGCGTTGCGGGCACGTGAAGAGGGTTTTGCAGGGTTGATCCTGCCGCGCAGGAATGCACGCGAAGCGGCCGTGGTCAAAGGATTGCAGGTCTACGGTGCCGAGACGTTGCAGGAGGTGGTGGATCATCTCACCGGCCGGGTGTCTCTCCCTCCCACCCATGTGGATGTGGAGGCCATGTTCCGGGAGGAGGCCAACCGCTATCCTTTCGACTTTGCCGACGTGCGGGGGCAGGAGACCGTAAAACGCGCCCTGGAGGTGGCGGCCGCCGGCGGCCACAATGTGGTGATGATCGGATCGCCCGGCGCCGGCAAGACCATGCTCGCCAAACGCCTGCCCACCATCCTGCCCCCCCTGACCCTCGAAGAGTCGCTGGAAACCACCAAGATCCACTCGGTCTCGGGCCATACCAGCGACGAGATGCCCTTGATGACACGCCGCCCCTTCCGCAGTCCTCACCATACGATCTCGGATGTAGCCCTCGTCGGGGGAGGCACTTATCCCCAGCCGGGGGAGATCTCCCTGGCCCATAACGGCGTACTCTTCCTCGACGAGTTGCCCGAGTTCAAACGGTCGGTGCTCGAGGTGCTGCGCCAGCCCCTCGAAGAACGGGTCATCACCATCTCCAGGGCACGTTTTACGGTGGAATATCCGGCCAACTTCATGCTCGTGGCCGCCATGAACCCCTGCCCCTGCGGCTATTACAACCACCCCACCAAAGCCTGCGTCTGCACCCCGGGCATGATCCAGAAATACCTTCATAAAATCTCCGGACCCTTGCTCGACCGCATCGACATCCACATCGAGGTGATCCCGGTGGAGTTCGAGAAACTGGCCGCCTCCCGCCCTGCCGAGAGCAGTGCACAGATCCGCGAGCGGGTGGTGCGGGCCCGCCGGATACAGTCGGAACGCTTCGCCAACTACCCCGGCATCTACAGCAACGCCCAGATGAGCCGCAAGATGATCGAGACCTTCTGCCGTATCAATGCGGAGGGACAGCGTCTTTTACAAAACGCCATGGAACGCCGCGGCCTCTCGGCACGGGCTTACGACCGTATTCTCAAGGTAGCCCGCACCATCGCCGACCTCGAGGGAGAAAAACAGATCCGCAACCACCACCTGGCCGAAGCAATCCAGTACCGCAGCCTCGACCGCGAAGGTTGGGCCGGATAAGAAAAGAGGTTTTGCGTATATTTGTATAACATTCCGACATTGATAAACTTTAACCTTACTGTCATGCACAGATCTTCTCGCTTTCTTCACCATCTTTTCTCCCTCACTCTTCCGTTCCTCTTGCTCACCGGTTTGACAGCCAGGGGCCAGGATTACCAGAAGTTTCGCATTATGTTCAATCTCACCCCCTCCTACACCTGGTTCCAGACCAACAGCCCCCGGGCAGTCCGTACGGAAGGAGGCACCCTCGGTTACAACGCCGGCATAAAAACGATCATCTTCTTCCAGAAGAACTATGCTTTCTCCACCGGTCTTTTTTATTTCCACAATGGAGGAAAGATCGCCTATACCGACTCGGTGACGCTGCTGCTGAACGATGAACTGCGTATTCCCGGTAATACAAAGATCGTCTACGGCTTCAGCAGCTTGAATGTCCCCATAGGGTTACGACTGCACACCGTAGCCTTCGGGTACTTGCGTTATTATTTCGAACCGGGCATGAACATGCTGTTCAACCTGAGTTCACGTGCAGGAGTGCCGGCTTATTTCGACGGCAAAGAGAATGCCAGCGACGAAGCTCGCCTTTTTAACCTGAGCTTTTACGTCGAGACGGGAGTGGAATATTCCCTCGGCGGGGGGACCGCGCTTACCGGCAGTCTCTCGTACATGCGCGGGCTTTTCGACCAGACCTCCGACGCCGCCGGGAAACCTTCCGACCGGTTGGCATTCAACAGCCTGGGACTCACGGTCGGTATCATCTTTTAACATTTCCTCGCATGAAGATCACCCTGGCACAACTGAACTATCATATCGGCAACTTCCGGAAAAACAAGGAAAAGATCGTGGAGACCATTGCGCAGGCACGCCGGCGGGGGTCGGAGCTGGTGGTCTTCTCCGAACTGACGGTTTCGGGCTATCCCCCGCTCGACCTCCTTGAGCGAAAAGAGTTCATCGAGAGCTGCCTCCATACGATCGAAGAGATCGCCCCCCACTGCCAGGGGATCGCTGCCATCGTCGGCAGCCCCTCCCTCAACCCCGCCCCTGAGGGAAAGAACCTCTTTAACTCCGCCTACCTCCTCTATGAGGGGAAAGTACAAGATGTGGTACACAAGTCCCTCCTCCCCACCTATGATATCTTCGATGAATACCGGCATTTTGAACCCAACACCTCGTTCCACACCCTACACTATCAAGGCAAGCGCATCGCCCTGACCATCTGTGAAGACCTCTGGGACGAACAACCGATCGAGATGGAGTTCGGCAAGAGCCGTCTCTACACCCTTTCGCCGATGCGGGAACTGATCAAGGAAGATCCCGATCTCATCATCAACATAGCCGCTTCGCCGTTCGCCTATAACCGCATCGCCGCCAAAAGGGCGGTGTTCACCGGCAAGGCGCGGCAATACCGTCTGCCGGTGATCTTTGTCAACCAGGTAGGGGCCCAGACCGAACTGATCTTCGAAGGCGGCTCAATGGTGGTCAACAGCCGGGGAGAGATCGTCAGGGAGATGAAACGGTTCGGAGAAGATGTCCAGGACATCGTGTTGGAAGAGATCGACCGGATGGAAGAGGTGGAGGTCGCCGATGCCGACGATTACATCCCCCAGGTTCACGATGCGCTGGTGATGGGGTTGCAGGATTTTTTCGGCAAGATGGGTTTCACCAGCGCCATCCTCGGCCTGTCGGGAGGGATCGACTCGGCCGTGAGCCTCGTGCTTGCCGCCGAGGCGTTGGGAGCCGGGAACGTGAAAGCCCTTCTGCTGCCCTCGCAATTCTCTTCCGGACACTCCGTCACCGATGCCGAACGTCTGGCCCAGAACCTGGGCACTCCTTACCATATCATCCCCATCCGCCGGCCTTATGAAGAGTTCGAAAAACTGCTCGAACCCTATTTCCGCGGCCTGCCCTTCGATGTGACAGAGGAGAACCTCCAGGCACGTATCCGTGCCGTGATCCTGATGGCTTTTTCCAACAAGTTCGGGCACATCCTCCTGAACACCTCCAACAAGAGCGAGGCGGCTGTAGGCTATGGCACCCTGTACGGCGACATGGCCGGCGGCATCTCCGTTCTCGGCGATGTCTACAAGAGCGATGTCTATAAGCTGGCCCGCTATATCAACCGCGACAGAGAGGTGATCCCCGAACACATCCTCATCAAACCCCCTTCGGCCGAGCTGGCACCCGGACAAAAAGACTCCGACAGCCTGCCGGAATATTCCACCCTCGACCGCATCCTCTATCATTACATCGAACTGCAAACACCCGTCGACGAGATCATCGCAATGGGGTACGATCACGATACCGTCAAGAAGACCATACAACTCGTCAACCGCAGCGAATACAAACGCTACCAAGCCCCTCCCATTCTGCGGATCTCTTCCAAGGCTTTCGGCGCCGGACGACGCATTCCGCTGGTAGCAAGTTATCCCACGGAAGATGTGTTGTAAAACATTTTTTTTATCTTTGCCGGGAAACATAATCTTTCCCGTATGACCCTGAAACACAACGAAGCTGCGTGCGAGTACTTTCTCAATGATCCGGCTTCTATTTTTTACCCCCTCACGGAAAGGGAGAAAAAAGAGTTGTTCGCCAACCACGTCTGCACCATCTACAAAAAGGGAGAGATCATTTTCAAAGAGGGGGATAAGCCCACGGGGCTGATCTGTCTGGCCAATGGCAAGGTCAAGATCTTCAAGGAAGGGGTCGGGGGAAGGGAGCAGATCGTCCGCATGGCCAGCCCCCTGGGTTTTATCGGCTACCGGGCGCTTTTCGCCGAGCAGAACTATTCGGGATCGGCGGTGGCCCTGGAAGATTCCATCGTCTGCACACTGGAGAAAGAAGCCCTCTTCAAGGTGCTTAAGAAAAATGCCGAACTCGCCTTGCGTCTCATCAAGAAGATGGCAACCGAGCTGGGTATCTCCAATACCCGTACGGTCACCCTCACCCAAAAACATATCCGGGGCCGCTTGGCCGAGTCGCTCCTGCTGCTGGTCGACACCTACGGCCTCGAAGAGGACGGCAAGACGATCCGGGCTTATCTCTCCCGCGAAGACCTGGCCAACCTCTCCAACATGACCACCTCCAATGCCATCCGCACCCTCTCCACCTTTGTATCCGAAAAACTGATCGCCCTCGACGGACGCAAGATCAGCATCCTCGACATGAAACGTCTCGAACGGGTAAGCGATATGGGATGAGGAGCCTCAAATGCGGATGAAGATCTTCCGCTTGTACATCCACCATGTGATATACCAAAGTGAAAACCAGACGGTCGTGGCCGTAAGGATGCGTTCGCCGTTATCTCCGGTCCATCCGTAAAGTACATGCGTAAAGGGCTGGAAGATATGTTCCACGAAATCCGCCCCACCCACATGTGCGAACAAATAAATGAACAAAGGGTTCATCCCCACAACAGCAAAGAAGATCACCCATCGTTTGGAACCTTTCACATCGATGAACCAGTATGAGAGTGCAAGCACGATGAGGTCATAGCCGCCGCTCGTCAGCACAAAGGTACTGGTGGCAATGCGTTTGATGATAGGAGTGACGGGGCTCAGGGCATAGCCGGCAGCCAGCAACACCCCGCCGGCAAGCAAAAGGCGGTATACCTTCTTCCGCGCCGGCAGATCACTCAACAAGAGCCGGCCGGCCAACACACCCCAGATGGTATGGGCAGCCGTGGGCACAGCATTGAACGAGACCCAGTGTCCCCGGAGATCCGCCCCGCCATACTGCAGGTCCAGCCACGTACCGAAATTCTCGTTGGGAACAAAAGGATGGTTGAACCCTTCGACCGGAAAGGCACGGTACAGGATCTCCGTCACCAGCAGCAACCCGAGGGATATCGCCACCTGGAAGCGAAAGCTCTTATCACGGATCAGGAATGCCAGCAGATAGGTGAACGAAAGCTGGGCCAGCACATTCTGGAAACGGAAAGTGATCCTGCCGGGGTTGATGCAATAGAGTGCCCACCCGAGCAGCAGCAGCCATAACGCACGTTTGAACGCATGCACCCGCAGGTCGCGTTCGCTCTGACCCCTTGCTCTGCGGGAAGCCACCGAAAAAGGGATCGCCACCCCCACGATGAACATAAAGAAAGGCTGTACCAGATCCCAGAAGTGAAGACCCTCCCAACGCTGGTGATGGAACTGCATGAACAGGGTATGAAGAAAACTCCCCTCTTCCGTGGAATGGGTAAGGACCGAAAAGAGGCCGGTGAACTCGCCGATCAGAAGGAACATCACCGCCCCTCTGAAAAAATCGAGTGAAAGCAGCCGCCCCGGCGGCAGGTCGTCATGTTTTCCCTGTCCGGTCATGATGGTGTCTGAATCAAAAGCCCTCGCCTTCGATGAAAGCACCGAGGCGCAGGTATTTTTTGTACAGGTCGTCGTAGCGCTTTGCTCTTTGCGGATCTGGGAGATATTCTTTTTCAAAGCCCTGGCCCATGGTTTTCTGCGCTGTTACGAAGTCGGGGTGGATGCCTGCAGCCACCGAGGCGGCCATGGCGGCACCCAGGGCCACGGCCTGGTCGGCACGTGCCACCTGGATGGGACGGTTCATCACATCGGCGAGCACCTGCATGACGAAGGGCGACTTTTTGGCGATCCCCCCGAGGGCGATCACCCCTTCGAACCGGATCCCTTCTTCTTCGAAGCGTTCGGCGATGCGGCGTGAGCCGTATGCTGTCGCCTCGACGAGGGCGCGGAAGATCGCCGGGGGAGTGGTGCCGAGGGTCAGTCCGGCGAGGGCCCCCTTCACGCGGGGGTTGGCATCGGGGGTGCGACGGCCGTTGAACCAGTCGAGCGCCAGGGGCAAGCCCTCGCCCGGTGAAAGCTTCTCGGCCTCTCTCGTCAACATAGGCAATAGCGCTTCCTCAAGGTCCGCAGCACCGGCAGTGTCACGCTGTGCTGCCGGCCACAGGAGCAGGTCGCGGAACCAGGCATACACATCCCCGAACGACGACTGCCCCGCCTCGAAGCCGATCATGCCGGGGAGGATCGAGCCGTCCACCTGTCCGCTGATGCCCCGCACCAGCCTGTCGCCCACCTCCCGGGGCGGGGCCACCACCATGTCACAGGTGGAGGTGCCCACCACCTTGCTCAGGTAACCGGGACGTATCTCTCCTCCCACAACTCCGAGGTGAGCGTCGAAGGCACCTACCCCCACCACCGTCGCCGTCGTGAGCCCCAGACGCCGGGCCCACTCCTCGCTGAGCGTGCCCGCCGCCACATCGGCCGTATACGTGTCGCTATAAAGACGTGCGCGTAGTCCCTCCAGCAAGGGGTCGAGACGCACCAGAAACTCCTCTGAAGGCAGTCCGCCAAAGTCGGCATGCCACATGGCCTTGTGGCCGGCAGCACAGCGGCTGCGCTTCAGCGTCAACGGGTCGGTATGACCCGTCAGCAACGCCGGCATCCAGTCGCAATGCTCCACCCACGACCATGCCGCCTGTCGCACCCGCCCATTGCGCCGTAACGTATGCAGGATCTTGGCCCAGAACCATTCGGCAGAATAGATGCCCCCGGAATACTTCGTGTAGTCGGTGCCACCCCAGGTGTGAGCCAGCTCATTGATCTCGGCCGCCTCGTCCATGGCCGTATGATCTTTCCACAGGATGAACATCGCATCCGGATCATCGGCAAACTCTTCATGCAGTGCCAGCGGCACGCCCTCACGGTCGACCGCCACAGGGGTCGAACCGGTGGTGTCGATCGTCATGCCCTTGACCTCCTCCGGATTCACGGCAGAACGGGCTAACACCTCATGAACCGTATGCTCCAGCCCCTCGAGATAATCCAGCGGATGTTGCCGGTAACGCTGCTCCGCAGCGTCTGAGTAAAGCCCTTTCTTCCAGCGGGGATACTCAAACACCGATGCGGCCAGCTCCTCGCCCGTCATCGCATCCATCAGGACCGACCGCACCGAATCGGTGCCATAATCGATGCCGAGAACATATTTTTTCTCCATGGACCAAACTTTATGTAGTTGCAAATCTTTCAAGCAGGAATGAGCGGAAGGCAGGATATTCACTGCTCACCGGCACGCATTGTCTCTCCTTGCCCATCCTCTCGGCCAGGCGTGGCGGGATCTCCGGCAAACGGCCGGTCTCCTCGGCCACCACATCCTTGAACTTGGCCGGATGGGCCGTGGCCAGGAAGATGCCGGGACGCTCATCGTTGTCGAGCTCCTTCACCAAACCCAGATAAGCCACGGCACTGTGGGGATCGAGCATATAACCCGTGGTGAGAAACACTTCCCGGATAGCCGCCCGCGTCTCCTCATCGGTAAAGCTGTAACTATGCACCACCCGGCCGATCTCGGCTGCATCATCCCCGAAGAAATGACGGATCCGTGCCAGGTTGCTGGGGTTTCCCACATCCATCGCATTGGAAAGTGTAGAGATCGAGGGACGCGGTACAAACTTTCCGCTCTCAAGATATTCCGGGAAAACCTTGTTGACATTCACTGCTGCCACGAACTGTGCCACAGGCAGACCGGAAAGACGGGCCATGAGGCCCGAAGTGAGGTTGCCGAAGTTGCCGCTCGGCACGGAGATCACCGGAGCCTTCTCCTCCATGCCGAGCTGGGCAAGAGCGTAATAGTAATAAAACGACTGGGGGAGGAGACGTCCAATGTTAATGGAATTGGCGGAAGAGAGAAGCATCCGTCGGTTCAGCTCTTCATCGGCAAAGGCGGTCTTCACCAGTCTTTGGCAATCGTCGAAGGTGCCGTCGACAGCCAGGGCGGTGATGTTACCCCCCAATGTGGTGAACTGCTGCTCCTGGATCGGGGAGACCTTCCCGTCGGGGTAGAGGATCACCACCCTGACCCCCTCCACTCCATAAAAACCGTTCGCCACCGCACTGCCCGTATCACCGGAGGTAGCCACGAGGATCGTCAGTTCCTTCCCTTCGTCGCCGGCAAAATAAGCCATACACCGCGACATGAACCTTGCCCCTACATCCTTGAAGGCCAGGGTAGGCCCATGAAACAGTTCCAGTACGTGGATCCCTTCGCGTACTTTCCGCAAGGGGATATTGAAGTTAAGCGCATCGGTGATGATCTGCCAGAGGATATCGTCCGGCAGGTCGTCCCCGACATAAGGTTTGGCCACACGAAAGGCGATCTCTGCCCACGAGAGGTCGGGCAGCTCATGAAAGAACGCTTCCGGAAGGCGGGGGATCTCCTCCGGCACGTAAAGCCCTCCGTCCGGAGCTTGTCCCTGCCGCACCGCCTCACGGAAAGTCACGGGCGGTGCCGTACCATTGGTAGAGATGTAGTTCATCGTCTTGAATTGTTGGCCCGCAACATTCAGGGAGAAAAGATACAAAATCTTCCTTTTGGCGGGTATTGGGTTATTCGCTTTTCATGATAGGATCTTGACCCCTTCGGCTGCGATGGGGGAGGCATACGAGCGCCATTCCACCTGCCGGTGGCGGTATGCCTGCTCCATGGCCTCCCTCACCTGGCGGGCATTCTCTTCGCCACGGCAGAGGGCAAAGACGGCAGGTCCCGATCCGGAGATGCTGCATCCCAACGCTCCCGCTTCCAGTGCGTTTTGCTTGATCTCCTCATAACCGGGAATGAGGAGGGAACGCACCGGCTCGGCCACCACGTCTTCCATCGAGCGGGCGATGAGCGTATAATCCTCCCGCTGCAGGCCGGCCACCAGCCCCGCCACATTCCCCCACTGTTTCACCGCCTCTCGAAGAGAGAGCTCTTTACGCAGGATCTCCCGGGCATCTTTGGTCTTGATCTCCACAAAAGGATGGAACACGGCACACCAGAGGTCCGCCGGATAATGCAGGCGGACAAGCGTAAGGGGATCATAACGGCTGATGAGGATGAAGCCTCCCATCAATGCCGGCGCGACATTATCGGCGTGCAAGGCGCCGGAGATACTTTGTTCGCCGAGCATCGCAAACTCCACCAACTGCTCGTCGCCATAGGCTTCTCCCAACAGTTGGTTCACCGCCCACGCCGCTCCTGCCGCACTGGCCCCCGACGAGCCGATGCCGCTGCCGGGCCGGATGCCTTTCTCCAACGCGATCTCCACACCAAAAGGCATGCCCCGCTCTTCCAGCATCGCCCGCGTCACCACCCCGGCCACATTGCGACGGGCATCCAACGGGATGCCTTCGGCCCCGCGCACCTCCGTGATCGTCACCACCGGCTCTTCCGTGCGCCGGAAAACCATCACATCTCCCGGCGCGCTCACCGGAAAGCCCATAATGTCAAAACCACAGGAAACATTGGAAACCGTAGCAGGCACAAAGACTTTTATTTCGTTCATTTTGATCGTTCTTTAAGTGGGACAAACACAAGTCTCTCTCCATGTGCCTGCAATGTCCCTTCCCGCCCTGGGATCAGGCGTGAACGGTACGGATGATGTCGCCGAAGACGCCGGCAGCGGTGACCTCGGCACCCGCTCCCGCCCCCCGGATCACCATAGGTTGCGACTTGTACCGTTCGGTGGTAAGCAAAAGGATATTGTCCTTCCCCTCAAGATGGTAGAAAGGATGCATCCGGTCGATACGGCGCAGGCCGATGCGCGCCTGTCCGTCGGCATATTCCGCCACAAAACGCAATACCTTCCCCTCCGCCTCGGCCTCCTGCCGCAGACGATCGAAATGATCATCATACTTCTCAAGCAAGGACAGGAACTCTTCGGTGTCCTTGGCCTGACGACACTCTTCCGGGAGGAAGTCCTCGCGGATCACATCTTCGATGTTCATTTCCGCACCCGCTTCCCTTGCCAGGATGAGGATCTTGCGGGCGACATCGTCACCCTTCAGATCGACGGAAGGATCCGGCTCCGTCAACCCTTTCTCCATCGCCTCCCGGACGGTCTGCGAAAAGGTCTTCCCGTCGCCGAAGTTGTTGAAGATATAGTTGAGTGTTCCGGACAGGACGGCTTCGATATGAAGGATCCTGTCACCACTCTGCACCAAGTCGTTCATTGTGCGGATCACCGGCAGCCCCGCCCCCACGTTGGTCTCGAACAACAACGAAACGTTCCGCTTACGGGCCAGGTTGCGGTTGCGCAGATAAACGGGATAATCGGCCGAGATCCCGATTTTGTTAGAAGCCACCACCGAGATGCTGGCATCGAGGATCTCCGTGTAATACATGGGGATGATATTGCTGGCCGTATTATCCACAAAGACGCTGTTGCGCAGGTTGTACTCTTTCATCCTGTCGACGAAGGTGCGGATGTCGGTACGTTCCCCTCTTTTCTCGAGGGCCTCTTCCCAGTCCTCCAGGTCGATTCCCTCTTCGTCGAGGAGCATCTTGCGGCTGTTGGCCAGGCCGGCAAGGGTCACCTCGAGGGAGAACTCTTCCCGAAGATATCTGCGTTGTGCTGCCAGTTGCCGCAAGAGGGTCCGGCCTACATTGCCCACCCCCACCACAAAGAGGTTGAGTTTCTTATATTCCGACAGGAAGAAGGTCTCGTGCAACACGTTCATGGCCTTCTTCAGGTCTTTCCTGCCGATGACCACTGAAAGGTTGCGTTCGGTGGATCCCTGTGCAATGGCCACGACGTTGATCCCGTTACGCCCCAGGGCGGAGAAGACCCGTCCCGAAAGGCCGATGTTGCGTTTCATGTTGTTCCCGACAATGGCCACCATCGCCAGGTCGGTCTCCACCTCCACGGGATTGATACGGTTGTACTTCAACTCGAGGGCGAACTCCTCCTGGATGAGGGTGATCACCTTGTCAAGATTGTCTTCGGGGATACCGAACGAGATCGAGTATTCCGAAGAAGCATGGGTAAGGAAAACCACGTCGACAGGCCGGTGGCTCAGCAGGCGGAAGAGACGGGCGGCGATGCCGGACGAGCCGGCCAGGCTGGTGCCGGTGAGCGTGACCATCAGCAGATGATCGATGCCGGCAACCCCCTTGACATAGTGATCTTCCGAAGGCTCCTCACTGGTGATGAGCGTGCCGGGACTCCCGGGATCAAAGGTGTTGAGGATCATCACGTCGATCCCCTCTTTGAGGAGGGGCTGGATCGCCGGCGGATGGATGATCCGTGCCCCGAAAGTGGAGAGCTCCATCGCCTCCTCATACGTAAGGCTCTCGATGGGACGGGCCTGTCGCACCAACCGCGGGTCGGCCGTCATCACCCCCGGCACGTCGGTCCAGATCTCCAGCACCTCGGCCTTCAGTGCCGCCGCCACCAGGGCAGCCGTATAATCGGAACCGTTGCGCCCCAGCGTCGTCGGCACCCCATGCAAGGTCGAAGCAATGAATCCCGGCATGATGTAACACCGGTCACGGCGAATGTGGCGACGCAATAACTTGTAGGTGATCTCCATGTTCACCACCCCCTGCCCGAACGTGTCGTCGGTGCGGATCAACTCCTGCGAATCCAGCAACGTGAAAGGACAGGACTCATTGTTCAGTACCTGTGAGATAATAAAGGAAGAAAGACGTTCTCCGAAACCCAGGAGCTTGTCCCGCGTTTTTGCCGAAAGGTCACGGGTAAGATAGATCCCCCGCACCAGCTGCTCCAGATCATTGAGGATCTTCCGGATATGGGCCAGGATCCCGCTCTGCTCTCTTTCGGGGATCAGTTCCCGGACCAACTCAACATGCCGGGAAGCAACGTCCTCCAAAACCTTACGATACTCTTCGTCACCTGCAGCAGCCCGCTCCCCTGCACGGGTGAGCAGATCGGTCGTATCTCCCACGGCCGACACCACCACCACCACCCCCTCATCCCCACGCCGGGAGAGGATGATCTCTTTCACCCGTTCGATACAATCGGAACATGTCAGGGATGACCCCCCAAACTTCAATACTTTCATGAAAAATTGGTTTTTGGATTTAACCGGGAAAAGGAAATGAACAATATGTGTACTGAAAAAGAACGATTATACCACCCCTTACGGGGTGGTGGTGGTGAAGGTGGTAGTGGCAGCCGTCAAGCTGCGCATTCGGCCGGTGACCGAAGAAACACGTTCTATGTTCAGCATCCTTTTCATAAAGATCCCTCGGGCGACAAAGATATAACAGAATTTTTCAAAAAGAACACGATCCGGGGGTAAAAAAACATTCCCCGTCAGGGAGATATCGTATAAATCACTGACACAGAAGCCCTATACATAAAATCGTCCGACCGGGAATGGGGGGAAGCATAACCGTCAACATGGTCGGAAAAGAGGAAAACAGGGGAAATCTCGCCCCGAAAAGCCAGTGAACCGCTGATCCCATAGGTAATTTCCACCCCGGCCGCCACGAGGGCTGCATAGCCGCTGCTGCGGGACATCACCTCCTCGGTAAGCCGTCCGCCGGGGCTCACCTTGTAATGTAAAATGCCGGGACCGGCCACCAGCCCAGCTTGCCAACGGTTCCAGTAATGCAACAACCCTCGCCGGGTATAATCCTGCACCACCTTGCGGTAAAAAAGATATTCGCCCTGCACCCAAACCATCTGCATGGCGGTATTGTATTCATACCCCCTCGAGGCATTGGGTGTTCCTTCGTCGGAATCGGCAGCCATGCCATACACCAACTGCAGCCGCGCCAGCCATTCATTGCCCAATGCTTTCTCCAGCCGCACCCCGGCACCATAACCTACCCCCAT
Source organism: Bacteroidales bacterium (assembly GCA_027067975.1). Classification (GTDB taxonomy): domain Bacteria; phylum Bacteroidota; class Bacteroidia; order Bacteroidales; family VadinHA17; genus DRPN01. The sequence continues at coordinate 605 of JAMOUS010000263.1, read as the reverse complement.
GTTCCCGATATCTCCGAAGAGCAGCAGCGGTCCTCCTCCCACCCCTGCTGCCAGATGACGGTCGTGGTAAAAATATTGCCCCCTCACCGGTACAACCCAACAAACCAAGAGAACCATCCATAGGGCACGAAACAATCCTGTCTTTCCTTCTTTCATCACGCCTGAAAAAATTCGTATCTTCGGCACATATGCGAGCCTGAACAAATATGGCAACTTTGTCGCAAGATTACAAAACTGTCCGGCAGCATAAATTTTTGATCATCCATGAATCACGACGTACAGATCTTTTCCGAGACCTCGCCCCTGAAAACCGTGATCGTCCATACCCCCGGTCCGGAGATCGAGAACATGACCCCGCAAGATGCCGAACGTCTTTTATACAGCGACATCCTGAACCTCTCCATTGCCGGAAGAGAGTACCGTGAATTCCGTGCGGTGCTGGCCCTGCACGCCGAGGTGTTGGAGATACGTGATCTGTTGCGGGAGGTACTGGAAGATGAGAACATCCGGCAAGACCTTTTGCGCGACACCTGCCGTCGCGAGGGATGCGAAAGCGTCGCCTCCCGCCTCTCCGCCCTTCCTGCCCCCGAGCTGGTACGTCATCT
>JAMOUS010000262.1 GCA_027067975.1 Bacteroidales bacterium | reverse complement strand
ACGTGGTGATGTGGTCGTGGTGCAACATTGCCGGTCACCACGTCTCGGAGAACTATCTCAAGGGGATGGACTCCTTGATCACCGAATACGGTCGCGGCGGGAGCAAGATCGGTACGGAAGAAGGACAGCGAGAGGTGGCGGTCACATTCATCTTCATGACCGGTCATGCCAATGCCGGCGACAACACCGGCGAGGGAAAGCCGAAGAACCAGGCTGATCTGATCATCGATTATTGTAAGGAACACAGGCAATTCTGTCTCGACTATTACAGCATCGACACCCACGATATGGACGACCACTGTTGGGAAGATGCCGGAGATAACGGCCAGTCGGCCGCTTACGACGGCAACTTTTATGAAGACTGGCAAAACAGTCATCAATTAGGGGTCGACTGGTACGAAAACCGGGATGCTCCGGGTGGCAACCCCACTTTTGGGGCTCATAACACGCAGCATATTACTGCCAACCGGAAAGCTTATGCCATGTGGTGGGTTCTCGCCCGCATCGCCGGATGGAACGGGGAATAGGAGGCTTAGCAAGATAAAAGACAAAAGATAAAAGACAAAAGAAGGGAAAAGGGTTAAGGTAAAAGGCAACCGTTATTAGTATCGAGTTCGGAGTATGGAGTATCGAGTATGGAGTATCGAGTCAGTTCGTCCAACGTCTTCCGCTTCGGCTTTGCCTCACGAAAGCCGGGACTCACTGACTTTAGTCACTCCCTTCTTTCCCCTCCTACTTCATATGTACATCCCGCTGGGGGAAGGGGATCTCGACGCCGTTTTCCCGGAACTTTTTGTCGATGCAATGCCGCAGGTCGCTCTTGATCCACTCGACATGAAATCCCTTGTCGGTGTAGAAAAAAAGGCGGAAGTCGAGCGAAGATTCCCCGAAATCTTCGAAACGCACCCTGGGTTTCATTTTGGTCGAGATCATGGGATGCTCGGAAGCACATTCGAGAAGGAGTCGTTCGACGAGTGCCACGTCGGAGCCGTACGCCACTCCCACACTCACCGAAAATCGGGTGGTCTCGTCGATGGTGCTCCAGTTGATCACATTGTTCTCGATGAACTTCGAGTTGGGTACGATCATGACGATGTTGTCGCGCGTAAGAATCTTGGTGGTCCGAATGCCGATCTCGGTGACCTGTCCGACGAATTCGTCCAGTTCGACCACATCATCGACTTTGATCACCCCTTCGAAAAGGAGGAAGATCCCTGAGATGATATCCTTGAAAATCTGCTGCAGACCCATGCCGGCGCCGACGAGGAGGGCGGCCGACGAGGCGATGAGGACGGTGACCTTGAGGCCGAGCGACTGCAGCATCATGGTGATGGCCACCACCCAGATAAGGTATTTGGTGATGATGAAGGCGGTATAGCGGGCGCTATGGTCGACTTTCGAGAGACGGCCGGAGCGGAGCAGCAGTTTTTTCAGGAGCCATACCACCAGCCAGGCGCCCAGGCCGATGACCACGACCTCCACCAGGTTGAAGCCGGTGATGCGGTGGTCGCCAAGGGCAATGAGCGGTTTGCTGAGGAACTGCAGTTTTTCGGTCATGGTTCAGGCAAGTGAAAAGAGTCGTTCGAGCTCCTCTTCCAGTTTTTGGGGTGAGAGGTTGAAATAGATCTCTGCGTCGTAAGCCAGGGAGATCTCGCCGGTCTCTTCCGAGACGACGATGACGACGGCGTCGGTCTTTTCGGCCAGTCCGAGGGCGGCGCGGTGGCGCATGCCGTATTTGGCAGGGAGGAAGATGTTTTCCGTTACGGGCAGCACGCAACGTGCGGCCACGATGGTATCGTTCTGGATGATCACAGCGCCGTCGTGGAGGGGGTTGTTTTTAAAGAATATCGACTCCAGCAGGCGCGAGTTGACCCGTGCGTCGAGGCGGTCGCCGGTGCCGATGACCGTTTCGAGGCCGCTCTCACGGGCCAGGGCGATGAGGGCGCCGGTACGCGTGGCCGAAAGGTTGCGTACGGCGGTAAGCACCTGCCGCAGGGTGGACTCACTCATCTTTTTCCCTTCGTTGCTTCCCCCCCAGCCGGAAAAGTTGAGCCAACGCGCCTTGGCGTACTTCCCTCCCAGCAGCAGCAAAAAACGCCGGATCTCTTGCTGGAACACCACGATGAGGGCAATCACCCCTACCCCGATGATCTGTCCCAGCAGCGAGGCCATCATCTCCATATGGAGAGCCCGGAAAGCCAGCCAGAAGATATACACCAGAAAGATCCCCACAAAGATATCCATTGCCACCGTCCCGCGGATGAGACGGTAAATCTCGAACAGCAGGAGCGCCAGCAACAGGATATCGAGGATATCCCAGAAGCGTACGGTGATCAGCGCAAGAATCATCATGTAAATATACAAATGAAGTAAGAGAAACGCGAATCCTTTACAGCGCGATCCCTTTCGCGTGTTCCACGATGCGGATCGTCTCTTTGGCGGCGCGCACATCGTGCACCCTCAGGATGTCAGCTCCTTCGAGGAGGGCAAGCGTATTGAGCACGATGGTTCCCGTGAGCGCCTCGTCGGGCGAGGTCCCTAACAGCCGCCATATCATCGATTTGCGGGAGATCCCCACGAGCAAGGGTAGGCCCGTAGCCCGGAAGGCTTTCAATCCTTTCATCAGCTGGTAATTATGATCGAGGGTCTTGCCGAAGCCGAATCCCGGGTCCAGCACCACATTGGTCACACCCAACTCATTGAGGCGGGCCAGCCGTCGGGAAAAGCTCCTGAGGATATCGAGCACCACGTGATCATAGCGGGGATCCTCCTGCATCGTTTCGGGCGTACCTTGCATGTGCATCATCACATAGGCCACCTTCAGGCCGGCGATGGTCTCGAACATCAGCGGGTCCAGTTCCCCTCCCGAGATATCGTTGATCATCTCCACACCGAACGCTTCGACGGCTTTCCGTGCGATGGCGGCCCGGAAGGTATCGACCGACACAGGGACTCCCGGGGCATACTTACGCACTACGGGCAAGGCACTGTTGAGGCGGCGCCACTCTTCCTCCTCCGGAACAGGTGCAGCACCGGGGCGGGAAGAGAATGCCCCCACGTCAATGATGTCGGCCCTTTCGGCCGCAAGCTGTTCCACCCGTTCCGCCATGGCCTTCTCGTCGAGGTAGCGCCCCCCATCATAAAACGAGTCGGGCGTGACGTTGAGGATCCCCATCACCAGGGGCGGCGAGAGGGAGTAAAGCCTCCCCCCCAGCACCAGCGTTCGGTTTCCATGAAATGATGTATCTTTATCCATCCTTGTTCTTTTGGGAAAGTAAAGTTAAACAAGGTGGTGATGAACCACAAAAATTTCAGGTAAAATGGCGTTCATCGTGATGGAAGGGCTTGACGGATCGGGCAAGTCGACACAATTGAGGATGTTGAAGGAATATCTTTCGAAGCATTCGATCGACCATTTTTTTCTGCACTTTCCCCGCACCGATGCGCCGGTCTTCGGCGAGCTGATCGCCCGTTTTCTCCGGGGCGAGTTGGGGCACATCCACGAGGTGGATCCCTACCTGGTGGCTTTGTTGTATGCCGGCGACCGCCGGGATGCAGCACCCTTGTTACGGGAGCAGCTGGCTGCCGGACGCCTGGTGATCGTCGACCGCTACGTTTGGTCGAACATCGCCTTCCAGTGTGCCAAAGTGGAAGATCCTGCTGCGCGGGCACGTTTGCGTGACTGGATCCTTAAAATGGAATACGAGCATTTTACCATCCCACGTCCCGACCTGAACCTTTTCCTCGACGTTCCCTCCTCTTTCACCGCCGGCAGCCTGCAAAGCCGGCAGGGCGACGACCGCCGCTACCTCGAAGGCCATCAGGACATCCATGAGGCTGACCTCTCTTTCCAGCAAAAAGTACGGGAAGTGTACCTCTCCTATTCCGCCCCGGAGAAAGATTGTGTCACCCTCGCCTGCTACGACGAAGAGGAGCGGATGCTCCCCCCGGAAACGATCTTCGAAAAAGTGCTTTCCACCCTCCGCGAGCGGAAGATCCTGCCGGTAAAATGACAAAAGTCCTTGTCGCCTAGACGCGATATCCCTTATCTTCCCGAAAAGAAAAATCATCGATCCATGAAAAAAGTGATCACGTTCGTCCGCATCCTGGCAGGGGCCGTTTTCATCTTCTCCGGTATCGTAAAGGGGGTTGATCCGGCGGGATCGGCCATCAAGTTCGGGGAATACCTGGAAGCATTCCATCTGGACTTCCTGCATTTCCTGGTTTTGCCCATGGCTTTTCTGCTGCCGTTGCTGGAGTTCCTCATTGGGATCTCGCTCTTGTTCAATATTCATGTCCGGTGGGGAGAACGGGGATTCCTGTGGTTCATGCTCTTTTTCACACCGTTGACGCTTATCCTGGCTCTTTTCAACCCGGTGAGCGACTGCGGGTGTTTCGGCGATGCCGTGGTCCTCACCAACTGGCAGACCTTTGGCAAGAACGTGGCACTGCTGGCGATGGCTTTCTTCTTGCACCACCGGCGGCATCTTTTACAGCCCACGAGACCTCCCGCCACGGATCATCTTTTGACGGGGGCCTATGCGCTCTTTTTCCTTTTTCTTGCATGGTACAGCTATGTCCATCTTCCGCTGTTCGATTTCCGGCCTTACAAGATCGGCGCCAACATTCCCCAGGAGATGACCATCCCGGAAGATGCTCCGCATGATGTGTACGAGACCACGCTCATCTACGAGAAGGATGGCGTGCAGAAAGAGTTCACGATGGATAACTTTCCCTGGCAGGACACCACCTGGAAGTTTGTCGACCAGCGGACGGTACTGGTTAAAAGAGGGTATATCCCTCCGATCCATGATTTTTCGATCGTGATGCCGGACGGCACCGACATCACCGACATGGTACTCAGTTCCAAGGATCCGGTGTTCTTGCTGATCTCTCCCGATTTCAGCGAGGCTTCCGAGGCGGGGCTCAACCGTGCGGTGCGTCTTTTCGAGGCCTTGGAAAAGAAAGGGATCGCGATGTATGTGGTGACCGCCTCACCGGAAGAGAGCGCTGTGGAACGTTTCGGTTCGCACTATCCCGTCCCGTGGACCGGCATGGACGAGACCACCTGCAAGACGGTGATCCGCTCGAATCCCGGGCTGGTCCTGGTCAAGGAAGGGACGATCCTGGCCAAATGGCATCACCGCGACATCCCGGGTCCTTCGCTTGCCAGCGAGGACCTGCTCTCCTTTTCCGTCAGCAGATTGAGAAAGCAGAACGAAGTACGTCTCGCTAGCTTCCTCATCACGCTGATGCTGCTCATCATCACCGTAGCTCCCCGGAGAGGGATTTTGCATTCCCGCAAGATTTCCTAATTTTGGCTTTCCGAACTCAAAACCATTCAATAAAAAATATCATGAGAAAGAACATTGTCGCAGGGAACTGGAAGATGAACAAGACCCTGCAGGAAGGGGTACAGCTGGCCCGTGAGATCAACGAGCGGGTCCAGGGCGGCATTCCGGACAACACGGAGGTGATCATTGCACCTCCCTTCACGCACCTTACGGAAGTGGCCAAGGTCATAGACATGTCGAAGATCGGTCTTGCGGCGCAGAACTGTGCCAGTGAAGCTTCCGGTGCCTATACGGGCGAGGTGTCGGCCGCCA
>JAMOUS010000261.1 GCA_027067975.1 Bacteroidales bacterium | reverse complement strand
GGTGGCCTGTCAACGATCCTTCCAAATGGGAACTCGCTTCCGCAAAAGCAAAAGAAGTGATGGACATGGGGGTCTATCACCTGGTTGACAATTTTGCCAGTCTTTTCCTGATTGCGAACAAGAATGGCCCCGAACATATTTTTTCCTTCCAGCACACCGAGCCCGGAGGGAGCATGATGAGTATACAGTCAAGACCCCGCGGAGGAGGAATCAAAAAAGGAGGATGGTATTTGTGGAATACGCAGGAAGCTTTTATGAATACGTTCGCAAACAGTGATGCGAGGAAAGATGCCAGCTTCCTGACCGAACTTGTCCAACCTCCTTACGATACGATACCCTATACCAAGTTCGCTAGGAACAGCAATGATCCTCCTTGTCCGGCGATTGGAAAATGGCAGGATTTCGGCCGGGAGAATATCTATGATAATGCCAAGCGTACGGCTCTCATCGTACCTGTTTTTAGATATGCGGAAGTACTGCTGATACGTGCTGAAGCCGAGAATGAGGCCAACGGACCCAATGCTGCTGCTTATGCCGCATTGAATGAAGTGCGTCTTCGTTCTGACCCAACCCACCCGGTACCTGCCGGCCTCTCTCAGGCAGCCTTCCGAGATACTGTCAGAAAAGAATGGAGTTATGAACTCGCCTTTGAAATAAAAAGACGATTTAACATACTCCGCTGGGGCATCATGGATGATGTCATGGCGAATGACCCACATGCTTCCAAGGGTTACCAGCCTTACAAGAAATATTATCCGATTCCGCAGGCTGAGTTTGATGCCGGAATGGACCCGGATTTGCAGACTGAAGGGTACAGGTAATTTTTGAGAGAAAATAGGTTTGGTTGATAGGTGTCAGGATCATTGGAAAAGGGAGAATCTGATATTTCGGAAAAGGAATCTTAAATTCTCCCTTTTCTAATCCTTTTCCGATTGTTTCCTGGAACCCAAGTATGTGTATGAAAACTTACAGGGTTGGTATATATTATGCTTTTGTTTTCTCCTAGCATATGTGCAATGTGTGCCAGGCATTGAGTCACCAGTGCGGACGGAGATACCACCAAAAAATTACGCTCAGTTTACATACCGAAGGCTTTTATTTCGAACTCACGTTATTGGTTCTGTGGCCTTTTTGAGATTTTATTGTTGGGATGATTATGATAATATATAGAAGATCATTACTGTTTTTCTTATTGTTTTTTTTAACGGTTTCTCAAACATGGTCACAACGTGATATTCTCCTGACGGATGATTGGGAATTTCTTCGGGAGGATATGGGGAGTGTTTGGGAGGTGGTTCGATATCCTGTGGCGGGGTTGCCGAGGGATGTGCCGCACTGGACTGCTGTGAAGGTGCCCCACTGCTACAACGCCCGGGATGCCGTAGACCCGGATGTGGATTATTACGAAGGGCCTGCCTGGTACCGGACTTTTCTGGATCCTTCCGTGGCGGAACATGCCGGAAGGGTGCTGCTTCATTTTGAAGGCACCGGGCAGGAGGCGAAGGTGTATGTTTTTACGACCTTCGCAGGAGAACATGTAGGGGGATACGATGAATGGACAGTGGATATCACCGACCTGGTGAGAAAGTTTCGGAATGATCCTTACCTTCGAAAATATTACCACGGTAAGATTCCGCTGGCTGTCCGGACGGACAACACCCGGAACGTCAACCGCATCCCTTCCGATCTTTCCGATTTCAATCTTTACGGGGGATTGTACCGGGAGGTGCATTTGCTGCTGGTGCCGGAGGTTTACCTCGAGGGGGTATGGGTGACCCCTGTGCTCGGAGAGGATCTGCGAAAAGGAACACTGCAGGTGAAGGTGCGACTGAACCGTGGGCTCCGGGATAAGGGGAAGGTAAAGGTGCGGATCATGGATCCGGAGGACAGAGATGTGGTGTCGTGGGAGAAAAACCTCACAGGAAAGGAACTCCTTTTCTCCGGCACCTTCAAACGGCCTGCCCTCTGGTCGCCGGAGCATCCGGCGCTATATCGTTGTGAGATCGATCTGGTGACCCCTTTTGGGAGGGACACGCTTTTCGCGCATTTCGGTTTCCGGAATTTTCGTTTTCAGGAGAAAGGTCCCTTTTATCTTAACGGCCGGCGTCTGTTGATTAAGGGCATGAGCCGCCATGAAGATCATGCGGGGGTGGGAGCGGCTATGACAAATGCCCAAATCACTCGTGAGATGATCATGATGAAGGAGATGGGAGCCAACTTCGTGCGACTGGCTCACTACCAGCAGTCGTCGCGGGTACTCGACCTGTGTGACAGTCTCGGCATTATGGTGTGGGAAGAGATTCCTTGGTGCCGCGGAGGTCTGGGGGGGGATGCCTACCGCCAGCAGGCACGACGCATGCTTACCAACATGATTCGACAGCATTACAATCATCCGGCCGTGATTATCTGGGGACTGGGTAATGAGAATGACTGGCCGGGGGACTTCCCTGATTTCAACAGAGATTCTATCCGGGCTTTCATGAGAGAGCTTAATGGACTGGCTCATCGTCTCGACTCCACCCGGGTCACGGGAATTCGCCGGTGCGATTTCTGCCGGGACATTGTGGATGTCTATTCCCCTTCGATCTGGGCGGGGTGGTACCGCGGAAGGTTCACCGAGTATCGGCAGGCTTCCCTGCAGGAGTTCCGTCAGGTGGATCATTTTATCCATATGGAATGGGGTGCCAGCAGTCATGCCCGTCGTCATTCGGAAGATCCCGACAGGGGGCTGGAAAAGATCCCCACCGGAGTGGGAGTGGATGAACGTGCGGGCGATGCTTCATTTTACGGCGGAATCGCCCGGGCTTCACGGGATGGCGACTGGACCGAGACTTACGCCTGCAACCTTATCGATTGGACCCTGAAAGAGCAGGAGACCATGGGGTGGCTTACCGGAGCGGCCTATTGGATCTTCAAAGATTTCTCTACCCCCTTACGCCCCCATAACCCTATCCCTTACGTCAATCAAAAGGGTGTGGTGGAAAGGGATCTTACGCCCAAGGAAAGTTATTATGTGTTTCAGTCGTACTGGACAAAAAAACCGATGGTTCATATCTATGGGCATACCTGGCCCGTCCGTTGGGGGAAAGCAGGGGAGCCCAAACTCATCAAGGTCTATTCCAATTGTCCGGAGGCCGAAGTTTTCCTGAACGGAAAAAGCCTGGGGAAGAAAAAACGCAACAGTCGGGATTTCCCGGCGGCGGGATTGCGCTGGACCACCCCTTTCGATCCCGGATGGAACGAAGTGGTGGCGCGGGCCCGGAAAGGGAAGGAACTCGTGACCGACACGGTGAGGTTCTTTTATGAGACCCGTCCGTGGCAAGAGCCGCTTCTTGTGAGGGCATTGCAGCAACCCCATTCCGACGGTAGCGTGGGGGTGGAGATCACCGTACGGGATAGAAACGGGGTCATTTGTCTGGATGCCAAGAATTGGGTTAGATTCGAGTATGTGGGTACGGGAAAAATGCTGGATGACCTCGGCACTTATGGCGGCTCCAGAAAGATCCAGTTGGCCAACGGCCGAGCTGAAATGACCGTAGACCCTGAAGGTGGCGTCGGGATACTGTATGTGAAGGTGGAAGATCTGGAACCCCTCTTCGTGAAGATCGGGAAGGCGAAGATACAAACCGATACCTTGACACACCCGCAGTACTGATCACCGGTGAATTTTCTTTGGTAAAAAGAAAGCAGCCTCGGGGTTTTTATTATTTTCGTGGGGTGATCCAACAGACCCTTCCGGCCGGTGAATAGAAAGAACTTTATGCTGCTTTTCTTTGTTCCGTTCTTTTTTACCCTTTCCCTGGGGGCGCGGGAGTATCATGTCCGGGCGAGGGGAGGGGATGATCGCAACGGGGGCACGGCGGCGGCATCCTTCCGCACGATCGGTCGTGCGGCGGCCGTAGCATTCCCCGGCGACACCATCACCGTCCATGCCGGCACCTACCGAGAGTGGGTGAAGCCTCCCCGGGGAGGTCTCTCCGAGAGCCAACGCATCCTCTATCGGGCCGCCCCCGGCGAAAAGGCGGAGATCAAAGGCTCTGAAGTGATCAAGGGATGGAAACGCTTTGCCGGAGATGTCTGGAAGGTTGCAATCCCCGACTCTTTTTTCGGCGAATTCAACCCTTACTGCGAAGAGCTCCATGGCGACTGGTTCAATGATATGGGCCGGATCCACCATCCCGGAGAGGTTTACCTCAACGGAAATTCCCTCTATGAAGCTTCTACCCTCGAGACGGTGTTACAGGGGAGACCCCTCCGTGTCGATGAGGGGGAACTCGCCCCCTGGTACTGTGAACATGCCGGGAACACCACTTATCTGTACGCTTGGTTCGGGGAAAATGATCCCACCCGGGAGACCGTGGAGATCCATGTCCGGCAGGCCTGTTTTTATCCCGATCATCCGGGTGTCGATTACTTGACGGTGCGGGGTTTTATCATGCGGCAGGCAGCCACACCCTGGGCCCCTCCAACGGCCGAACAGATCGGTCTCCTCGGGACTCACTGGA
>JAMOUS010000260.1 GCA_027067975.1 Bacteroidales bacterium | reverse complement strand
GACCGTTTTGTTCATAGTGCTAAGTTGTACCGGCGAGCGGATCAGCCGGGGGGAAGGCATGTTCATGGTGTTCTTCATCGTGGTTTATCTTCTCTACCTTTTGTTGCAGAGGCCGGCGGGCGTTGAGATGCCCGTGAAGCCGGGAGGCTGGCTGGGGCGTTGGTGGTTTGCCCTGCTGGTGGTGGCGGCTTCGTCGCTCGGGTTGGCCGTGGCGGCCGACTATGTGGTGTTGGGTGCCTCAGGCCTGGCCGTACGTATGGGGGTGAATGAGCGGGTCGTCTCCCTCACCATGGTCGCCCTCGGAACCTCCCTGCCCGAACTTACTGCCTCGGTGACCGCCATCATCAAAAAAGAACCCGAGATCTCCGTGGGGAACATCCTCGGTTCGAACATCTTCAATCTTTTCGGCATCATCGGGGTCACGGCCCTTGTTCGGCCTTTACAGGTGAGCCGCGAGATCCTGCGTTTTGATATCCTCTACATGCTGATGATCGCGATTGTGTTGATCGTCCTGGGGTGGATCGGCAGGGAACTGAGCCGTCGCGACGGGTTCATCCTTCTTTTGCTGTATCTGCTCTATCTGTTGCTGGTATTCGGTTTCCTGGGCCAGGCAGATTTGCCATTTCATATCTTTCACCGGACATTCTGTTCATAAATGCTGTATCATGATACGTACTGAGGGGATCACCAAGAGTTACGGTTCGCTGCAGGTGCTCAAAGGCATCGACCTGGAGGTGGCTGACGGCGAGATCATCTCCATTTTCGGGGCCTCGGGGGCCGGGAAGTCGACCTTCCTGCAGATCCTTGGAACGCTCGATGAACCCGATGCGGGAGAGATCTATTACGATGATGTCAATGTCAGGACCCTGAAGGAGACACAGTTGGCACGTTTTCGGAACCGTCAGATCGGTTTTGTCTTTCAGTTCCATCATTTGTTGCCGGAGTTTACAGCCTTGGAGAATGTGTGCATCCCTGCATTCATCATGGGCATCCCGAAGCAGGAGGCGGAAGAGCGGGCGATGGCGCTGCTGCAGGATCTGAACCTGGCCGACAGGGCCTCGCACAAGCCTGCCGAGCTGTCGGGGGGGGAGCAGCAGCGTGTGGCGGTGGCAAGGGCGCTCATCAACAAGCCGGCAGTGCTCCTCGCCGACGAGCCCTCGGGGAACCTCGACTCGCGCAACAAAAAAGAGCTGCACGACCTGCTGCGCCGCATCCACGACGAAAAAGGTCAGACGATCATCATCGTCACCCATGACAAGGAGCTTTCGGCCATCGCACACCGCCGCCTCCTGATGAAGGACGGAAAACTTTACAACGACTGACATGGGAGGCCGGAGGGGGCGGGGGGAGTTCCGTTTCAAGCGTTTTTCGCTGCGGCAAGAGCGGACGCTCATGCCCCTCACCACTGACAGTGTCCTGCTGGGGGCGTGGGTGGCGTGCCGCCATGCTGCCCGCCTCCTGGATGTGGGTGCCGGCAGCGGTGCCGTGACGCTCATCCTGGCGCAGCGCGGGGCAGGGCACATCACCGCCCTGGAGCCGGATAAAGACTCCTGCCTCGACCTTGCGGAAAATGTTTCACATTCGCCGTGGCACGAGCGCATCACGCTGCGTTGTACCTCACTTCAGGTACTTGCCCATGAGGAAGAACAACAGCATCGCTACGATCTGGTGGTGAGCAATCCTCCTTTTTTTGATGGCGACACCCTCCCTGCCGACGAGGGCCGCCGGCGTGTGCGGCACACCTGCACGTTGGGGCATGACGAGTTGGTGACGTTAGGAGCGCGTCTCCTGAAGCCGGGAGGGCACCTGGCCCTGATCCTGCCGGCACAGCAGGAAGAGCCTTTTATCGCCCGCGCGGCGGCCGAGCATCTCTATTGCAACCGTCTGCTGCGGGTGCGGCCTACCCCGGAAAAACCGCCCCACCGTGTGGTGATGGAGTTCTCCGGTGAGAAAAAGCCGCTGGAGAGTTACGGGCTTACCATCCGCGAGGGGGAGGGATGGTCGAAAGCGTGGAGGTCGTTGATGAAAGATCTCCTGTTGGAGTTTTGAAGGGCTGGTTATAGGTTACTGTTCCAATACTGACAGGCCGTCGGCGGCGGGGGTGCGTTCCTCGGTGAGGGAGATGCCCAGCTCGGCCAGCCGCTCCAGCACGGGGGCGTAGATCTCGTGGATGACGGGCCGCATCACGCCGGCGGCCCGGATCTCGCCCCGCAGGATCAGCTCGGTGGCGATGGCGGCGGGCAGCGCCACGGTGCGTGCCACGGCAGTGTGGGTGGCCGGTGTGCCGTAGTCGACCAGACGGGAGTGGATCACCTCCCGCCGCCCGCCAGGGTAGACAGCCAGGAAAGAGTGTTGCATCGCGATCATGTCGCGCTCGTGGTCCCCCAACATCATCTTATCGATCATCAGGTCGGAGGTCACCTCAAAGGGTGAGTCCTGGTCCCTCCCGATAGGGTCATTACTGAAAAGCCCCAGCCATTCCAAAGCATCGAAAAAGGGATCGTCCTCATCGAGTCCCAGAAGGCGGGCAGCATGGCGGCGCAGCGGGGTGCCTTCAGGCAACCGGATGAGGGAGCTCACCATCTCCGCATAACTTTTTCCCTTCAGGTCGAGCGGTTCTTGCGAAAGCAGGTGCAGTCGCTTCAGGTAATCCATGTTCCTGCACCAACCGGGGAAACGCAGCGTGCCCCGGAAGAGGGTGCGGACACCCTGCAGTCCGTATATGTCGATGTAATGTACCGAGTCACGGTTGGGGTAAGTCTCGAGACTGCCTATCCCCGGGAATTCGATGGGATGACAGTGGCGGAACAGCTCACCGGCAGGGATGAACACCTCACGGCCGTGCAGGAGGTAGCGGGCGTCATTGTTGCCGGCGAGGATGACCCCCTTGGGGCTCCAGGTGAATTTGTAACGGAAAGGATTGTCGGCAGCTTCAGGGGCTGGCAGGGCGCCGGTGAGGGAGTAGAACGTTTCGATGCGGCCGCCCTCTTTCCGGACAGTGTCGATGATCTGCATGGCACTCATATGGTCGATGCCGGGGTCGAGGCCGGTCTCATTGAGGAAGAGCACGCCCCGCTCGCGTGCTTCGGCATCCATCACCGCCATCTCGTCGCTGACATAGGAGGTGGTCACCAGACTTTTACCCTTGGCCAGGCATGCCCTCGCCACCATGGGATGGTAGGCGTAAGGGAGCATGCTCACCACAATGTCGTGGGCGGCGACCAACTCATCCAGCCCGGCGGGATCGTCGGTGCTCCACAATGCCGCCGTGCCGCGGGGATGATCCCCCACCATCGCGGCAGCCCGCACACGCTTGGGGGAGGTGACCGTCAATGTATACCCCTGCTCCAGCAGGTATTCCACCAAAGGCCGGGCCACCATGCCGGCTCCCAGCACCAGAATCTTCTCCATACTCTCTCTCTTGTTGTGCCCAACAAATTTAAGATTTCCTCCCGAGGATGAAAACCACCACCTCTGCAAAGCTTGATGTTATGGAACAGGAAGATGTTGGTAAATGGATGATAAAATCCCCCGGACCGGTTTCGGGGGGCGGGAGAAACATATTAAATTTGAGACAAAATCGTGATCCATGGCCGGCAAGCGGGGAGATATCGTCGAGACGCCGTTGATGAAGCAGTACAACCAGATGAAGGCCCAGCATCCGGATGCTATTTTGCTGTTCCGGGTGGGGGATTTTTACGAGACTTTCGGCGAGGATGCCATCCGCACCGCAGAGATCCTGGGGATCACGTTGACACGCCGCGCCAACGGGGCGGCCTCGTATGTGGAGCTGGCGGGGTTTCCTTATCACGCTTTGGACAACTATCTGCCCAAGCTGGTACGTGCCGGACAGCGGGTGGCCATCTGTGAGCAGTTGGAGGATCCCAAGCTGGCCAAGAAGATCGTCAAGCGCGGCATCACCGAGCTGGTGACGCCGGGGGTCTCGCTCAACGACAACGTGTTGGAGCAGCGGGAGAACAACTTCCTTGCCGCCGTGCATCCCGACCCGCGCGGTGCCGCCGGCATCGCCTTCCTCGATATCTCTACCGGCGAGTTTCTCGTGGCCGAGGGGAATCATGCCTATATCGACAAGCTGCTGAACAACTTCCGGCCGCGCGAGATCCTTGTCGAGCGCAGCAAGGTTACACTGTTCAAGGAGACCTTTGGTGAGAAGTACTACATTACCAAGCTGGACGACTGGATCTTTACGGAGGAGACGGCCAGCGAGCGGCTGCTGAAGCATTTCGATACGGTGTCGCTGAAAGGGTTCGGCATCCAGGGCATGCGCTTTGGCACGGTGGCTGCCGGCGCCATCCTGCAGTACCTTGACATGACGCAGCACGACAAGTTGCGCCACATCACCTCCCTCTCGCGTATTGAGGAGGACCACTATGTGTGGCTCGACCGTTTTACGGTGCGCAACCTCGAGCTGTTCCAGCCCCTCTATGAGAACGGCGGTACGCTCATCAGCGTGATCGATAGGACGGTGTCACCCATGGGGGCGCGTATGCTGAAACGGTGGATCGCCTTGCCGCTGAAGGAGAAAGCCCCCCTGGAACGGCGGCAGGAGACCGTAGCTTACCTGAAAGGCCATGGGCCTTTCCGCGAGCAATTGGCCGACGAGCTGAAACATGTGGGCGACCTGGAGCGGCTCGTCTCCAAGGTGGCCACCGGCAGGATCAACCCGCGAGAGATGGCACAGGTCCGGACAGCCCTTATCTCGCTGGGAGAGGTGAAGAAGATGTGTGAGGAAAGCGGCCACAAGCATTTGCAAGAGATCGCCCGCGGCATCGATCCTTGTACGCCGGCGTTGGAACGTATCGCACGCGAACTGAGTCCCGATCCGCCTGTCCAGGTCAATAAGGGCGGGGTCATCGCCGAAGGGGTGTCGAAAGAACTTGACGAACTGCGCGAACTGCTGTATTCCGGGAAGGATTATCTCGAAAAACTCCAGGAACGCGAGAGCGCACGGACCGGCATTCCCTCGCTCAAGGTGGGTTTTAACAATGTTTTCGGCTATTATATCGAAGTGCGTAATACCCATAAGGACAAAGTGCCGGAAGAGTGGATCCGCAAACAGACCCTCGTCAGCGCCGAACGGTATATCACCGAGGAGCTGAAAGAGTACGAGAGTAAGATCCTGGGGGCCGAAGAGAAGATCCTGGAGCTGGAGACCCGTCTATTCAATGCGTTGGTGAGCGCATTGGCGGAATATATCGTCCCCTTGCAGAAAGATGCTTCTATCCTGGCTGAGCTTGATTGTCTCTATTCGTTCGCTGTGGTGGCGGAAGAAAACCACTACGTAAAGCCTGACCTGGACGAGTCGGATGTCATCGACATTCGCGACGGCCGGCATCCGGTCATCGAGCAGCAACTTCCGGAGCATGAGACCTATGTGCCCAACGATCTGTACCTTGACAACAAGAAACAGCAGATCATCATCCTTACCGGCCCCAACATGTCGGGGAAGTCGGCCTTGCTGCGCCAGACGGCGCTGATCGTGCTGCTGGCCCAGACGGGAAGTTTCGTGCCGGCTTCAGCGGCGCGCATCGGGCTGGTGGACAAGATCTTCACACGTGTAGGGGCTTCCGACAACATCTCCCTGGGCGAGTCGACATTTATGGTCGAGATGCTCGAGGCGGCCAGTATCCTCAACAACCTCTCT
>JAMOUS010000259.1 GCA_027067975.1 Bacteroidales bacterium | reverse complement strand
GTAGCGTTGTTTGTACTCTTCGATCACCACATGTTTCTGGACGTCCAGGCCCTCCTGGGAGAAAGCCGGTTCGAGCATGCGGTCCGACTCGAGCCAGAAGGCGGTCTCCAGGTTTTCACGCGGGAGGGTGATGTAGTAGTCGGTGAAATCATTGTTGGTGAAGGCATTGTTTTCACCTCCCGCCAGCTGTAGCGGCGTGTCGAAGTTGGGGATGTGCCGGCTGCCCCCGAACATCAGGTGTTCGAAAAGATGGGCAAACCCCGTACGTTCCGGGTCTTCGTCGCGGGCCCCCACCCGGTAGAGCAGGTTTACGGCCACCAGGGCTGTTCCCGGATCCTCGTTGATCAATAGGGTCAAACCGTTATCCAGACGATGTCTCGTGATCTCGATCATAGAGTGCTTTAATGAATGGTGTGCGCCGGACCGGCCGGAGAGGCACGGTCACTTTGCAAACTTAATCCAAAAACCCGAATCGCAAAAAGATCCTCTCCCTTTCCGGAGAATGGGGAGTTTGCTTATCTTTGTCTTCCATGAGACTCAGAAGGATTCTGGTCAGGTTCTACAAATGGCGGGACGAACATGTCCAGGACCGTGAGTTTGTGATGATCGTGAGTTTCGTGATCGGGATCCTGGCGGGTTTCGCTGCGGTGGTCCTTAAGAACATCGTCCGAGTCCTGGAACATTTTCTCTCCTCCACCTTCGATCTGGAAAGTCATTTGTATCTCTACCTGATCTTTCCGGTGGTTGGGATCTTTCTTGTGGTGATCTTCATCCGTTTCATTCTGCGTCAGCCCATCGGCGACGGGGTCCCGATCGTCTTGCATGCCATCTCACGCAACAACGGGCGCATCAAGCCGCACAACATGTATTCCTCGATCATTGCCAGTGCCATTACGACGAGCTTCGGCGGTTCGGTGGGGTTGGAGGGTCCTACGGTGGCCACAGGTGCGGCGATCGGGTCGAACGTATCACGGCTGCTGCGGCTCGACTACAAGCTGGTGATTCTGATGCTGGGCAGCGCGGCTGCCGGCGCGATGGGAGCCATCTTCAAAGCGCCTATTGCCGGCATCGCCTTCGCCCTTGAGGTGATCATGCTGCAACTCACCACCGTCTCGGTGTTGCCCCTGCTCATCGCTTCCGCCACCGGCGCCCTTACCGCCTACTTTTTCCTGGGGCAGAGCACCCTCTACACCATCGAGTATGTCCAGCCCTTTGAACTGGGCAACATCCCTTTTTACATCCTGTTGGGGATCGTGACCGGTTTTTTCGCACTTTATTTTCTGCGGACCTATATCTTTATCCACGATGCTTTCGATCGGATCCCGCAATGGTGGAGACGCTTCCTGCTGGGTTCTTTCCTTCTGGGAGGACTGATCTACCTTTTTCCGTCGCTTTACGGAGAAGGGTACAGCGCCATCAACAGTTCGCTGCAGGGGGATTATTCCTATGTTTTTGATCATACTTTCTATGCCGGATTGAGTGAGCATACGCTGGTGCTGGTGGGGGTGTTGCTGCTGATCGTTCTCTTCAAGGCGATGGCCACCACGCTCACATTCTCTGCCGGCGGAATCGGCGGGATCTTTGCCCCTACGCTGTTCATGGGGGTGAATGTGGGTCTCGCCTATGCCATCCTTTGCAATTTCCTCGGTCTCGACCTGCCCGTGAGCAATTTTGCCTTGGCAGGGATGGGCGGTATGATCGCCAGTGTGATCCAGGCACCCCTGACCGCCATCTTCCTCATCGCCGAGATCACGAATGGCTATTCGCTCTTCATGCCCCTGATGATCACCGTTACCTTTTCCTGGATCACCTTCCGTATTTTCGAGAACAGGTCGATCTACACCTTCCAGCTTGCCAAACGGGGGGAGTTGTTCACCCACCATCAGGACAAGACCGTCCTCTCGCTGATGAACGTGAAAGAACTGATCGAGACCAACTTCGACACCATCGGTCCCGATGCCACGCTGGGTGATCTGGTGAAGGTGATCTCCCATTCCCAGCGCAACATCTTTCCGGTGGTGGACGAAGAGAACAACTTCCTCGGGGTGGTGTGGGTGAACGATATCCGGCATATCATTTTTGAACGGGATCTATACGACAAGGTGAAAGTCAGCGACCTGATGTTCATGCCGAGACCCACCGTTTCCCCCCACGAGTCGATGGAAGATATCGCCCGTAAGTTCGAGAACTCCAACCACTACAATCTGCCGGTGGTGGATAACGGAAAGTATGTGGGATTTGTCTCGCGGGCCAACGTATTCTCAAAATATAGGGAGTTGGTGAAACATTTCTCCGAAGACTGATCCTTGTATACTTTTTTCTGTTTGAAGATTCTTACTTTTGTGCTGCCATGAAAGATCGGCTGCGAAAAGGGTTCTCACGTGTGATGCTGTGGCGGATGCGGCATGTGCCGCCGCGACAGTTCATGATCTTCCTCAGTTTCATCATCGGGGTGATGAGCGGGTTGGCAGCGGTGGTGTTGAAGAACATCATTTACCTTACCGAGCATCTCCTCACGCACGGACTGCACCTGGAGCGCAGCAATTACATTTATTTTCTTTATCCGGGCATTGGCATCTTCCTCACCTGGCTTTTTGTGCGGTACGTTGTGAAGGACAACATCAGCCACGGCGTGGCACGTATCCTGTATGCGATCTCCAAGAAGGGAAGCATCCTGAAGGCCCACAACACCTGGTCGTCGATGGTGGCCAGTGCGTTGACCATCGGTTTCGGCGGGTCGGTAGGGTCGGAGGCACCGATCGTCCTCACGGGAGCTTCCCTGGGTTCGGTCACGGGCAAATGGCTGCATCTGAACTACCGCCAACGTACGCTCCTGCTGGGATGCGGAGCTGCCGGCGCTATCGCCGGCATCTTCAAAGCACCGATGACCGGCGTGATCTTCACCCTCGAGATCCTCATGCTCGACCTGACCCTCTCTTCCATCGTGCCCCTGCTCATCTCTTCCGTCACGGCAGCGGTGGTGGCCTATCTGCTCATGGGGCAGGGGGTGATCTTCTCGTTCGAGATCACCGATCCTTTTCTGGTGAAAGACCTGCCGTTTTTCATCCTTCTGGGGATCTTCACCGGGCTGGTGTCGCTCTATTTCACCAGGGTTTCCATGCAGGTGGAAGAGCGCCTGGAAAATGTGGAAAAGGTTGGGATCCGGTTGCTCATAGGAGCCCTGGTCCTGGGATTGCTCATCTTTCTGTTCCCTACCCTTTACGGTGAAGGTTATACCACCATCCGTTCCCTGTTACACGGCGATGTGAATGCCCTTGTGGCCAACAGCCCTTTCTATGGCATCCGGGATCATACCTTCTTCTTTTTGCTCTATGTGGTTCTGATCTTTTTGATGAAGGTGGTGGCGATGGCCGTCACCAACGGTGCCGGAGGAGTTGGCGGGGTCTTTGCCCCCTCCCTGTTCACCGGCGGCGTGAGCGGCTTTTTCCTGGCCCGCATTGTCAACTTGGTTCCCGGCATCCATATCTCCGAGGTGAACTTCTCGCTCGTAGGCATGGCCGGCCTGATGGCCGGCGTGATGCACGCACCCCTCACCGGGATCTTTCTCATCGCCGAGATCACGGGAGGATATGCCCTATTGATCCCCCTGATCGTCACGGCCACCGTCTCCTACCTGACGATCGTCTATTTCGAACCCTATTCCATCTATACCAAACGGCTGGCCCGGCGCGGTGAGCTGATCACCCACGATAAGGACCATGCCGTACTGGTGCTGATGGACTGGCGCAAAGAGATCGAAAAAGACCTGGTCACCGTCCGTCCCGACGATACCCTCGGACAACTGGTGGAGGCGATCTCCCGCTCACACCGAAATATCTTCCCCGTGCTGGGCGAAAAAGGCGACCTCCTCGGCGTGGTGATGCTCGACAATGTGCGGGAGATCATGTTCGACAGGGAACTTTACGATAAAGTGTACGTAAAAGATCTAATGGTGACCCCTCCCCGCTATATCTACCTTACCGATTCCATGGAAACGGTACTCCGGAAGTTCAACGAGAGTGGAGCCTGGAACCTTCCGGTGCTCGACCGCGACCGTTATGTGGGAATCCTTTCCAAATCGCGCATATTCTCTGCATACAGGCGCATCCTGCAACAAATGAGTGAAGATTGACGTAGTAAATAAGAATGGAAGATACCCACTCAAATGGGATGGCCACGGCCGGCTTTATTCTGGCTTTAGTGACCCTGCTCTTTTTCTGGCTGCCGTTGGTGGGGTGGACCACCTGGCTGCTGGGGCTGGTGTTCAGTGCTGTAGGGCTTTCCCAGGCTGAGAGCCGCGGCGGTGCAGGTCGCGGCATGGCCGTTGCCGGTCTGGTGATCAGCCTGGCGGGGGTGTTATTGATCCTTTTCCTGGGCGCCCTCTTCATAGGCCTGCTCGGTCTGAGTGTCGCCGCAGGATAGGTTCGAACCATAATTGTGGGAAGCGAGGATTGGCTTTTTTCCAAATCTTTCCTACCTTTATCCGGAACTAAAACACTGTCACCGCGGAAGAAGCCGAAAATCCTGAAAAAGAGTAGGCAAAACCCAAAAATTCAACACAAATGGAACAAAAAGCATCAAATGGAATGGCCACAGCCGGCTTTGTTTTGGCGTTGCTTACGGTATTTCTGGGCTGGATTCCCGTCCTGGGCTGGATCATGTGGGTGCTGGGGCTCGTCTTCAGCATTATCGGCCTGTCCAAAGCCTCCAAACTCGGCGGCGCAGGACGCGGTCTGGCCATTGCAGGACTGGTGATCAGCCTCCTCGGCATCATTGTCATCATCTTCCTGGCGACCATGGTGCTCGGAGTGCTGGGGATCGCTGCCGGCAGCGGAGCCCTCAGCCTCCTGTGACCGCCGTGAAAAGAGATCCCCCTTTGGGTGGAAAAAGATCCTGCCGGAAAGCGGGATCTTTTTTTTTGTACGAAGAAAAAATGCCCGGAAAAATTTTTTCTCCGGCAGGGCATTTATACCTTTGAGGAGCCTATCCGGAACTACTAAAACATCGCCATATGAAAAAGGATCCCCAGATCTTCGACCTCATCCAGAAGGAGTATGAGCGACAGAAGAACGGAATCGAACTGATCGCTTCGGAAAACTTTGTCAGTCCCCAGGTGTTGGAAGCCATGGGCTCTGTGCTGACAAACAAATATGCCGAGGGTTATCCCGGCCATCGTTATTACGGCGGTTGTGAGATCGTCGACCAGTCGGAGCAGCTGGCCATCGACCGCCTCAAAGAGCTCTACCACGCCGAGTATGTGAACGTTCAGCCCCATTCGGGAGCGCAGGCCAACATGGCCGTGCTGATGACCGTCCTCCGGCCGGGAGATACGTTCATGGGACTGGACCTTTCGCATGGCGGGCATCTCTCTCACGGATCGCCTGTCAACTCTTCGGGTATCCTTTACCGGCCGGTGGCATACGGTGTGGATCCCGAGACCGGCCTGGTCGACTATGATGCGATGGAAGAGATCGCCTTGCGCGAAAAACCCAAGCTGATCATCGGCGGGGCCTCGGCCTATTCCCGGGAGTGGGATTATAAGCGGATGCGCGAGATCGCTGACAAGACGGGGGCGATGCTGATGGTCGACATGGCTCATCCCGCGGGCCTGATCGCGGCCGGCCTGCTCGATAACCCCCTGGAATATGCCCATATCGTCACCTCCACCACACACAAGACCTTGCGGGGGCCCCGCGGCGGAATCATCCTCATGGGCAAAGACTTTGAGAACCCTTGGGGCAAGACCACCAAGAAAGGCGTGGTCCGCAAGATGTCGTCGTTGCTCAACTCGGCCGTCTTCCCCGGTATCCAGGGCGGCCCGCTCGAACATGTCATCGCCGCCAAGGCCGTGGCTTTCTGGGAAGCCCTGCAGCCCGAGTTCAAAGAATACCAGACCCGTGTGCGCGATAATGCCCGCGTCATGGCCCAGGCCTTCATCGAAAAAGGTTACAAGGTGATCTCCGGCGGTACCGACAACCATTCCATGCTGATCGACCTGCGTACCAAAGTGCCCGACATCACCGGCAAACAGGTGGAGAACGCTCTCGTGAAGGCCGATATCACCGTCAACAAGAACATGGTGCCCTTCGACAGCCGTCCCCCCCTCCAGACCTCCGGACTGCGGGTAGGTACCCCCGCCGTCACCACCCGCGGACTCGGCGAAGAGGAGATGAAGAGCATCGTGGAGTTGATCGACCGCGTGATCATGAACATCGATGACGAGGAGGTGATCGCCGAAGTGAAACGGGAAGTGAATCACATGATGTCGGATCGGCCCCTCTTTGCATGGTAGCGCCCGTCCTGCAGGATGGTTGTTTATTTGAGAACTTTATACTATTTTTATCACGAAGAGGCATTCCTGCCTATGGAGGAAAAGAAGCTCATATTTGTGGTGGACGATGACCCGTTCATCCTCAAGCTCGTTGAGAACAGTCTGAAAGAAGAGGGGTATGAGGTAAAAGGGTTCCGCTATGGCGAGGAGTGCCTGCAAGCCCTAGAGGAAGAAGAACCCGATCTGATCGTACTCGATTATCTGTTTGCTTCTCCCGGTCGCGAGGTGATGAACGGCAAGGAGGTTTTCAGCCGTATCCGTGAACGCTATCCATCCATGCCGGTGATCATGCTTTCCGGACAGGACAGTGGCGGGGTGGTTCTGGAACTCGCCCGTCTGGGGATGAACGATTACATCATCAAGGATGAATCCCTCAAGGATAATTTGCTCGAATCGGTGAAGGATATTTTCGAACCCATCGAATGATCCCACCCCGCGGATGAACACGAGAGGATGAGCATGGAGTGGTACCTTTATCCTGCGGTGGTCGGTGTCGGGATGCTGGCGGGTTTTATCAACACCCTTGCAGGGAGCGGTTCGCTCTTGACATTGCCTTTTTTGATGTTCCTGGGTTTGCCGGCCAATGTGGCCAACGGCACCAACCGTATCGCCATCTTGTTGCAGAACGTGGTGAGCGTGGGAGGCTTCCGGCAGAAGAAGGTGCTTTCGTTCCGGGAGGGTCTTTGGTATGCCCTGCCGGCGGTATTGGGTGCGCTGCTGGGAGCCCGCATCGCCGTCAACCTGGACGAGGAGGTGATGCGCCGCACCATCGGCGGCCTGCTGCTTTTCATGTTCGTTCTCATCCTGTACAAGCCGTCGCGCTGGCAGAAAGGCCGGGACGTCCCCATGACGCCGGGACGTCGTGCGCTGTTGGTGGGGATCTTTTTCCTGATCGGCATCTATGGCGGCTTTATCCAGGCAGGGGTGGGGTTTTTCCTGCTGGCGGGGCTGGTCTTGGGTGCCGGCGCCGACCTGGTCAAGGCCAACGCCCTGAAGGTGTTCATCATCCTGATGTACACCCCCCTGGCACTGGGAGTGTTCATGTGGTCGGGGCAGGTGAACTATCTCCTGGGGTTGGTGCTGGCCGTGGGCAACATGGCCGGTGCGTGGCTGGGCACGCGCGTGGCCGTGAGCTGGGGCCCCCGCTTCGTGCGGATCATCCTCCTGGCGGCCCTCGTCATCTCGGCAGCCAAGCTTACCGGCCTGGCCGACCGGATCGCGGCGCTCTTTGTATGATCCTTACAGGTTCAACAATACCCGTTCGGGATCATCCCCACCGAACAACATCGCCTCGGGCCGTTCGAGCATCTCCTTGACCGTCCGCAGGAACCCCACCGAGTCGCGGCCGTCGATGAGACGGTGATCGTACGACAAAGCCACGTACATCACAGGGCGTATCTCCACCTTTCCGTCCACGGCGACAGGCCGTTCCACGATGTTGTGCATCCCCAGGATGGCTGCCTGCGGCGGATTGAGCAAGGGGGTCGAGAGCATCGACCCGAACACCCCGCCGTTGGTGATGGTGAAGGTGCCGCCGCTCATCTCCTCGAGGGTGATGCGGTTGCGGCGGGCCTTGTCGGCCAGCTCCTTCAGCGTACGCTCGATCGCCGCAAGATCGAGACGCTCGGCATTGCGGATCACCGGCACCATCAAACCTTTGTCGGTCTGGACGGCCACCCCGATGTCGGCATAACGGAACGTGACGATCCGCTCTCCGTCGATCATCGAGTTGACGGCCGGGAAACGCAGCAGTGCCAATGCCGAGGCCCGGATGAAGAACGACATGAACCCCAGCTTAATGCCGTGTTTCCGGACAAATGCCTCCTGGTGTTTTTTTCGCAGGGCGATCACCCGGTTCATGTCCACCTCGTTGAAGGTGGTGAGCATGGCGGTTTCGTTTTTCACGGCCACGAGGCGTTCGCTCAGCTTCTTCCGGAGCGGGGTCATCGGCGCTTCCTCTTTTTCGCGGGGGGGAGGGCCTTCCGTTGCCGCGGCAGGCGGCGGCGGTTGCAGGGCCTCGCGGGCGCGGTCGACATCCCCGGCGGTGAGGCGCCGCAAGCCTTTCAGCACATCTTCCACGGAAAGACCGTATGCTTCCATTTTCTTCTTCGCCAGCGGCGTGATACGGGGGGCGGCAGGCGCCTCTTCCCCGGCAGGCTCGTCTGCAGCGTTGTGATCAGGGGTGGTGGAGGGGGTCGCCCCTTCTTTGGGCATTTTTTCCTCCTCAGAGGGCTCCTTTTCTGCATCCCGGCTTTCTGCTGCGGCCTCCGTGTCGATGGTGCAGATCACATCCCCGACCTTGGCCGTGTCACCCGGCGAGAGCAGGAAATGGATCTTTCCCCCCTCTGGGGCGATGATGGGGAGCGTGGCCTTCTCCGACTCGATCTCGGCCACCTCCTGGTCCTTCTCCACCCGGCTGCCTTCGTCGACCAGCAGGCTGCCTACTTCCACCTCGGTGATGGACTCACCCGGGCTGGGTATCTTGACTTCAATGATCATCTTTTGACGTTTTTAGATGAGGAATTGTGATTCTTTCTCGATGAAGTTGTGGATGTCGAGGATCTCCTTTCGCGATTTGCCTTCCACGCACTGGAGTCCGCAGTAGACATTGCGCAGTTCGCAGGTGCAGCGGCGGAACACCTTGTCGACGATCTCTTTCTGTCCCAGCTTATGCAGGCCGGTGAGGCCGGTGGCCGGGCTGCCGTTGGGGAGACGGGCCACCGGCACCATCTCGATACGGTCGGCCATATGCCGCACATAGCGCCAGGGACCCATGTTCTCCGGCTCCTCCTGCACGAAGAGCGTGAGCATGTTCTTCTTGTATTTTTTCAGGATGGTCCGGATCTCTTCAAGGGGAAAGGGATGGAGCTGTTCGATCCGTACCAGGGCCACATCGCGGGCGCGGAGCTCCTGTTTGCGGGCCAGCAGGTCGTAATAGACCTTGCCGGAGCAGAAGACCACCCGTCGCACCTCTTCGGTGTCGACATCGTCATCGTCGATCACGCGCAGGAAGCTCCCGGACGCCAGCTCATCCAGCGACGAAATGCAGGCGGGATGACGCAGCAGGCTCTTCGGCGTGAAGATGACCAGCGGCACCCGCCAGTCGCCGTGAACATGGTGCCGCAGCAAGTGGAAGAAATTGGCGGGGGTCGTAGGATTGACGATGTGCATGTTGGCCCCGGCGGCCATCGAGAGGAACCGCTCGATGCGCGCACTGGAATGTTCAGGGCCCTGTCCTTCGTAGCCGTGGGGAAGATATAGCACCAGCCCGTTCATCACCCCCCATTTCTCTTCGGCCGAGCTGATGTACTGGTCGACCACTACCTGCGCCACATTGTGGAAGTCGCCGAACTGCGCCTCCCAGATCACCAACTGTCGGGGATGGTTCATGGCATAGCCGTATTCAAAGCCCATCACACCGTATTCCGAGAGGAGTGAGTTGTAGATCTCGAACGGCGCCTGTTCCGGGGAGATCTGTTTCAGGGGGTAGTAGGGTTCACCGGTGTCTTCGCGGATATAGGCGGCATGACGGTGGGAGAAGGTGCCACGCACCGAGTCCTGCCCGCTCATCCGAACCGGGATGCCTTCGGTGACCAGCGAGGCATAGGCCAGGAGCTCGGCCAGCGCCCAGTCGACACGCCCCGCGTCAAGGTTCTTTTTCCGTTCTTCGAGGATGCGCAAAAGCTTGCGGAAGAACTTCATCCCCTCCGGCACCTCGTACAGGTGGCGTGAGAGCTCCTTCAGACGTTCTTTTTCCACCCCTGTTGCCGGTGCATGCAGCAGATCCTCTTTTTGGGCATAGCGGTATCCCTGCCAGTTCTCCCGGAGGAAAGGTTCGATGATCACCTCTTTCTGCTTCCGGGCGATCTCATATTTTTCTTCCAGGAGAGCATTGTGCTCGACGATCGCCTGCCGGATCTCTTCATCCGTCATGATGCCGTCTTCTTTGAGGCGGGCGGCGTAGATGTCGCGCGGGTTGGGATGACGGCTGATCGCCTTGTAGAGGAGCGGCTGCGTGAAACGCGGCTCGTCGCCTTCATTGTGTCCGTGTTTGCGGTAGGAGAGAATGTCGATGTATACGTCGCGGTGGAAGGTCTGGCGGTATTCCAGGGCCAGTTGCACCACGAAGATGAGGGCTTCCACGTCGTCGCCGTTGACGTGGAAGATGGGGGCTTTGATGATCTTCCCCACGTCGGTGCAATAGGTGCTTGAGCGGGCCTCCAGGTAGTTGGTGGTGAACCCCACCTGGTTGTTGATCACCAGGTGGATGGTGCCTCCGGTGCGGTAGGCGGGCAGCTCCGACATCTGCACCAGCTCATATACCACCCCCTGGCCGGCGATGGCTGCATCGCCGTGGATCAGGATGGGCGCCAGGCGCGACTCGTTGCCGTCGTAGAAACGTTCGATTTTGGCACGGGCAAGCCCTTCGACCACCGGCCCCACGGATTCGAGGTGCGAAGGGTTGGGGGCGACACTCAGACGCACCTCCCTGCCGCTGTCGGTGGTGATGCGGCTCTCGTGCCCCAGATGGTACTTCACGTCTCCCAGCCGGATGTTGCCGGAATAAACCTTGCCCGTGAATTCCGAGAAGATCCTTTCATAGGGTTTCCGAAGGATGTTGGCCAGCACGTTGAGGCGGCCGCGGTGCGACATGCCGATGACGAACTCGCGGATACCCAGGCGGGATCCTTTCTCGATCACCGCATCCAGGGCGGGGATCAGGTTCTCGGCCCCTTCGAGCGAAAAGCTCTTCTGTCCGGTGAACTTGCGTTGCAGGAACTGTTCAAAGCCTACGGCCTGCACCAGATGCCGGAAGATGTGCTTTTTCTCTCCGGGAGAAAAGCGAGGCGTATTGCGGCTCTTTTCCATCCGTTCCTGGAGCCAGCGGACCATCCCGGGATCGCGGATGAACATGTACTCCGCACCGATCGACCGGCAGTAAGTCTGCTGCAGATGCTCGACGATCTTCCGCAACGGAACGGTGCCTAACCCCAGCTCCTCGCCCGCCCGGAAAGGCGTGTCAAGATCTTCCTCCGAGAGCCCGAAATTTTCCAGGTCGAGCGTGGGTGAATACTTCCGGCGTGTGCGTACCGGGTTGGTCTCGGTGAAGAGATGTCCCCGCTTGCGGTAGGCTTCGATGAGGTTGAGCACACGGAACTCTTTCTCCATGCCGGTGTCGGGGGCATCGCCGTAATGCTTGCGCGCAAACTCAAAACCCGCAAAGAACTGCCGCCAACCCGGCGCTACCGACGAGGGATCCCGGAGATAATCCCGGTACATCCGTTCGATCGTACCAATTTCCGCATTCCCTAAAAAGGAAAGATTCTCCATGATGATTTTCAGCCTTTCGGTTTGTTTCAAAAATATATACTTTTCTTCATGTGACCTTCGAAGTGAACATATTTTGTTCGGTATGGTATCAAAAAGTGATTGGAAGCAACAAGGAGGGCGGGAAGGGAGAGTTCCCGGTACGGAGGGACAGCGGGATCAGAAGAATTCCGGGTAAAGCATTCTGGCAGCGAACCAGAGGAGACCTGTGAGGAGAAGATAGGCTGTGAAGACCTTAAGGGCTGTGCGGGCAGCCTGCTTTTTCATCCGGATGGTATGGCGGCTAATGCTGGCCTTGATGAAGTTGTCGATGCGCAACAAGGCGTTCTCGTTGTCGGGAATGATAGAGAACACTCCGGCCTCCCGGAGACGCCGTTCGGCTTCTTCCATTTTTTGTGAAGTTACTACGATCACTTCAAAACCTGTGGACATGCTGTTGAGTCGATCGAGGAAACGCAGCAGGTCCTTCAGCGGATCTTCGGCCGTGAGATGACGGTTGGCCACATAGATGAGCACTTTCGCTGCCGTGGCCGGAGGACGGTCACGCTCAAGATCCTGGAAAAAGCGATGTTCGGAAGTGTATGCCTGCAAACGGTACTTTTCCGGCCGGTCATATTTCTCCATCACCTCATCGTAGTGGTGCTTCAACTCATCGATGAGGTAGATACGGGCCTGATGTCGCTTCTTGTCCCGGAATGCCATGATCAACCTTCTCGTACGGCAAGTTAAAAAAAATCCCCGAAAAGGGATGAGCTACTCTTCGTTCCTTACGTCCAGGTCTTCCCGCAATCTCCACTTGCCCTTGTAAAAGAAAAATCCGTCGTAGGAAGAGTCGGGGCCGTAATATTGCGGAAGACCCTTGAGTTCCGGTCGGGCGGGTGAGAGATGATCATACACGATCATCCCCATACGGTCGTCATAGTGGAGCAACATGGAGATGTGGGCATTGAACTCAAAAATGATTCGATACAGGGTCTTCCCGTCCAAATCAAAGAGGGGGGCCCCGAAACGGATCCTCCCCTTGCGATCGAATGTGAGCACATCGATCACCTTGCGATTGGTGAGTGAGTTGTGAAGGGATAATCCCAAAAGGGTGTAATAGGTGCGGTTCTTCCACTTGTTCTTCAGGATGCGATAATACAAGGCTCCGTACCAAGTCTCCGGTCCCGTGACCGTGTCGGTGGGATGAACGATCGCGGGAGCACGGTCGGTGAGGGTCACGGGGAGGCCCTCTTTTCGCTGGAGGATGCCGTAGTGGCGGTAGGTGCCGTCGCGGAAGGAGAGATTCCAGGTGAAAATGCGGAACGTACTGTCGGGAGGATAGACCACGCCGATATGGCGAAGGGAATCGAAAGGATATTCGAACGACCCCGGAAGGGAGAGAAGTTGCGAGAGCTGTTGTTTTATTTTTTCATTGACCTGTGTCTTTTTACTGTCGTCCGTGAGGAGGGCGATCTCGTTCATCTGGCGGTTAATGAGCCGGATTCCCTCGACGAAGAGGGTGGTGTCTGCAGAGGTAAGTTGACTTCCTAGCAAAGGGAGTTGGAGGATCCACAAAGTGATCACAAGTCCGGAACGGAATAGGCCCATCATCGCTTTTTTTAACGGTTGTTATTTTCCTATGCGGATCTCCTCCAGCGTTTCCAGGAAGATGTCACATCCTTTCTCCAGTTCGCTTTCCGTGATGGTCAGTGGAGGGGATATCCGAAAAGCCTCTTCCCGGAAGAGGAACCAGTCGGAGATCGCCCCTTTTTCCAAAGCACGGCGTACGACCTTTTCGGCCGTCTCACCATTGGGTAGGTCTATTGCAAAAAGCAGGCCGGAATTGCGTACCTCTTGGATGAGGGGATGTTGCATCTTTTTTCGCACAAGCTCGGCTTTTTGCTCCACTTCGTTCATCACGTCCGAACGGATCAATTCGCGGAAGGCGGCCAGTCCTGCGGCACAGGAGAGAGGATGTCCTCCGAAGGTGGTGATATGTCCGAGCGGAGGATGATGGCTCAGGGATCGCATGATCTCCGGCGAGGAGATGAAGGCCCCCAGGGGTAATCCTCCTCCCAGGGCTTTGGCCAGGATCAGAATGTCGGGAACCACCCCGTACTTCTGAAAGGCGAAGAGCCTGCCCGTGCGTCCGAAGCCGGTTTGCACCTCGTCGAAGAGGAGGAGGGCTCCCGTCTCATCACACCGTTTCCGCAGGGTTTCCAGGAACCCCGGTGCCGGCGGGATCACGCCCGCCTCTCCCTGCACCGGTTCGACCAAAACACAGGCCGTACGGGGGGTGATCTCCTCCAGGCGGGAGAGGTCGTTGAAGGGCAAAACCCGCACGCCCGGCACCAGCGGGCGGTAGGCACGCGTATAGCGGTCGCTCCCCATCACGCTCATCGATCCCATCGTGCTGCCATGGTAAGCATTGCGGAAGGTCACGATCTCATAACGCCCCGTGTAACGTCGGGCTGTCTTCAGAGCCCCCTCGATTGCTTCACTGCCCGAGGTGACAAAATATACTGTGCTCAGGGCCGGTGGAAGCATTTCGGCCAATGCTCGGGCGTATTCACTCTGTGGAACCTGCCCGAACTCGCCGTACACCATCAGATGAAGATGACGCTCGGCCTGCTGCCGTACGGCCTCTATCACGGCAGGATGACCATGCCCCAGATTGTTCACGGAAATGCCGGCTACCATGTCCAGGTATTCCCGGCCCTGTTCGTCACGGATGTACACACCCCTTGCCGATACGGCCTGGATGTGCAGGGGCGCAGGAGAGGTCTGTGCGATATGCCGGAAAAAAAAGTCGTCCTTTCCCATCTTTACGGCCGTCCTACATCGTTTTGATCTCTTTCAGAAGCCGTTCACGGTAAGACTTCCCGATCGGCAGCTCTTGGGTCTTTCCGGAAAAGTTCAATACCAGTTTTTTCTCCTTGATCGCTGCGATCTTCCTGAGATTTACGATATATGAACGATGGATGCGTAAGAACTTGTACTTCGGCAATGTCTTCTCCATTGCCTTCATCGTGAAATGGATGGTGTACTTGTCACGTTCGGTGTTCAGTACCACATAGTTCTCGAGCGCCTCGATCCAGAGGATGTCGTCGTAAGCGAGTTTGATCAGGGTGGAGTTCTTCTTGATGAAGATCTCGTCGTCGATGCGGTTCACCTCGTAAAGTTTCTCCATCTTGAAAGCTTTGTCCACAGCTTTGTAGAACCTTGGATAGCGGATCGGCTTGAGGAGATAATCGGTGACATTGAAATCGAAAGCCTGAACGGCATAATCGTCCTTGGAGGTGGTGATGATCACCTGCGGCGGGGCCTGTAGGCTCTCAAGGAACTCTACCCCCGACATCTGGGGTAGCTCTATGTCCAAGAACACCAGATCGACCTTCGTGTCCCTCCCCAGATGATTGATCGCATCGATCGCGTTGTGAAAGGATGCGACCAACTCCAGATGATCGGTCTTCCGGATGTATTCTTCCAGGACCTTTCTGGAAAGTTCATCGTCTTCTATGATGATGCATTTCATCGTCGGGGAAGTTTGCCTGACAGGTCAAAAATAGGAAAATTTCGGCAAAAAACATATTTCAAGGCCTTTGGGAGCGGCCATGTTCCCTTTCCC
This sequence comes from Bacteroidales bacterium, assembly GCA_027067975.1. Classification (GTDB taxonomy): domain Bacteria; phylum Bacteroidota; class Bacteroidia; order Bacteroidales; family VadinHA17; genus DRPN01. The sequence continues at coordinate 7,013 of JAMOUS010000259.1, read as the reverse complement.
ATTCGGTGATGATCTTTTCGGATGAACGGATTGAGGCCTTCAGCCAGGAGAGGTAAACTTTCTGTTTTTCTTCGTCGGTGAGCTGCCAGCCTTCCATACGGTGCAGACGTGGAACCAGGTGGCTGAGGATGATCCCTGCCGAGACCGAAATGTTGAAACTTTCCGTGAAGCCGTACATGGGAATGATCAGCTTTTCATCGGCCTGCCGGATGGCAGTGTCGGTGAGTCCGTCGAGTTCGGTGCCGAAAAAAAGGGCGGCTTTGCCCCGGCTCAGGTCGAAAGCTTCCAGCGGTGTGGCATTCTCTCCCGGCACGGTGACCACGATCCGGTATCCTTTTTTCCGTAATTCTTCGATCGCTGCCGTGGTGTTGTCCTCTTGACCGCGGTGTTTGACCAGATTGAGCCACTTGGAAGCTCCCAGGGCGATGTCCGGGTTGACCGTGTATTTGTTCCGGTTCTCGATAATGTGTACATCTTGGATCCCGAAACATTCGCAACTGCGCAACACCGCACTTGCATTGTGAGGTTGGTAAAGATCTTCCAGCACCACCGTGAGATATCGTGTGCGATATTCCAGCACCCGCCGGAACAATGCCTTGCGACGGGGTGTGATGAAACCTTCGAGATACCGGATCAGTTCTTTTTCCGAGGAACCCTTCATGATGAAAGGACAAAAATAAAAAAGGAGCACGATGGTGCTCCTTTTTTTTTCTTTTTCTCCGATCACTACTTGACCTTGGCAGCGAGTTCGCTTCCGGCCTTGAACTTGACAACCTTCTTGGCTGCGATGGTGATCGGCTGGCCCGTCTGGGGGTTACGACCGGTACGGGCACCTCTCTCGCTCACCGAGAAAGAACCGAAACCGACCAGAGCGACACGATCACCTTTCTGAAGAGCTTCGCTCGTGGCTTCCACAAAAGCATCCAAGGCCTTCTTGGCATCTGCTTTGGACAATCCGGCTTTGCTGGCAATGGCTTCGATCAGTTCTGCTTTGTTCATGATGTTGAAATTTTAGGGTTAGTACTGAAAAGTTTGATTTCTTTCTCACAAATATAAATGAATTCCGATTTTTTCCAAATTTAATCGGACAAAAAAACTCAATAACCATGCAGGTTTCAGGAGTTATTCACAATGAATTTTGCTTCCGGATCCTTTTAAGTGATTGTAGTACAGCGGAATGTGGGAAATTGATTGTGGGCGGAGGGAATTTTTCAACAGATGGGCAATCGCCGGAGTGCCACGCCTGACAAGGGATAGGAGAATGTCATAAGGGAAGGGGATATACTTGCCGGGAGGATGCAAAAAAACGGCCTTGCGGCCGTTTCATAAAGTGTGCGGAGAAAGAGGGATTCGAACCCCCGGTCCGCCGGTAGGCGGACAACGGTTTTCAAGACCGTCGCATTCGACCACTCTGCCATTTCTCCATCTGCAAAAATAAATATTTTTGATGAACCCTCAAAACGGTATGTTTATTTACAAAATGCGGACTTTTAGAACATTCGGTCCGATTCTGTCGTTCAGATGTTACAGGAATTTGTTATTTTAGGCATTCCATTCACCAAAAGGAGGGTTCCATGAGTTCAATCAAAAATTTGAAAAAGGAGATCAATTGTCTCACCGAGCAGTTTGCTGCCGATGGCTTTGCATTGATCGCCTACCAACCTGAGAAGAGGGAGGACGTCATCTCCCTGATCAGCGATGCCATATCCCTGCGCAATGAGCAGGTTTACCGTCTGAACCATATGAAAGAATTGGCGGGAGGAGAAAAACCCTCTAAATTCCTGGCAGGAGTGAGGAAGGATTTCTTTGGCAGAATGCATGAACTCTTCGTGGCGATGAGTGATCTTTCGGCTTCCGACGGCAAGAAGAGTGTAAATCCGAAAAAGAGTAAAGAAAAGACGAAGGAATGATCCTGCCATGAAATCGTATGTGATGCGCGTCACCGGAAGGGTGCAAGGGGTGGGGTTCCGCTATTTTGCCGTGCGGGAAGCGGAGAAAGAAGGCATTAAAGGCTTTGTCCGCAATGAACCTGACGGCTCGGTCTATATCGAGGCCGAAGGCGACGAAGAAGCCCTCGAACGTTTTGTCATGCGCATCCGGAAAGGTCCCCTCTGGGGGCATGTCGAACACCTTACCCTTTTCGAACAGCCTCCCAGAGGTTACGAAAAGTTCATCATCCGTTACTGATCCGGAGGTTCTAGACTAGATGTGTTCCAGCACCTTCTCACCACAGGAGGTGCAACGTCCTTCATGGTCGAGGCCTGTGATCCGGGTGACATAGCCGGTGCGGCGGATCACCGTGGCCCCGCAGCGGGGGCAGAGCGTATCCTCTCTTCCCTCCGTGCCGGGGACGTTCCCGAGGAAAACAAAATCCAGTTTCTTGCGGGCGATCTCATAAAAGCGATACAGGGTCGATAAGGGGGTGGGCTCATTGTGCATTTTCCAGGCCGGAAAATAACGGGAAATATGCAGGATCGTCCTGCCTCCCAACTCTCCTGCCACCCAGTCGGTCAAACGCTCGAACTCGTCCGGATCATCATTCAGCCCCGTGACCACCAGGTTGGTGATCTCCAGATGCTTGCCGGATTCCCGGATCATCTTCAGACTTTCCAGAACCGGTTCGAGACGTGATTTGGTATATTTCCGGTAAAACTCCTCGCGAAAACCCTTCAAGTCGACACTGAAGGCATCGATAAGCGGGATCATTTCTTTCAAAGGCTCCGGATTGACATACCCGTTGGTCACCATGACGTTTTTCAATCCTGCCTGGGCTGCCAAACGGGCCGTATCTTCCACATACTCATACCAGATGATCGGCTCATTATAGGTGTAGGCGATTCCGATGTTGTTTTCGATGCGCCGGGCTGCTTCGATCGCCTGGGCCGGAGAGAGGGGCTGCAACGGCACTTCCTCCACCGTTGACTGGGAGATCTCCCAGTTTTGACAAAACAGACAATGAAGGTTGCACCCTGCCGTTCCCAACGAGAGAATGGGACGTCCCGGATAAAAATGATACAACGGTTTCTTTTCGATCGGATCAACGTGTGCCGCTGAGATCAGCCCGTGGTTTTCGGCGATCAACGTCCCCTTGTCGTTTTTCCGTACTTTGCATGCTCCCCGTTTCCCCTCGGCGATGAGACAATTGTCAGGGCAAAGACGACAGATGATCCGCCCATCGTCCCTTTTTTCATAAAAACGAGCTTCTTTCATCCTTATTCAAGTTTTAGTCGCAGTTCTTCAATGCTTTCTTTCGAACCGACGACTGTCAGGACATCACCTAGCCGCAGGCGTGTGAAACCGGTGGAGATGATGGTCTGACCGCGACGGCGGGTGGCCAAGATGAGGATATCGGCCGGCAGGTCGAGGTGACGCAGTGACACCCCATGCAGGCTCTTGTTGCGCAGGACAATGTCGGCCGTGTCCTGGTCGGGCTCGTGACCCAGCAACAATGAGGTGGCATTCGGCGCCCGCACCATGTGATCGAGCAGACTCACAATGGCCGTGGACGGATCGACGATCAGTGCCCCTAATTTGTGAAACTTCTCAAAGTTCCGCCGGTCATTGAGTCGGACCACCATGTTCGGGGTGCCGAAGTGCTCATAGGCCAGCTCACAGATGGCATAGTTTTCTTCGTCCGTTCGCATGGTCACGATCGCTTCCGCTTTATCCACTCCCGCACGTCGCAGGCTCTCTGCCGAGGTCTCTTTTTCCCTGATCAGTTGAACGTTCGGGATCTTCGGATCCCGAACATGTGTCTGGTCGGTGACAAGCCTGACAGCCCATTGCTGCGACGACAATTGCCGTGCCAAAGCAAGCGACTGGGCCTCATAACCGAATATCACCGCCTCATGCTCTTCGATCACCTGCCCGTGGGCTTTCACATGATGTTCTCCTACCCATTGCAGCGACCATTTGAACAAAGGAGGCCCGAAGATCTGGTTCAGGATGATCGTGCCCACCAGGATCGTCCCGAATTCATAACTCCAGGCATGCCCTTCACCCATGATCACCGTGATCAACCCCAGACTGATACCGGCTTGCGTGATGAATGGCATCCAAATCACCCGCCGGAACAGGGGAGGTTCTTTCGAGAGGAAAGCTCCCAGCCAAGAGCCTCCCATCATTAGCAAAATCCGTAAGAAAAACAATAGCAGAGCCAGTGTCCAGACCTTGATCAGAATCTCCCAGGAAATGGCTGCGCCGATGTATGTGAAAAAAGAAGCATAAACAAACGGCATGGCCCTGTCGAGCATGGTGTTGAACTCACGACGATAAGGCGTATAATTGGCCAGATAAAAACTTCCGATGATGTTTACCAATAGCGGTTCGACGTAAAAATCAAGACCAAAATGCCTGACGGACCAGATCCGCAAATAGTGGGAGAGAATGTATATGAGAAAACCGGCCACTAAAATCAAGACAATGCGCAAAGACATCGAAACTCGCAGACCGATCAGGAAAGTGAGCACTCTTCCCATGACCATACCCAAAAGGAAAGATACCAATAACTCTCCCAGCAGGATCATGATGATCAGCATGTTGAATTGCTCGTCGTTGAGAAGCGTGTTGACGAACGAAAACACCAATGCGAAAAGGATGATGCTTAGTACATCATTGATGATCGTCACACCCAGTACCGTCTGGGTGAAAGGCCCGCGGGCCCGCATCTCGTTGATCACCGCGATCGTCGACGCAGGGGAGCGGGCCAGCGAGATCACCCCCGTAAAGAGTGAGATCACCAACCTGACTTCAAAAGGAAAATCACGCGTGAAAGGAATGTAACGGGAGAGAAGCAGAAAAACCATCGAACCGATCACAAAAACCACCACAATCTGGCCCATCGTGATGTTGATGATACTCTTCATCCGACCCCGGAACTCGCTCAGATGCAGTTCCGCACCGGCCGCAAAAGCGATGAAGACAAGTGCGATCTCATTGATGAAATCCAGCTTTTCGATCGTCTCATGATCCAAAAAACCGAAACCGTACGGGCCGATGATCACCCCTACCACGATCAATCCCGTGATCACCGGTAACCGCAACCGGGAAAAATATTCGGCCAGCTTGTTCGCCGAAAGCAGAAGAAAAAGAAAGCCTGCCGTAAGGTATAAGATGTCCAGATATTCTCCCATACTGATCCGTATTTCACAGGAACCGTCCGATCCTTCCCTCAAAGGTTAAAGATAGAATTTTTGTGACAATCCCATGGTCGTCTGAACATTTTTGTTAGATTTGCAAAGAAATGGTTTCATCCATTCCAAAATCGATTTAGGTACTCGGAAATGTCGTATTAACAGAGGAAAATGAACACAAAAAAACAGAAGATGAGGTTCAGGAACTTTATGCTGGTTTTGTTCTTTTCGTTTGCCGGGATCCTGGTGTTGAACAATTGTGTCCGGAAACAAAAAGAGAAGAAAGTGGAAGAGGAGGTGGCAATCCAGACTGCAGATACCACGGAAAAGCAATTTAATGTTCTTACTCCCGCGGAAGAAAAAGAAGGATGGCAATTGCTTTTCAATGGCAAAGACCTGACGGGATGGAAAGGCTACAACCTCGATACCGTGCCTGATAATTGGAGTGTGGAAGAGGGATGCCTGGTGTGTCTCGGTAAAGGCAGCGACCTGCGGGGAGACCTCATCACGGTGGATGAATTCGGGGATTTCGACCTGAAACTCGAATGGAAACTTTCTCCCGGCGGCAACAGCGGGATCTTTTACCGCGTTGTCGAAGATCCCCGCTACAAAACGCCTTATGTCACCGGGCCGGAATATCAATTGATCGATCAGCTCGGATGGAAGGGCGAAAAACTGGCCGACTGGCAGACCACCGGTGCAGCTTATGCCGTATATCCGCCACAGAACCCGAAGATCAAACCTGCCCTCGAATGGAATACGGCAGAGATCGTCGCCAAAGGTGCACACGTGATCCATTACCTTAACGGAGAAAAAGTGGTCGAATATGACCTCTGGAGCGACGACTGGAAAGAAAGAGTGAAAAACAGCAAGTGGCAAAACCATCCGGAATACGGTCAGGCCAAAAAGGGCCACATCGGCTTGCAAGACCACGGATCGAAGATATGGTTCCGCAATATCAAGATCAAAGAGCTTTGACCGGTCAAAGGGAACAAAAACATCCGGGAAGAGGCGTTCGCCTCTTCTTTTTTTTTCGCAACGTTCCGGTGCGAAAGATACTTTCTTAAATTTGTTGGTCTGACCATTCATAAAACCAACTGTCATGAAGAAAAGAGATCTGTTTGTTCTGATCCTGCTGGGGATCTTCTTTTTCCTGTCCCCCCGGTGGAGTCGTGCTGCTGATGTTCCCAAACCGGAGGATTTCTTTGGTTTCCGCCCCGGGACGGACAGGATGCTGATCGACTACGAACAGTTGATCGCCTATCTTCAGAAAGTGGATGCAGCCTCATCCCGCCTGAAGATGTTGGAGTTGGGGAAAAGCCCTATGGGGAAGCCCATGTACATTGCGTTCATCTCTTCCCCGGAAAACCTCTCCCGTCTGGAAGAGTTGCGGGCGATCAACAAGAAACTGGCCCTGGATGCTGCTTTGACACCCCGGGAGCAGGAAGAGCTCGTCAAAAAAGGCAAAGTCTTCGTCACGGCCACCCTTTCCATGCACAGCACCGAGGTGGGGCCCTCCCAGGCAGCCCCCCTTATCGCATATGAGCTGGTCACGACACAGGATCCCGTTCAGTTGGATTGGCTCGACAAGGTGGTCTTCATGATGGTCCCCTGCCATAACCCCGACGGGATGGACATGGTGGTCGAGAACTACCGCAAATACAAAGGCACGCAATACGAAGGGGCCGCCCTCCCCCGGGTCTATCACAAATATGTGGGCCATGATAACAACCGTGATTTTGTGATCCTCACCCAGGAAGATACCCGGAATATCCAGAGGATCTTCACCCGGACCTGGTTTCCCCAGGTGATGGTCGAAAAACATCAGATGGGCCTCACCGGGCCCCGCTATTTTGTCCCCCCCAACTCCGATCCCATTGC
>JAMOUS010000258.1 GCA_027067975.1 Bacteroidales bacterium | reverse complement strand
TGGACGGGCATCTTCGGGCAGAACCTGATCAATGACATGACGAGGGCCGGCCTGGCCGGTGTCTCCCAGCATTATGCCTTCGACAATTATTGGCCGGGGTCTACCGAGACCTGCATCTGGCAGAACGTGATTGCCTTCCTCACCGAGTGTGCCAGTGCCCGCATCGCCTCGCCGGTGTATGTGGAACCCAACGAACTGTCGGTGCACGGGAAAGGTCTCTCGGAATACAAAAAGAGCATCAATATGCCCTTGCCCTGGAAAGGGGGCTGGTGGCGCCTGGGAGACATCGTGGAATACGAGGTGGTCTCCATGCGCTCGATCCTCAAGACGGCCGCCCTTTACCACGACAAGATCCTGAAGTTCCGTAACGATCTCTGCAAGAAGGAGGTCACCCTGGGCAAGACCGTACCGCCCTACTATTACATCCTGCCCAAACAGCAACATGACGAAAGCGAACTGGTCAACCTGGTCAACCTTCTGGGTGAACAGGGTGTTTCGGTATATGCCCTGACAAAGGAGATCACGGTGAATGACCGGCTCTTTCATCCCGGTGACCTGGTGGTGCCCCTGGCGCAGCCGTTCCGCGCCTTCGTCAAAGAGGTGATGGAAAAACAGAAATTTCCCGTACGGCATTATACCCCGGGCGGAAAGATCATCAAACCCTACGATATCACGACCTGGTCGCTTCCCCTGCAACGCCAGGTGGAGGCTGTCGAGGTCGACCAGTACTTGGGCGGACTGAAAGACGCCTTGGCCCCTGTGCAGCATCCCTACACCCTGCTGGCTGAACCTGTTACTCCTTCCGACAAGAAGATCATCCTGCCGGTGGAATACAACGGGAGTTTCAAGGCTGCTTTTGTCGCTGTGGAGGCCGGCATGGAAGTGGAAAGGCTCAATGACCCCGTTACCTTTGAGGGCACTGCCTGCTCAAAAGGGAGTTTTGTGATCAGTTCCACTAACCCGAAAAAAATGGAGCTGATCAACAGCGTCATCAATTTCGAGCCTGTCAAGGTGACGGGCGATCCGGACCTCAACACCACCCCTCTCCGTCTTCCCCGAATCGCCCTCGTCGAGACCTATTACAGCGACATGGATGCCGGATGGACACGCTATCTCTTCGATACCTATCATCTGCCTTATTCCGTCCTTCATCCCGATCAGATCCCCTCGACCGACCTTTTCCTCTACGATGTGATTGTCTTCCCCTCCTCTTCGAAGAGCGCGCTGCTTGACGGGGCTTCCGGTTCGGGCAGCTACTATCTTTCCTACTACCCTCCGGAATATCGAAAAGGCATGGGAAAAGAAGGACTGAAGAAGTTAATGGCCTGGTTCGACCAAGGCGGAAAGATCATCGCCTGGGGCTCCTCCACCGCCCTCTTTACCGGAAAACAGACCCTTGCCACGGGGGAAGGGAAGAAAAAGAAAAGCGAGACATTTGTCCTACCGTATCGGGATATCTCCTCTTCCCTTGCCGAGAAAGGGCTTTATGTGCCGGGGTCGCTCGTGAGAGTGATGTTGCGTCCCGGTAATCCTGTCACCCTCGGGATGCCTCCTTCCGTGGGGGTCTTCTCGCGCGGACGCCCCGTCTTTGCCACCTCCATCCCCTCCTTCGACACCGACAGAAGGGTCATTGGATATTATCCGGAAGAAAGGATCTTATTGAGCGGTTATGCCGAGCATGAGGAGCTGATGGCCCTGCAACCGGCCATCGTTTGGCTCCGGAAAGGCAAAGGCCAGATGATCATCATGGGCTTCAATCCCCAGTTCCGTGTCTCTACGCCCGCTACCTTCAAACTCCTCTTCAATGCCATCCTTCTCGACAAAATGAATACAGATTGAGAGGGTTCCGTCGGAGAGCAAATTTGTGCACGATTCGGTCAAGATTGTATCAACAAGCTTGAGCCATTTTTTCTACATTTGGCAAAATTTTCGGATGATGAGAGGAAACTGTGAATATACCATAGGGCAGACCACCTTTCTGGTCACCCTTCGTACGCTGATCGGGTGGCATTTTCTTTACGAAGGCCTTGCCAAACTTTCCAATCCCGACTGGTCGTCGGTGTCTTACCTACTCGATTCGAAAGGTTTTATGAGCGGTTTCTTTCACTGGCTCACTTACGACCCGGTCCGCTTAAAGGCGGTCGACTTTCTCAATGAGTGGGGTTTGGTGCTCATCGGCGTGGGATTGATCCTGGGCCTTTTTACCCGGATTTCGCTCTTTGCCGGCATTGTGATGCTGACACTTTATTATCTTTCGCATCCTCCTTTTCCGGGGATTGAATTCGCTGTCCCGGCCGA
>JAMOUS010000257.1 GCA_027067975.1 Bacteroidales bacterium | reverse complement strand
AGCGGTCATCCCTTCCAAGAAGAGGAAGTGCCGGAAGAGGTCGAGGTGGCGGAAGACCTGAAGGAAGTGGTGAAGATCATCAAGAATGACCGGACCACAATATTCAATAATCCAAGAAATGGTTTGCGATCTTGAATATTGTAGTTTATTTGGGGTCTGGAATTTGATTTTAGAGATTTTTTGTGATGAAAGTTTTGATCATCGGTCCTGCATACCCTTTGCGCGGCGGGTTGGCGGTCATCGACGAGGCGATGTGTCGGGCTTTTCTGCGGGAGGGGCATGAGGCGGAGCTGGTCACCTACCGCCTGCAATATCCGGATCTGCTCTTCCCCGGCAAGACACAGCTGGCCGAAGGTCCGCCGCCGGCCGGACTGAAGATCCATGTATGGATGAACAGCATCAACCCTTTTAACTGGGTCCGGACCGCCCGGCGCATCAACCGTCTGGCTCCCGACCTGATCATCTTCCGCAACTGGATCCCTTTCATGGGACCTCTCTTCGGCACCATCGTCCGTTTTCTCAAGAAGGGGATCACCACGCTGGCTGTCGTCGATAATCTGTATCCCCATGAACGGCGGCCCGGCGACCGGCTTCTCACCAACTATTTCCTGCGCAAGCTCGACGGATACATCACCTTCTCCCGCACCGTCGAGCGGCAACTCCATGAGAACGGCTTCCGCAACATCCTTTATACCCCTCATCCTCTCGACGACAACCTGGGGAAGGGGGTGAGCAAGGAGGAGGCTTGCCGGCATCTGGGCCTCGACCCGCAGCAGCGGTATGTGCTTTTCTTCGGTTTTGTCAGAAAGTACAAGGGGCTCGACCTGCTGCTGGAGTCGTTCGCCCGTCCCGAGGTGCAACAACTGGATCTGAAGCTGCTGGTCGTGGGCGAGTTCTATGATGACAAGGAACGGTATATGAAGATTATCCGGGAGAAAGGGCTGGGCGACCGTGTGCGGGTGGTCGACGATTTCGTCCCGGTGGAGGAGGTGCGCTACTGGTTCTCGGCGGCCGACCTGGTGGCGCAGACCTACCACTCCGCCTCACAGAGCGGCATCACCCAGATCGCCTACCACTTCGAGAAGCCGATGCTCGTGACCGATGTGGGAGGACTGAGCGAATATGTTCCGCATGGCAAAGTGGGATACGTCGTGAAAAAAGACCCTCCCGCCATCGCCGGCGCCATCGCCGATTTTTTCACCGCCGGCCGGGCGGAAGCGTTCAAACCCCACATCCGCGAGGAGAAAAAGAAATATTCGTGGGAGATCTTTGTCCGGAACGTCCTCGGTTTGTATGAAAAGGTGAAAAAGAAAAAATAAATCCGGGGATCCGTAAAAAAGGTCATGCGGTTCCGTTGGCCTTTTTCATCATGATGATGGCTTTTTCCGCAGCCTTGACCAGGACGGGCTTGGTCGGAGCACTTGTCAGAAGAGGATGGGTGCCGATCTGATAGGAGATCAGTTCGAAAACAGTGATGTATTTCTGAATGGCCATGCTGATGATGTTGATGATCTCGGCGGCGGTGGGTCCTCCCCACACTTCTCCTCCCAAGATCGCACCGTCGGTGGGGGAGAAGGTGAGACGTACGGTCAGGGGATGTGCTCCGGGCAAGGTGCCCGGGTGTTTGTCCACATCCGAAAACTCCGACACCATGAACCGGACGTTGGCATCTTTCCCGGTGTTTTCGTTGATCCCTGCCGAGGCCATGGTCAGGCCGTTGATCTGGGTGGAGAAGACGGCGATGGTTCCCATGAAGTTTTTCTTGATACGGATGCCGAAGAGGTTGTAACCCAGCACGCGCGCTTCGGCCGTGGCGGTAGAGGCCAGCATGATGTGGTCGCTGCGGCCCGTGAGGAAGCCGATGGTCTGGGAACAATCGCCCACCGCACACACATCTTTCACCGAAGTGCGTTCATAGTTGTCCACCTTGATCGCTCCCATGATGTTCAGCGGCAGTCCCGCCTTAACGGCCAGGGACGTGTTGGGCCTGTATCCTACCGAGAGGATCACCGCCTCGGCCGGGATCTCCTCCCCGCTCCGAAGCCGTACGCCACAGGCCTTACCCTCTTTCCCTAGGATCTCTTCGACCAACATGGAGGTCTTTACCTCCACACCCGTCTTCCGCAGTTCGTCGGTGGCGATCTTGCTCAACTGTTTCGAAAAAGCTTTCGAAAAACACTGTTCCTCACTCTCGATCAGAACCACCTTCTTGCCATTGGCGACGAGTTGTTCCGCCACCTCAGCACCGATGAATCCCCCGCCTACTATGACGATCCGGCTTTTCCCTTTCAGCGCATCGAAAAGCTTTTGAATATACCGGTAACTCTTCTTGATATAATAGACCTCCTCAAGATCATATCCTTTGATGAATTTGGCCTCTACCGGCAGCGAACCTGTGGCAAAGACCAGCTTGTCGTAGTGATAGGTCTCCCCCGACTTGCCATACACCTCTTTCTTCTCCAGGTTCACATCCGTGGCAGGATCGACGATTACCTCACCCCCGGCATCCAGCAGCGGCTTGAAACCCATTGCGTCTTTTTCAACACTCCCCAATCGATGGAAGATATAGGGGATCCCGCAGGGGACCAGCCCTTTTTCCTCTTCGGTGAGGATCAATACCGATTTTTCCGGATAGTAGTTTTTCACCGTAACACCTGTGACAATCCCCGAAGGACCGCCCCCGATGATGATTACATCATACTTTTTCATCACTGCCGGATTTATAGTATGTATTGAACTTTTGTGCAAAATTAGGAGGTATGATGAAAAATATTCCTGATAAAGATCATGGAAGATCTGAAAAACCTTTGTTCGTAGAGGGAAAAGAAGAAAGGTCCGTTAGCGGACGGACCTTTCTTCTCGATATGGCTCCCGGAGATTATCGATCGAGTGTATAATAGATGATCAGTTCGGGCCACATTTTGGGATCAGGATAGTCGCTGGATGCGAAGCGGAACCCCGGGAAGCGGTCCTCGGGCCAGAGGCGGAAGAACATGCCGTAGCGGGCGGCGCTGATCTCATCCTGTCCGGGGAGGTAAAGGCGTGTCACATCGATGTTCACATAATGCCGGCTGCAATGGAAGGGGGGGACGAATACCTGTCCCTTTTCGGTGGTTTTGGGCGGATGATCCCATGTGACGGAGTCTTCTTCCCAGGGAGAGATGATCCGTTGCAGCACCGCACCGTACCACGTCCGTCCGTCGGTAGCCTCTGAGGTGTCGCTGATGAACACCGTACTGTCCCACGGGATGGGCCGGTCGAAATAGAGACGCAAGATCACCTTCCGGATGCGGGCCGACTTCGGCAGGGCATTCAGGTCGAAACGGATCAGGCTGCGGTTGGAGCGCATCACCGCCAGCTGGGGTTCAGACAGGTAGGTTGCCTCGAAATACTTGTAATCGCCGAAGTTACGGTCCGGCTCCAGGTTGGAGATCATAGCATCCTGCCCCTTCTCAGGACCGGGCTTCAGCACCAGCTTCCTGAAGGGAGGTTCCCCAAAGGGAATCTTCAGCCACAGCGGATTGTCCGGCGAAGTCTTCCTCAGCTCTTCCGCCTTGAAAAGATAGCGTTGTGTCTTGTACCCTTCTTTCTCGACCACAAAAAGATATTCTTCCGATCCTCCGCGGATGATGATGTGGTTCACCTCGGGCCGGATCTTGAAGGTGTAATGCCAGCCATGCCGGTCGAAAACAGTGAGCCTTGCACGGGTGGGACGTGTCGGCATCATCACCCACGGATTGTCCAGATAGCACACCACGTAAACATGCAAGGGCTTTACGATATGAGGTACGAAACCGACATATCCGAAATCGTCCGGTTGATGCCCTTGGACCGGCAACACTTCCGGATGCAGGGTGGTGGTGGCCTCCGGCCGGATCGCGAACGGCAGGGGCAGGGGATGCTTCACCAGGTAGGCCAGTGGGGAGCCGCGCAGAGGAGTGGCATACAGCACCTCGCCCGAAGCATCCACGATCATGAACTTCGTCAGCCGGTACTTGCCGGTCTTCAGTTCCACCTTCTCACTCACATACCCTTCCCCGAAAGGATAAAGAGGAACCATCTCGTCGGAAAGAACTTCCGTGCCTTCCATGTCTTCCACCGAGATAAGGAGATGATACGCCGGGACAGCACTGCTGTCACTCATTGCGGATTTGAGCGTACTGCCGGGAAGCATCACGGAAAATTCCGCCTTCCCGCTACCCTGGCCGGTGTCGTTCTTTTCACACGCCGTGAAGCCGGCTGCCAGGGCTATCGTCATTGCGAACAGGAGTGTCCTCGTTCTCATAGGCATTGGATTTAGGTTGTTTGTCTTCAGCACAGGCAATCACGGAACGCTGTAACACTTTAAAAAACACAGCAAAAAGAATGCCACGATGTAAAATAGCACGATGTAAAATAGGGAGAATGTTGTAATGAAACCGGCGGAGGTTCGTCATCCTCAAAAAAAGAGATTGCCATGAAAAAGAAAATGTTCCTTCCCGTGATGGCGGTGGTGGCCGTACGTATCTGTGTACTTTTCTGCTTACGGGACGACCCGGTCTTTTTCCTTTCTCCCCGCAATTTCAACGGTCGTGGGCTTTTGACTGTACCTTCGTGGGCGGACTTTCTGTTGATGGGGTTGATCCTTGTTTGGCTGTGGCCCGGGCGGGAGGAGCTTTCCGTGCGGGGCAAAGAGCTCTTCCGGGCGCTGCTGCGGGCAGGGGCGGTGGTGATGGCGCCGGCGGTGACAGCCCTGCTTTTGTCTCCTTATACGGAACGTTTTGACCTTTTTCTGCAGCCGGAGAAGGAGGTTTTTTTGCGTATGATGCTGGTCCCCCTTACCTTTTGGGCGGGGAACCTTCTGGCCGATCGTCGGGCGTGGCGGCGCCGTGGGCTGCGACTGCTCGGCGCCGGGATTCTCCTTCTGCTGCTGGCGGGGTTGCAGGATCTGGCGCCCGCGACGGGAGGAATGTATATGTTGCTGGGTTTCTTCTCTAGTCCCGGGATGACCACCTTCTGGCTGGTGTTGGCCCTCCGGCCGGTGTACCGGCGTCAGCCGGCGGCTGCCGTGGCGGCGGTGCTCCTGGCCGCTCCTCTCTTTACCCTTTTGGTTTTCAGCGGCATCTCTGCCAGTGTCTTCACCCTTTTCCTTCCTTCGCTGGCGCTGGCGATGATGGCCTGGAGTCTCTACCTCCGTCGCAGAGTGTGGCGCTGGACGGCAGCCGCCCTGCCCCTCACGGCTGCCGTCATCCTGGGCGGGGTGGTGCCTGTGACGGCATCTCCCGAAAAGCGGGAACAGTTGCTCGTTTTACAAAAAAGAACCGATCTGCACGAGGTGCGTGTGGGCGGGGTGACCGTCCGTTACGGCGACGAGCGGCTACGACCCCTGGCCGTGCGCCTGGGGCGTGTCATCGATGCGGCCAACCGCCTCAGCCGGGAGGAGTTCGGCATCTCTCCCGAGGTGAACGAACTGGTGCTGTACGGCTACGGCTCCGGCGGCTTCCATGCCGAATATCCCGGTCGCATCGTAGGCCGTATCATCAGTCCGGTGTATCGGCAACACTGCTTGGACCCCGCTTTCCTCGCCGACACGGCCCTCTCACTCTCTTTCCCCGACCCTGTCAACGGACTGTTGCACGAGTACAGCCATCTCTACGGCTCGGTGCCCTACTTCCGCTGGCTGCCCGGACCGGAAGAGGAGGGCTGGGCCACCTTCTCGGCAACCGTACTGTCACAAATGCTTCATGAACAGTACGGCGACAGC
>JAMOUS010000256.1 GCA_027067975.1 Bacteroidales bacterium | reverse complement strand
TAACTGCCGAAAAATGTCGAGGGCTTCTTCGTAACGGTCATGTTCAAAGAACCAGGCTCCGATCCGTTCCTTAAGATCTGTGTCCCCCGCGAGATGGCGGAAGAAACGGCTGTTGTAAAGATCGAGGGGACGGGAGAAAATGTCGTCAAACTCTTTCCGGAAAGGGTGCAGCTTGAAAAACCGGTAGAGGTCCTGGATATATTGCGTATAGACGATCCTGGCGCGGTTGCCGGGGCGCAGGATCTTGTCCTCCTCGTCCATCTCCTTGAGCCCTTCCAGTTCGGCGTTGAAAAGATTGACCAGGAGCATTTTTTGGGAAGAGGGCATGATCCGCAGGTTCAGACAGAATGAATACTTGTCGGAGTTGCAAATGAAGGGGGTCTTAAAGAGGCCTTCTACAAGGGTTTTCTTGTCGAAGCCGGGTTCTTCGCTGCCCAGCACCTCATCGATCACCGGGTTGTCAGGATAGAAGGGGACAAACCAGTTCATGATCTCTTCAAAAAAGGGAAAATTCTTCAAATGGGCAAATGCCGACATGAAAACGTCGGCCCCTTCCATCTGCAGTTTTGAGAACTCTTCCATCTTTTCGTACAAGCGTTCGGAACCTTTGAACACTTTCGACCAGTCGGGGTTCTTGTCTTCGAGGAAGTCTTTGGGAATCAGGTCGTCGAGTTTGAGTTTTTCCTGGAGGTTCGGTCCCATCTTCCGGGTGATCTCCGGGATGATCTCCTCCTTCATCTTTTTGGTGATCTGTTCGGTCTCTTTGGAGCGGAGGATCTGCAGGGTGATCGCCTCCAGGTCATCGAGGATGCCTTTCTGTTCTCCGAGGCTGAGAAGGATCTCGTAAGGCTCGGGGAAAAGGGGGAGGATATCGTCATAGAGGTAAAAGGCCAGGATAAGGCCGGTAAGGCTGCGTTCGGAGACTTCGGGTTCCTGGTCGAGGTAGTAGCGGTGGAGGATGACAAACTTGGTCGCATCAAAATACCGGAGGAGAGAGAGGGTGACGGCCGTCACAAAAAGAGCCCTTTCATGCCATGCAAAACGGGTGTGGTCGAGGGTGAGTTCCGCCAGCTCACGGGCCGCATCCCCATATTCGTCGGTAAGCCAAAAAAAGTTGAAAATGTTGCGGATGGTTTCGTGGCGGGTACGGTATTCTCCCGGCAGGGGAGAGGTAAGCCCATGATCTTTTTGCATGATCTCATCCAGGTCTTTCCGGAAGTAGAGATCATCCAGGGTGTTTACATATTCCTTCCCGCTGAGGCGCTGGCGCACCGCCATATCCCGTTTTAACACCGCCGTCTGCAAATAAGGATCCTCTTCCATTACCTTTCCCTTGATGCGTGTGTTCAGCTCGATGATCGATCGCCGCAGATGGTTGTAGATCTTTTCCCTCTCCGGATCGTCAACCCCTTCAAGCGTATATTTCAGCATGCTTTCGTAGGTGGTGTTGAGGTTGTCGAGGGAGACCCTGAAACCGCCTTGCTTGGTGATGGTGATCAGATCCCCCAGATCCTCGAGCGCTTTCTTCAGGCGACGCGAGGCTACCAGCCGGTTGATCGCTTCGTATCTTTCGTTTAAAGCCTGGATCGTCATGATATTGCATTTTCTTTCACCGACAAAGGCAAATATTGTTCCAGAAAGTTCACTTGACGTTTTGTCAGGACGGGAATATTCCGGAGGTGCGTGTTCTCAAATGAAAAAATGGGTTGTATGTATGTTCATGAGCTTGCTTCTTGTGGGGGTGGTCGTGGCATTTGGATCCCGAGAGCATCCTGAGGGAGGCGTTAGAGACCAGGGAATCGACAAGTTGGCCGGAGTGAAGAGCCCTAAGATCATGGGTGGGATTGTGCGGGGAAAAAAACACCTATTTTCAATTATCATCCGGAAAGAGGGGGAAAAGCTCCGGTGCGAGCCGGAGGTGCGCGGGAAAAAGATGGTGCAGGTCTGGGATGGGCATGAAGGATGGATATCCAGGCGGCGGAAGCATGCGCACCACTCTCCGGCTTGAGAAGGTGGAGTTCAACGTTCCGGTCGAGCGGGGTTTGTTCCGTCTCGATGAGAGATGATGGTTTGTGTGGGGAGAAACGGGTCAATTTATGAGTGGAGAAACTGTGAAAAGTGCTATCTTTGTTCGGCTGAGCGTTTGCCGGAATGAAGATCCAACACGGGTTCATGTTGCTCCTGCTCTGTCTGTCCGGAGGACTGCAGGGAGCGGAGTTCCGTCACCTGACCTTGCATGAAGGCCTGAGTTCTAACAGGGCCTATCAGGCCGTGCAGGATAGTACCGGCTTTGTATGGATCGCAACCGACGAGGGAGTGGATCGCTTTGACGGACGCACGGTGGTACATTACCCTCTCGACCGACTGGAAGCTTCCGTGAGTATGGGTTACCAGTTTAACCGGCTGCTCCTTGACAGCAGCGATCGGCTCTATCTCGTGACCAATCGTACATATGTCTATCGACTTGACCGGAAGAAGGATCGTTTTGAGCGGTTGTCCGCTTTTGAACAATATTACGGTAGATATATTTTTTCGGCATTTGTCGATCATTCCGGAAATCTGTTGTTGGCAAGTGCTTCGGGACTCTTTTTTTACAACGCTCTAAAAGATAAAGTGGTGCGTCCTCCCCATCAGTTCTCGCTCAACGATGTTCATTCCATAATCGGTTGGAGAAACGGTTATGTGATGGCCGGGAACCGAGGACTCTTTTTCATTGATTCCGGCTTTTCCCGTATGGATACGTTGGGACTCTTTCCGCCGGGAAACGAGATTCCGGTGGTCTGCAATGATATTTGGTTGGATACGGTACGACGCTCGTTCTGGATGGCTACCAAAAACTCAGGCTTGTGGCGTTTCGATTGGAGTGATTATTCTTGGCATGAGGCAAGGGGTAATGAAGTGTTGCGGGAGTTTCCCATCTGGGATATTGAGCAGGAAGATGATCACACACTTTTGTTGGGAACCGACGGGGCCGGTCTTTTTCGTTACGATTTTGTCCGGGAAGAGGTGACCGGACGATACTTACACGATCCCGATGATAATGGTTCGCTCAGTTCGAATGTAGTGCATGGAATCTTGCGGACGACAGAGGGGTTGTTCTTCATTACTACAGACATCGGAGGGGTGAATATCCTCAACCCCCGTCGGTTGGACTTTCACTCCTTGAGAAGAGAAAAGGGAAATTCCAACTCGTTAATAAACAATGTAATTCATGCGATTGATGAAATAGCGCCGGGAGTAATTGCTTTCGGCACCGATGAGGGTGTCTCCCTTTGGTATCGTGGCAAAGGGCGATGGAAGCACTTGGAGGACCGCCGTCATAAGAAAAAGAACAATGTCGTTACGGCCATTGCCCATGCTCCCGACGGGACCTTCTGGGTAGCCTATTTCATTCGGCGAATGAAGGTGTATCAGGCTTCCCCTATGTACCGTGAAATGCCGTCGGTACTGGCTACCTGTCGCAATGCCAAGGCTCTGTGGTTCGATCCGCGTCTGGAAATGCTGTGGTCGTCACGGTCCGACAGAAGGGTGAAACTTGTCTCGTACGATTTTCGCAACCACACCGCCGGCCGCTATATGCTGCCTCAGGTATGGGCCATCACGGGAATAGGAAAGAAGATTTTCGCCGGTACTTCCGAAGGTCTCTATCTCCTTGACCCCGTTACAGGGGATGTGAGGCGTTTGCCTTTCTTGCAGGGGTCTCAACGAAGGGTGTCCGCTCTCACTCCCGGCACAGAGAAGGTCCTTTGGATAGGAAGTGACGGGGGGGGAGTGGTGCGTCTCGACCTCGACGATGACAGTCTCACCCTGTATGACCAGCGGGCAGGATTGGCTTCCGACCATGTGCTTTCCATTGAGATCGACCGGGATGGCCGGGCATGGGCGCTCACGCGGGCGGGACTCTCTCGTATCGATCCCCGGAACGGGGAGATCGTTAATTATTTCGCCTCTGACGGTATCACCTCGGGAGATTTTAAATATCGCGCTTCCTGTCGCACGGCGGATGGCATGATCATCATTGGCGGAACCAATGGCGCTACATGGTTCTATCCGGAGAAGATCGGACGTCCCCTTATTACCTGGCGGCTCGTCTTTACCGATCTTTTCGTCAATCAACAACGGATAGGAACCGGAAAGAATTCTCCCCTGAAAGAACTTATCGATCGTGCTCAACGGATCGAACTTCCATACAACCAAAACGCTTTCGCCATTCACTTTACCAATATTGATCTGATCCATCCGTATCAAACTCTCTTTTCCTGGAAGTTGGAAGGTTTTGAAGAGGAATGGTCTTCCCCCTCTCCCGAGGGCAGAGCTGTTTATACCAATCTCCCGCCCGGAGATTATCTTTTCCGAGTACGGCTGGTCTCCCCGCTCTTTCATGGTAAAAAACCTCCCGAACGTACTCTGGCCATTCACATTGCTCCTCCTTTTTGGAAAACACCCTTGGCGTTTACGCTCTATGGTATCCTTATCCTTGTGCTGGTACTGTTGGCATTGTATTACAACAAGCTGATGCATGACGTGCGCAGTACCCGGGAAAAACTTCGCTACATTGCCAACATGGCTCACGAGATCAAGACGCCTCTCACCCTCATTCGTGCTCCCATCGGCGATCTTATTCGGCAAAGCGGAGATGATCATACTCGTGAGAAGCTCATGTTGGCAATGAACAATATTGAGCGGCTGCAAAAGAAGATCCGACAGTTTCTGGACTTCAGGAGGATCGAGCACCGGGCGACGGTCCACAGGGAACGGGTCGACCTCGTGGCTTTCATTGAGAAAAAGGTGGAAGCTTTCCGATTGGTGGCCGAACGCAAGGAGATAAAGATCCATCTTGAAACGATGCCGAGAAGGATTGTGGTATATTGTGATCTGGATCTGCTCGACCGGATCATCAGTAACCTTCTTTCTAATGCGGTGAAATACAACAGAAGAGGAGGTTATGTGAATGTTCGGCTGCGTACGGAGGAGGATGATTGGATCCTGACGGTCACAGACTCCGGCATCGGGATCCCGCGCCGGGAGCAGAAACGGATCTTCCGACCCTTTTTTCGGGCCAGCAATGCAAGGGAGCAGGGAATCTCGGGCAGTGGTGTCGGATTGGCACTGGTCTGGGATATGGTAAAAGTATTAAAAGGGGAGATCTCTTTTTACAGTAAAGAGGGGGAGGGGACCACCTTTACACTCAGGATGCCGATGGGTAACCCGCAACATGATGGTACAGAAGAGGATGAAAGGGAAGAAGAAACGATTTTCCGGGAAGAAGAAAACAAAACGGAAAAGGAAAGTTTCCGGATTTTGATCGTCGAAGATGATGAAGAGTTGAGAGCATACATACAGAAGGAACTGGAAAGGAATTTTGAGGTTCTCGTGGCTCGAGACGGTCAGGAGGCCTTAAAACGTATACGACGAGAACTGCCCGATCTCGTTTTGGCCGACGTTGCGATGCCCCGTATGAACGGTCGCCAGCTTTGCCTCAACATCAAGTCCCATCCCGCAACTTCCCATATCCCTGTGATTCTGCTGTCGGCACTCGACTCCCGGGAACATATCTTGAAAGGATTGGAAGCAGGCGCCGACGATTATATTACCAAACCGTTCGACTCAGCCCTTTTGTTGGCCCGCATTGAGAACCTGATCAGCAATCGTAAGAAACTGCGGGACAAACTCCTGAACCCCGAGGGATATAACGATGAGGACATCCGCAGCGAACACGACCGGGCTTTTGTGCGTAAGATCACCCGGCTTATCGAGGAGAACCTTTCCGATCC
>JAMOUS010000255.1 GCA_027067975.1 Bacteroidales bacterium | reverse complement strand
AGCATCTCGCCGCCGAGGGAGAGGTGGTCGAGATAGGGGCGTTGGCGGAGAGGGTAGTCATGGTCGATGAGCAGCTCTTTCATGGCCTCGTCGTGGTGGCTGACGGCCAGCGTGAGGGCGTTGGGGCCGCTCTCCTCACGGAAGCGACCGGCCGTGTCGGCGGAAAGGAGGAGACGGGCCATGGCCGTGTCCCCTTCTTGCACGGCCAGGGCAAGGGCCGGGTAGCCTGAGGCGGTGGTGGCGTAGAGGTCGGCGCCGTGCTGCAGCAGCAGGTGCACCATGGCGGTGTCACCTCGCTGCACGGCTGTCAGCAGTGGGGTGAAACCCCGACGGTCGCGGGCATTCACGTCGGCACCGCGTGACAGCAGCAGTTGTACCGTGCCCCGGCGACCCGCATAGACGGCCGCCAGCAGGGGCGTATTGCCCAGTTTGTCACGAGCCTCCGGGGAAGCCCCGTGGTCAAGCAGTAACTGTACGAGCGAAGGGGAGCCGTATGCCGCCGCCAGCAGCAAAGGTGTGCGGCCGTGATGGTCGCGTGCTTCCGCGTCGGCACCGTGGGCGAGCAGATAAGCCGCTACGTCGCCATGTCCCTGCTGCACCGCCTTCATCAGGGGCGTCATCCCCTCCTTATCCTCTTCGTCGACGGTCGCACCGTGGAGCAACAACTGCTCCACCACCTTGAGATGTCCTTCTTGAGCAGCCAGGTGAAGCGGCGTATTGCCGTTCATCGTCATGGTGTTGACATAAGCTCCTTGGCGCAGGAAACGGACAATGTCGCGCTCGTACCCCAGATAGGCGGCCACCAGCAGGTTGTAGTCGACATCCCCCGGTGTGTACCAGGTGGTGTCGATGGGACGCAGGGCTTTCTTCTGGGCCTTTCCTGAGTAGGGAAGGGAAAAAAGGATCAGCAGAACGATCAGGCTAGTTTTCCACATAGGTGCGATCTCCCTTCCGGGTGGCAAAAAGGCCTTTTTACAGCGGGATATTCCCGTGTTTCTTCGGCGGGTTCACCTCTTTTTTGGTGATGGCCATCTCTAGGGCCTGGATCAGCTTCTTGCGTGTCTGGCTGGGATAGATGATCTCGTCGATATATCCCAGTTCGGCTGCTTTGTAGGGGTTGGCGAACTTTTCTTTGTACTCTTCGATGATCTTTTGCCTTTCTTCTTCCGACTGGATGTTTTTGAAGAGGATGTTCACTGCACCCTCGGGGCCCATGACGGCGATCTCGGCGGTGGGATAGGCATAGTTGATGTCGGCGCCGAGGTGTTTGGAAGACATTACACAATAGGCTCCGCCGTAGGATTTCCGTGTGATGACGGTGATCTTGGGCACCGTGGCCTCGGCGAAGGCATAGAGCAGCTTGGCACCGTGTTTGATGATGCCGCCGTACTCCTGGGTGGTTCCCGGCAAAAAGCCCGGAACATCTTCGAAGGTGATGATGGGGATGTTGAAGGCATCGCAGAAGCGTACGAAGCGCGCGCCTTTCACCGAAGCGTCGATATCCAGCACACCCGCCAGGACGGCAGGCTGGTTGGCCACGATCCCCACGGGGCGACCGTTGAGGCGGATGAAGCCTGTGATGATGTTCTTGGCGTATTGCGGCATCACCTCGAAGAAGTAGTTGTCGTCAGCCACCGAGATGATGATCTCTTTCATGTCGTAGGGCTTGTTGGGATCGACAGGCA
Source organism: Bacteroidales bacterium (assembly GCA_027067975.1). Classification (GTDB taxonomy): domain Bacteria; phylum Bacteroidota; class Bacteroidia; order Bacteroidales; family VadinHA17; genus DRPN01. Next base: position 4,166 of record JAMOUS010000255.1, on the reverse strand, counting down.
CCAGGTCGTGCAGGTGAGGGTCTTCGCGGTTGGGATCGTCGGCGGTGGTCTTCACGGGCGGATCTTCCAGGTTGTTGGAGGGCAGGAAGCTCAGCAGTTCCCGGATCATCATGAGCACCTGCTCGTCATCCTGGCCGATGAAGTGGGCTACGCCGCTCTTGGTGTTGTGGGTGGTGGCGCCCCCCAGATCTTCCTTGGTCACCTCTTCGTGCGTGACGGTCTTGATGACATCGGGGCCGGTGACGAACATGTAGCTTGACTTATCGACCATGAAGATAAAGTCGGTGAGGGCAGGCGAATAGACGGCTCCGCCGGCACAGGGCCCCATGATGGCCGAGATCTGGGGGATCACGCCCGAGGCCTTGACATTGCGGAAGAAGAGGTCGGCATAGCCGCCGAGGCTTTGGACCCCTTCCTGGATGCGGGCGCCGCCGGAGTCGTTGAGGCCGATCACGGGAGCCCCCATCTTCATGGCCAGGTCCATCACCTTGATGATCTTGTTGGCGTTGGTGCGGGAAAGCGAGCCGCCGAAGACGGTGAAGTCATAGGCAAAGACATACACCAGCCTTCCGTCGATCTTTCCGTATCCGGAGACGATCCCGTCGCCGGGGATCTGCTGTTTTTCCATGCCGAAGTCGGTGCAGCGGTGCGTGACCAACTTGTCCAGTTCGACGAAAGTGCCGGGGTCGAGCAGAATGTCGATCCTTTCGCGGGCCGTCTTACGGCCCGTTTTGTGGAGTTTGTCGATCCTTTCCTGGCCCCCGCCCAGCTCGGCCTGGCGGTACTTCTCTTCCAGGATCTTGTACTTATCCTCTAAGGTTGACATGGTCTTTCAGATTTGGTTACAGGGATTGATGGTCGCAGGTGCGTTGTGAGGCCGGAGGCACCTATTCGAGTTCGATGAGCACCTCATTGCCTTCGATGTTGTCACCAGCTTTGACATTGATCTTTTTTACGCGGGCATCTTGGGGGGCTTTGTATTCGCTTTCCATCTTCATGGCGGAGATGATGATGAGTGTGTCGCCCTCTTTGACTTCCTGCCCCTCTTCCACGGGGATGGCTACCACCTTGCCCGGCATGGGGGAGGAGATGTGGTTCTCATTGGTTCCCAGCTTTCCCTTGTTGTGGTTGCGCTGGTAGCGTATCTCAGCGTCGACGATCTGCACATCCCATACATGGCCGTTCGTCTGGACCGAGTAATTGTTCTTCTGTTCATTGCGGGTCACCTCCATTTCATAGGACCGGCCTTTGTGGAGCAGGGAGTAGATGCCGGATTCCATTTTCTGCAGGTCGACTTCGTAGGTCTTTCCGTCGATGGAGGCGATGAGGCAATGACTGTTCTTCTCCAGGATTTCCGCCTGGAGGGTCCTGCCGTTGATCTCTATTTCCAAGGGTGTCATGATGTTCGGGTTTAGATGCGGGAGAGGATGGCCTGTCTTCTGCCGAAGTCGCGCCATTCGGTGCGGGCCTGGGGGATGGCCGAAGTTTCATCGATCATGTTCTTGCGGTCTTCGAGATATTCCACGAGGGCGGTGAGGGCGGCGAGGTCTTCCACCTCCCTCTCGAGAGGGGTGTCCTCCCGTGTCATCAGCTCGTCGCGGTGTTGATCGATGAAGTGGGTGTCGTAATTCCCTTTCCGGAAATCTTCGTTCTTGAGGATCCTTTTGAGGAAGGGGATGGAGGTCTTGACGCCGATGATGCGGTATTCGTTGAGGGCGCGGATCATGCGGCGGATGGCCTCGTCGCGGTCGGCCCCCTGGGTGATCAGCTTGGAGATCATCGGGTCATAGTGGATGGGGATGCGATAACCCTTGTAAACGTAATCGTCGACGCGCACGCCGGGACCGTGGGGTTTGCGCAGGCGCTGGATCTTGCCCGGTGAGGGCATGAAGTTGTTTTCCGGGTCCTCGGCATAGATCCGGCACTCGATGGCATGTCCGTTCTGGACGATCTCCTCCTGGCGGCGGCTCAGGGGCTCTCCATTGGCGATGCGGATCTGCTCCTTCACCAGGTCGATGCCCACGACCATCTCGGTGACGGGGTGTTCGACCTGGAGGCGGGTGTTCATCTCGAGGAAGTAATAGTTGCGGTCGTTGTCGACGAGGAACTCGACGGTGCCGGCGCCGACGTAGTTGACGGCGCGGGCGGCGGCGACGGCCGCACGTCCCATCTCTTCGCGTAGATCGGGGGTCATCAGCACCGAGGGGGATTCTTCGATCACCTTCTGGTGGCGGCGTTGGACGGAGCACTCCCGCTCGCCCAAATGGATGTAATTGCCATGCCGGTCGCCCAAGATCTGAAACTCGATGTGATGGGGCGATTCGATGTACTTTTCGATATAAACGGCATCGTTGCCGAAGGCGGTGCCCGCCTCGGAGCGGGCGGCCCGCAGGGCGCGCATGAGCTCCTCCTCTTTATGGACGAGTCGCATGCCTTTGCCCCCACCGCCGGCGGAGGCTTTGAGCATGACCGGCAGACCGATCTCCCGGACGATGCGGCGGGCCTCCTCTTCGTCACGGATGACCTGCTCGGTGCCGGGGACCACAGGAACGCCGGAGGCGATCATCGTCTTGCGGGCGGTGATCTTGTCGCCCATCGTACGGATCGCTTCCGGTTCGGGACCGATGAAGATCAGCCCCGCGGCCTTCACCTTCTCGGCGAATTCCGCATTTTCCGACAAAAAACCGTAACCGGGGTGGATGGCATCCGCGCCGCTGCGCTGCGCTACCTCCAGAATCTTATCGATGTTGAGATAGCTCTCCGTCGACGGTGCCGGGCCGATGGGATAGGCCTCGTCGGCAAAACGCACATGCATCGCATGACGGTCGATGTCGGAGAAGACGGCAACGGTTTGGATTTCTAACTCCTTGCAGGATCGGATGATCCGGAGTGCGATCTCGCCGCGGTTAGCGATCAGGATCTTTTTTATCATGATGTTACCACAAAGGTTTGACGTGGCAAAGATAAGATTTTTGGGAAAAAAAAAGCGGAAACGCCGGGAAATGCCTCACCGTTGAGGGGTGATCCAGATTACCACCCGAAGGAGATCTTCCCGTCACTCTGTGGCTGAGCGGGATAGCTCAAAGTCTAAATTAGTCTAACTTATTAACAATTGTTAATAACTCCTGTTCGTCCTTTGTGGATGAGAAAACGTGAAAAAATTTGGCGCAAGGGGTATGAGGTGCTACATTTGAAATACCAAGTGAGAGATAGGAGGCTGGTTCGAGAAGCGGAGGGTGTCAGCAAGAGCACCTCGCAAGAGGCCGCCGGCAGCACCCCGCTCGACAAAGCCCGCTCACTGGAGGTCCGGCCGACCGCGGGCCAGCCCGTAAGGGCAGGCGAACCGGAGGGCATCGCCCGAAGGGGAACCGGCCCGGAGGAAAGCCGGAAAGCGGGTGACGTTCTTTGGAGAGTGCGCTTCGAAAGGGGGGACAGGAAAGACCTGCCGGTAACGGTGAGGTCCGACCGGGTTTCGACTTCCCGCCGCACGGCTCCGGCCGCGCAAAGGGGAAGCCCTTTAAAGAACCACGGCCGCGGATATAAGGTCTGAAAAGGGCCGAAAGTCCAACGCCGAGAAGCCGAGTGGCTCCGACGGACGAAGGAGCTGCAAAGCCGAAGCCTCTGAACTGTAGCTTGGCCCGTGGCCGGAATCTACGGATCCGGGTACGGGAAAATGGGAAGCGTCTCACCCAGAGATACTTCCCATTTTTGTTTTTTTGCCCTTGTCCATGTGTTTTACCGTCGCCATCGACCTTGTGCGGGAGGAGCTGGAACACGACCTGCAAGCCTCCTTCCCTGCCGGCCTCTCTTTCGAGCCGGCATACTTTTTTTCCGCTTTCGACCGTCCGCACCTGCCGGTGATCACCTCCGCCCGCTCCGGCGAAGTGCAATTGGCACGCTGGGGGTTGGTGCCTCGTTGGGTGAACGACTGCCGGCGTGCCGAAGAGATCGCCTACCGCACCTTCAATGCCCGGATCGAAACCCTTACCCAAAAACCCGCTTACCGTCATTTGGTGGGGCGTCGACACTGTCTGTTGCCGGTGACCGGCTTTTACGAATGGCACCAGGAAGGTTCCCGCAAAAGCCCCTGGTTCATCCGCCGCCGCGACCGGAAGCCTTTTCTGCTGGGCGGGCTGTATGACCGGTGGGCCGATCCCGAGACAGGA
>JAMOUS010000254.1 GCA_027067975.1 Bacteroidales bacterium | reverse complement strand
GGAACTGTTGTTGATGATCGACGCGGCCAAGCGCGCCTCGGCCTACAAGGTGATCGCCGTGATCCCCTATTTCGGCTATGCACGGCAGGATCGCAAGGACAAGCCGCGCGTGAGCATCGGCGCCAAGCTGGTGGCCGACCTGCTGATGGCCGCCGGCGTCGACCGCGTGATGACCATGGACCTCCACGCCGAACAGATCCAGGGCTTCTTCAACGTGCCCGTCGACCATATCTTCGCCTCGGCCCTCTTCGTGCCTTACATCAAAAGCCTCAACCTCGACAACCTCGTGATCGCCTCCCCCGACATGGGCGGCACCAAAAGAGCCAACGCCTACGCCCGCTTTCTCAACTCCGACATGGTGATCTGCTACAAACAACGTAAAAAAGCCAATGTCATCGGCGAGATGACCGTCATCGGCGACGTGAAAGACAAGAACGTCATCATCCTGGATGACATGGTCGACACCGCCGGCACCCTCTCCAAGGCCGCCAACATGATGATGGAACAAGGAGCCCGCAGCGTACGCGCCTGCGCCACCCACCCCATCCTCTCGGGCAATGCATACGAGAACATCGAGAACTCCGCCCTCACCGAACTGGTGGTCACCGATTCCATCCCCCTGAAAAAAAGCAGCGAAAAGATCAAGGTCATCTCCGTCGCCGGCCTTCTGGCCGACATCATCCAAAAAGTGTACAACTACCAGTCGATCAGCTCAAGCTTCCTGCAATAAAACACTCTCCTCCTTCTTTTCAGGAGACTTCCATCGCAACGGCATCTAGTTATGCGGAATACTTTCAGTTGCAAACATATATTCTCCTCTAACTATTTCAATATCTGACATCTTTTTGTATCTTTACCGAAATTCGTTCGTTTTCAAACATCTTAATATTACCCCATTTCATTTTTAATCCTCCACACTCTTTCACCATGAAAAAGTCTTTTTTGATCTTTGTCTCGTTTTTCTTTTCACTTTTCTCTTTTTCACAGCAAAACCTTCCGTTTCCTTATCCCAAGTCGGCGAGCAAGGCCGGGCTTACGCTGAAAGACTCCGAACATCACTGGAGGAAGATTCCGCGTCGTCTTCCCAAAGACGCCCCGAACATTATCATTTTCATGACCGACGACACCGGTTTCGGCAATCCGGAAACGTTCGGCGGTCCGATCCACACCCCCACGCTGAACAAGCTGGCGGAAGAGGGGATCATGTACAACATGTTCCACACTACGGCGATGTGTTCACCCACACGAGCAGCTCTGCTCACAGGCAGGAATCAGCATCATGTGGGGTACGGGCAGATCTCCGAGTTCGCTGCCGACTGGGACGGATACATCGGCCGGATTCCCCGGGAGACGGCCACCATGGCGCAGATATTGAAAGCATACGGATACAAAACGGCCGCATTCGGGAAATGGCACAACACGCCCACGACGGATATCACAAAGAACGGTCCGTTCGACCAGTGGCCGCTGGGTTTGGGGTTCGACTATTTTTACGGTTTCATTGCGGGGGAAACCTCCCAATGGGAACCGGCTTTGTGGGAAAACACCACCCCTGTGACCATCGAACACGGAAAACACCTCACCGAAGCGATGGCCGACAAAGCCATCGAATTCATCCATACCGTCAAATCTCTCACGCCCGACAAACCTTTCTTTATCTGGTTCACCCCCGGGGCCGTCCATGGTCCGCACCATGTGGCAAAAGAGTGGGCCGACAAGTATAAGGGCAAATTCGACATGGGATGGGAGGAATTACGCAAGCAGATTTTCGAACGACAAAAGAAAATGGGGATCATTCCGGAAAATGCAGAACTCACCCCTATCGATCCCACAATGCAGAAATGGAGTGACATCCCGGAAAGTCAAAGGGCTTTCCAGACACGACTCATGGAGATCTATGCCGGATTTCTGGAACACACCGATGTCCAATACGGACGGGTCGTGGACGAATTGGAAAAAATGGGGCTTGCGGAGAACACCCTGATCATATACATCAACGGCGACAACGGATCTTCCGCCGAAGGGATCAACGGGAGCATTTCCGAGCTGCTGGCCCAGAACGCAATGCCCAGCACCATCGAAGAACAGCTCGAAGTGCTCAACCGCGACTACGGAGGGATGAAGGCGCTGGGAGGCCCCAAACTGGAAAACATGTACCACCACGGCTGGGCATGGGCCGGAAGCACTCCTTTCCGCAGTACGAAACTGGTGGCAGAGCATTTCGGAGGCACCCGCAACCCCATGGTCATCGCCTGGCCGAAAAAGATCAAACACGACGGGATCATGCGGTCCCAGTTCACCCATGTGATCGATATCGCCCCCACCATCTATGAGATCCTCGGCATTACCCCGCCCGACTTCTATAACGGTGTCGCCCAGGATGAGATCGACGGTGTTTCCTTCGCTTATACGTTCGATCACCCGGACGCTCCGGAAAAACACACCTTACAATACTTTGAGGTCATGGGAAGCCGGGCCGTCTACAAAGACGGTTGGATCGCCGGCGTATTCGGTCCCCGCAACCCCTGGAACCCTGCAGCCAGCCACTTCAACGACTGGGACCCCGAAAAAGACAAATGGGAACTCTACCATGTGGCCGAAGACTTCTCCCAGGCACACGATGTGGCCGATCAATACCCCGAAAAATTGAAAGAACTCAAAGAATACTTTCTGGTACAGGCCGAGAAAAACAAAGTGTTCCCCATAGGAGGGGGACTTTACACCGTGATTTATCACCCCGAAGAGATCAAGGCCAGTCCCTTGACAGAATGGAATCTGTACGAAGGGATGAACCGTATCCCCGAATCCCAGGCACCCAAATTCATGAGCGGATTTTCGACCCACTCGACCATTCAGGTCGATGTCCCGGCAAACGCAAGCGGTGTCATCTATGCTGTCGGAGGCATCTCGGCAGGTTTCACGGTCTATATGGACAAGGGGTACCTGAAGGCCGAATACAACGCCATGACACTCAACCGCTACAAGGTCAGGTCGAACCGAAAAGTGCCCGCCGGAAAACATACGCTCGAGGTGACCCTCAAAGCAAAAGAGAAAAAACGTATGGCTCCCGCCACCCTCACCCTCTTCATCGACGGCAAAGAGGCGGGATCGGTGATTGTGGGACGTACCGTCCCCGCCGTATTCACCGCGTCGGAGACTTTCGATGTCGGAGAAGACCTGATGTCCCCCGTTTCGCTGGATTATTACGACAAAGCCCCCTTCAAGTTCAACGGAAAGATCGAAAAGATCAACGTAAAATACATCGACTGAGTTTTTCGCCCGGAAGGTCGGTATCCGGGACATGCGACACGCGGGAAGACATTTCGCCACCAGATACCCCCAATTCGAGGGGTGAAAGCCGGAGACGAAGAGTGAGCGAAAAAAGTCTTATATTTGCACCCCGAAATTTTATGTCGAACCCCGCATGATGGGGGGACATTCCTTTCCGGTGTCCCTGAGTAGTGCGGAAAAAACAAAAAACCATGGAAAAGATCGAGATCAAGACCGAACGCAGGAAAGAGACCGGCAAGAAAGCCACAAAACAGTTGCGCAAAGAGGAGAAGGTGCCGTGTGTGCTGTATGGCGGCAAGGAGGTGATCCATTTCTCCGCGGAAGAAAAAGCCTTCAAGAAACTTATCTATACATCCAAAGCCTATCTGGTCGATCTGTACATCGACGGAGAAGAGCACAAGGCGGTGTTGCAGGATGTGAGCTTTCATCCCGTCACCGACCGGATCCTGCACATCGACTTCAAGGAGGTCTTTGACGACAAGAAGGTGGACATCAACATCCCCGTGCACATTGTCGGGGACTCGGTGGGCATCAAGGCGGGCGGCAAGCTGAGGCTGGTGCGTCGCTCCCTGCGTGTGCGTGGGCTGCCGAAAGATCTGCCCGACTATCTGGAAGTGGACATCACACCGCTGAACATCGGGCAGTCGTTCAAGGTACGTGACCTCCATTTCGACAACCTGGAGATCCTCGATCCGGCCCAGGCAATGGTGGTCGGGGTGATCTCGTCGCGTCTGGCACGTCTGGGTGCCACCCAGGGCGGCGCCGAAGAGGCCGCTGCCGCTGCCGAGGAGGAAGCTGCTGCCGCCGAAGAGAGCAAAGAAGAGGCCTCCGAATAGGGGCATAAACCCGCTGGACCTTGAAATATCTCATCACAGGGTTGGGCAACCCGGGTGACGAGTATGCCGATACGCGTCACAACATCGGGTTTCGCGTGGTCGAGACGCTGGCCCGGCGGGGGGAGGTATCTTTCGAAGACAGGCGATACGGCTTTGTGGCACGGATGCAGCACCGCGGCCGCTGGCTGGTGCTGCTCAAGCCCACCACCTACGTCAACCTGAGCGGGCGGGCGGTGCATTACTGGCTCAAGAAGGAGAAGCTCGGACCCGACCGCCTGCTGGTCGTCGCCGACGACATCGCCCTGCCTTTCGGCCGGCTCCGGCTGCGCCCCAAAGGCGGAGACGGCGGCCACAATGGCCTGGCCAGCATCATCCAGATCCTCGGCACCCAGGAGTTTGCCCGCTTGCGCTTCGGCATCGGACACAACTTCCCTCCCGGCCGGCAGGTGGACTATGTGCTGGGCGAATGGACCGACGAAGAGAAAAAGGAGCTCCCCGCCCACATCGACCACGCCGCCGAGGCGGTGCTGTCGTTCGCCACGATCGGCCTGGAACGGACGATGAACCTCTACAACCGGTAAGATGAGCCGCCACGACGAGGAAAAGAGCGAGGTGCGGGTGGACAAGTGGCTGTGGGCCGTACGCATTTTCAAGAGCCGCAGCCAGGCCACCGAAGCCTGCCGCAAGGGCCGCGTCGCCGTCAACGACAGCGAAGCCAAACCCGGCCGCAGCGTCCGCCGCGGCGACATTGTCACTGTGCGGAAAGACCATATCACCTATACCTTCCGCGTCACCGGCATCCTGGAAAAGCGCGTGTCGGCCAAACTGGCTGCAGAGAACATGGAAGACCTTACCCCCCCCGAGGAGATGGAACGCCGCAAGGTGACCCACTCCCGTCCGGCGATCTTCCGCCCCAAAGGACTGGGCCGCCCCACCAAAAAAGAACGCCGCCTTCTCGACCGCCTGCGCGGCGAAGAACCCTAAATCCACTACGACCATGATCATCGCCAGACAAAAGAAAAAAGAGAACATCATCGAATATCTCCTCTACATGTTCCAGATCGAGAACGCCCTACGCGCCCTAGGCCTCGACGAGGAACGGGTGATGCGCAACCTTGTGGAACAATACGACCAGCCGCCGGAGGTGATGAAAGAGATCCGCGACTGGTATCACCACCTGCTGCGCATGATGAAAGAGGAACACCGCGAAGAAAAAGGGCACCTGCAGTTCCTGGTGAACACCATGAACGACCTCTACGCCACCCACCGCCAGCTGCTGGCCGACCCCGACGAGGCCGTATACACCGAAGTGTTTCGCCAGGCTATGCCCGACATCGAAGTGCTGCGCAAGAAAATCGACCACCCCGGCGCCCACGAGGTGGAGACCGCCCTCGAAGGGGTGTATGCCTACCTGCTGCTGAACATGCAGAAAAAAAAGAAGATCTCCGACGACACCCGCGCCGCCATCGACCGCATCACCCGCTGGCTCTTCCTCCTCGGGAAAAAATATATGGAGCTGGAGAAAGGGGAAAAGGAGTGGTAGTGGGAAAGGTTTGGAGTACTTGGAGTTCGGAGTTTATTAGTAAGGAGTATGGAGTTTCTTAAAATTCCTCCGGGGCGTTCTCTCATTATCGCATTATCGCTTTATCGCTTCATCGCATTACCGTGTTCGCCGTAGCCTCGGCGAAGGCGGATCATCTTTTGTCTTTCATCACCATGTAATCGTCAACCCCAGCCCCAT
>JAMOUS010000253.1 GCA_027067975.1 Bacteroidales bacterium | reverse complement strand
GGTGATGCTGAGCTTGGTGGGATCGGTTTGGAGGTTGGGAGTGGGTTCATCGTCTTCGGCCACCACGTAAAGATCATATGCGGTTTCTGCCGTGAGACCGGTGAGGTTGATCTGGTAAACCTTGCTGTTCTCATGGATGAGGACGTTCCCTTTGGAGACGACCGTTACTCCGTTGTAATCACTCCCTGCCTTTACCTGCGAAGAGGTGGGGGCCGTTGCTCCGGCAGCGACTGCAATGACATAAGCCATGCCCGGTTCGTCCATCTTGATATTCACCAAAGCATTTACATCCCTGGCAATGGCGGTGGGATAGTTCTCTTCCCATTTGGGAGGATAGGTGTCTGCACCATCAGGAATGACGTTAAGGTTGGTGGTTGGCATCGTCTGACGGTTGGAGTTATCCCCTGACCAGTTTGATGTATTACAAATGGCCGCTAGCAATTCGGATTTTGTCCCCGATGTGACAGACATATTATAAACTGCATTGTCGATCTCTGTAAGCGCTATTGCATTGGCTCCATTCGTCAATGCTGAAGGTAAAGCAGATGTATTGGCTGAAGTGGCATCTGTTTGCCAGTCACTCCCTTCACTGTTGAGGGCAAAAACAACACTGGGTGTTGAGTCATCTCCCTGAAAAACAATGATCTGATCTCCACCCCCAGATAAGTTGAAATTTCCTGATGCAGAAACGCTCCCGGTACTGCTTGACCATCCTCCATCATTCTTCATGTTTATCACTGTGCCTGCCGTAACACCAGAGGAGGGAGCCGTCCAAGCAATGACGCCTTCACCACTACGGAATCCGCCGGTGGCTAACCACCCGTTATCCGTGAACTTGATGATGGTATTTTCTGCAAGGTCCACCAAAGGAACAAAAGCCCACTCATCGGGATCATCATAATTAAAACCTAGAATAGCTAAATCTCCCGGCATCAGAGTGGTCTGGGCGGGAGCATGAAATGCGGTAAATAGCAATAATAAAAAGAGAGGAAGTAGAAATTTTTTCATAGTCATATTGGTTTTAATGGTTAAACGTCCTGATGAAAGATTCATGTAGGACAATAAAATTACGGATTTCTCAGGAAAAATGCTTCTTCTGGAGAGGATACTTTTCCACAATGATCCATTTTTTTACCGATTGACAGAAATCTTTGACAAATGGAAGGAGAGATGATCCAAGTCATCGGGGGATAAGGGAATGTTGATTAGTTTTGCACGAAAACAAATAGGGGGAAGAAGATATGTTGGAAACGATCTTTCGTCACCGATCGATCCGGGCTTACAAGCCGGATGATATACCGGGGGATATTTTGGAAGAGATCCTGCGTGCGGGCACCCGTGCTTCCACCACCGGCAATATGCAGGTGTACAGCATTGTCGTCACGAAGGATGCGGAGCTGAAGAAGCGGCTATGGGAGGCGCATTTCAAGCAGGACATGGTGCTGCAAGCGCCGGTGGTGTTGACCTTCTGTGCCGATTTCAACCGTTTTACGAAATGGTGTGAATGGCGGAAAGCACGGCCGGGATACCGCAATTTCCTCTCTTTCTTCACGGCAGCCATCGACGCCTTGCTGGCGGCCCAGAATGTGGCCCTGGCCGCCGAGGCCCATGGTCTGGGCATCTGCTACCTCGGCACCACCACTTATATGGCCGGACGTATCGTCGAGATCCTCAACCTCCCGGAACTGGTGGTGCCCGTGACCACCCTCGTGGCCGGCTATCCGGCCGAAAACCCGCCCCTGACCGACCGACTGCCGCTGGAAGGTGTGGTACACCCTGAACGTTACCACGATTATTCCCGCGAAGAGATCGACCGGATCTATGCCGAAAAAGAAGCCCTCGAAGAGACGAAACGCCTCCTCGAGATCAACGGCAAGGAGACCCTCGCCCAGATCTTTACCGACAACCGCTATACCAAAAAGGACAATGTTTTCTTTTCCCGCGAATACCTGCGTGTGATCGAACAGCAGGGGTTCCGGAAAGACGAATCGGAAGAATGAAGGTCGAAGTCCGAGGGGTTACTCTCCCTTTAAGAGCTGGCTGAGGCACTCTTTCTTCAAGGAGAACATCGGCACTTTTTTCATGTATTCGTCATAGGCTTTTCCGAACTTCTTCCTGGCGCCAGGTTCTTCGACGGTTTTGATGAGCAGGAGGATGAGGAGGGTCTCGGCAGGGGCGATGAGGATCAGGAAGCTTACCGAACCGGTGAGGAAAGCGAACGACCAGGGGAAGAGCATCAGTCCCAGGTGCATGGGATGACGCATGCACCCGTATATGCCGTCGGTGACCAGCCGGTTGGTCTCCAGGCGGGGAATCTCCCCCTCCCGTCCTTTCCGGGCCAGGTAACGGCCCGTGTTGCGACTGATGCGCATCATCCCCCACAGCAGGAAACCGCCCGGTACCAGTGTGGCCAGATGAAATGCCGGGCTGCGAAAGAGTTCCGGGAACCACCGCAGATCCAGCCAGATGCCCAAGGCAGCTCCGCCGAACAGGAACACGAACCAGATAAGAAAACGGAACATTTCAGTATTGAGTTAGTGAGTATTGAGTTAAGGAGTATCGAGTTGGGGAATAATAAGTTAATGAGTATCGAGTTAATGAGTCTCGAGTTAATGAGTCTCGAGTTTAAGTTAACTAAGAATTAGGCATCGAGTTCGAGTATTGGATTTGGCATCGATCCCCTAGCCCCAAACCCGGAACCCCGAACTCTGAACTCGATACTCGGAACTCTGAACTCCGAACCCCGAACCCGATACTCCGAACTAATCCTTCACTTCGAACTCGATCCCCAGTTTGTCGGCGAGTTCTTTTACCTCTTTTTGTATAGCCGGCAGGATGGAGATCCCTTCGCGGGCGATGCGTTCTTCGGCTTCCCTTTCGATGTCGCCGGGGATGAGCACTTTTTTGCCGGGAACGGGTTTGGCGTTTCGGAAGATCTTGATCCAGCGGTCCATGCGTGCCTTGAACGCTTCGGCGGGCATGAAGGCGTCGACACGCCAGGCGCCGAAGAAGTGCCCCATGCCTTTGCCCACCTGCTCTTCCGGGAGGGGGAGGTAAGCCAGGTTGGGCGGCACGAAAGGTCCGAAGTTGGCGCCCGACAGCACGCCGCTGAGGATGTCGACGATGGCGCCGAGGGCATAGCCTTTATGGCTGCCGTGGGCCAGATCCCCTCCCAGGGGTACCATGGCACCCCCTTTCTTGAGGATGTCGGGGTCGTCGGAAGGGTTGCCGTCCTTGTCGATGACATATCCGAATGGCACTTTCTCGCCCTTCTTGGCGGCGACGGCCAGTTTGCCGCGGGCGATGGGGGTGGTGGAGAAGTCGCCCACGAAGGGGGGCTCCTCACCCGCCGGCACGGCCACGGCGATAGGGTTGGTGCCCAGCAGGCGGTCGACGGAGTTTGCCGGGGCCACCAGCGGGTTGCCGTTGGTCATGGCCAGGCCGATCATGTCCGCCTCGACGGCCATCAAGGCATAATAGCTGCCGATGCCGAAGTGGTTGGAATTGCGTACGGCCACCCAGCCGCTGCCCGTTTTGCGGGCCTTGGTGATGGCGGTCTGCATGGCGCGGGTGGCTACCAGCATGCCGATGCCGTTGTCGCCGTCGACAACCGCCGTGGCCGGGGTCTCATACACCACCCGGATGTCGGGACGGAGGTTCAGGCGCCCTGCCTCCCACAGCTGGTAATGGTCCTTCAGGCGGATCATACCGTGCGAGGGAAGACCCCGCAGCTCGGCACGGACGAACACGTCGGCGATGGCCGCCGCATCCCCCGCGGGGCATCCCAGCTTCTCGAAAAAACGGGTGATGAAGGTGCGCAGATATTCAGGAGAATAGTTTTTGTCGTTCATGGTTGAAGATTTTCCGGGTCACTGACCCTCGCGGTGAATGTAATAGGCGTTGGCCTGGGCTTTGGGGGTGACGATGATCTCGTTGATGTTGACATGTTCGGGGCGGCTGAGGACGAACCAGATCACTTCGGCGATGTCCTGGGCGTGCAACGGCTCCATGCCGGCATACACCTGCTTGGCCTTCTCAGTGTCACCCTTGAAGCGTACCAGGGAGAACTCGGTCTCGACAAAACCGGGGTTGACGGAGGTTACCTTGACGCCGTGGTCGACCAGCTCGAGGCGCATGGCCTTGTTGAGGGCGTCGACGGCGAATTTGGTGGCACAGTAAACGTTCCCGTTCATATACACCTCCTTGCCGGCGGTGGAAGAGATGTTGATGACATGACCGCGGCGGCGTTCCACCATGCCGGGGAGCACCTTGCGTGAGACGTAGAGCAGTCCTTTGATGTTCGTGTCGATCATCTGCTCCCAGTCGTCGATCTCGCCCTCGTAGATACGGCTCAGGCCGACGGCCAGCCCGGCATTGTTGACGAGCACGTCGATGGCCTGCCATGCTTCGGGCAGGCTGTCGAGGGCCTCCTCCACGGCCCGGCGGTCACGCACGTCGAAACGCAGGGTATGGACCCGTGCCGGCGTGGCATTTTCGATCTCTTCTTTCAGTTTGGCCAAACGTTCTTCTCGCCTCCCCGTGATGATCAGGTCGTAACCTTTTTCCGCCAAGAGACGGGCGGTGGCCTCGCCGATACCGGCGGTGGCTCCTGTGATCAATGCGATCTTTCTCATGGTCGTCTGGTTTTGTGGCAAATTTAACGGAAAAATCGGAAAGAGCAGTCTGTTCCTCCGGAGAGGAAAAGGAGAGGGGGAAAGGGTTTTTCATTATCTTTGCTGCTGCAACAACCCTTTCGATCATGGCCTTACCTGAAGCAAACCTGGAGACCGCGCGCAGCCTGGGGCTGGAGGATCAGGAGTTTGAGATGATCCGCAAGATCCTGGGGCGCGATCCCAATTTCACTGAGCTGAGCATCTTCTCGGTGATGTGGTCGGAGCATGCCTCCTACAAGAACTCGATCAAGTGGCTGAAGACGTTGCCACGCGAGGGCGAGCATATCCTCGTGGGGGCGGGCGAGGAGAACGCCGGCCTGGTGGATGTGGGCAACGGCCTGGCTTGCGCCTTCAAGATCGAGTCGCACAACCATCCCTGCGCCATCGAGCCTTACCAGGGGGCGGCCACGGGCGTGGGCGGCATCAACCGCGATATCTTCACCATGGGGGCACGGCCCATCGCCCAGCTCAATTCGCTGCGCTTTGGGAATATCGAAAAAGACCGCACCCACTGGCTCATGCGCGGCGTGGTGAAAGGCATCGGCGATTATGGGAACTCATTCGGCGTGCCGGTGGTGGGCGGGGAGGTCTATTTCAACGACTCGTACAACACCAACCCACTGGTGAATGCCATGTCGGTGGGGATCATGAAACACGACGAGGTGGTGTCGGCCGTGGCCAAGGGGGCTGGCAACCCCGTCTATATCGTCGGCTCCTCTACCGGCAAGGACGGCATCCACGGGGCCACCTTCGCCTCGGCAGATATCACCGAAGACTCGGCCAACGACATTCCCTCGATCCAGGTGGGCGACCCCTTCATGGAGAAGTTGCTGCTCGAGGCCACCCTGGAGGTGGTGAAGACCGGCGCCGTAGTGGGGATGCAGGATATGGGGGCCGCCGGGATCATCTGCTCCACCTCGGAGATGTCGGCCAAAGGCAACAGCGGCATGCGGATCGACCTCGATAAGGTGCCGCTGCGGCAGGAGAACATGGAGGGATGGGAGATCCTCCTCAGCGAGTCGCAGGAACGGATGCTCGTGGTTGTCGAGAAAGGCAGGGAGAAAGAGGTGGAGGCCGTCTTTGAGAAATGGGATCTCAACTGTCAGATCATCGGCGAGGTGATCGATGAAGACCGTCTTTATTTTTACCGTCACGGCGAGCTCATCGCCGACGTGCCGGCGTCGGCACTGGTGCTGGGCGGCGGAGCGCCCCAGTACGACCGCGAATACCGCGAGCCTGCCTATTACAAGGAGTTCCGGAAATTCAACATCGACGATGTTCCGGAGCCTGATGACCTGCGCGAGGTGATGGAGATGCTGGTGACCAACCCCGACATTGCCAGCAAGCGCTGGGTGTATGAGCAGTATGACACGATGGTGGGGGTGCGCAACATGAGCACCAACATGCCGTCGGATGCGGGGCTGGTCGACCTGCGGGGTACGCGCAGCGCCCTGGCGCTGACCGTCGACTGCAACTCGCGGTATGTGCTGGCCGACCCGGAGGTGGGGGCACAGATCGCCGTGGCCGAGGCGGCACGCAATATCGTCTGCTCCGGCGGAGAGCCCCTGGCCATCACCAATTGCCTGAACTTCGGCAACCCGTACAACCCTGAAGTGTACTGGCAGTTCGTCAAGGCCGTGCAGGGTATGGGCAAGGCCTGCCGCCGCTTCAACACCCCCGTCACCGGCGGAAATGTCAGCTTCTATAACCAGGCCAACATCGACGGTAAGATCGAGCCCGTCTATCCCACGCCCGTCATCGGCATGTTGGGACTGCTGCGGGAGAAGAACAACCAGATGACCATCCCCTTCAAGGCCAAGGGGAACATGATCTACCTCATCGGCAAATCGGTCAACGACATCGCCTCTTCGGAATACCTGGTGCATTACCATGGCATCGAGAAGTCGCCTCCGCCCTATTTCGACCTCGAGGAGGAGGTGCGGATGCAGCAGGTGGTGAAAGACCTGATCCGCTACAGTCTGGTGCGTTCGGCCCACGACATCTCCGAAGGAGGGCTCTTCATCAGCCTTTTCGAGTCGGGCATGCATAACGGGTTGGGCTTCGACATCACCACCGATGCGGAGGTCCGCAAGGATGCTTTCCTTTTCGGGGAAGCCCAGGGGCGCGTGGTGGTGACGGTGTCGGAGACGCGGGAGACCGAGTTCATCGACTTCATGGTCAAGAGCGGTGTGCCTTTCCTTGCGCTGGGGCATGTGACGAAAGGCGAGATTCGCATCGACGATATCTCCTATGGCTTCATCTGCGACTGGAAGAAGCTCTACGATACGGCCATCGAAAAACATCTTGAAGACGACTGAGAGGGTGAAGCTCGACGGGGGCACGGAAAAGATCCTCGCAAGGAAGGGCAGCCATGTGCAACGGATGTTCGACCGCATCGCGGGGTGGTATGATTTCCTGAACCACTTTCTCTCGCTGGGTATCGACCGCCGCTGGCGGCGCCGGCTGGTGCGGGCCCTGCCCCTGCGCGACGGTATGGAGGTGCTCGACGTGGCTACCGGCACGGGCGACCTGGCCTTCACCCTCTTGCGACGCTGTGACTGCCGTGTTACGGGCATGGACGTCTCGCGTGAGATGATGCGGGTGGGGGAGAAGAAAGCCCGCAAGAAAGGTGGGGCAGGGGCCGTGACCTTCGTGGAGGGGGCGGCGGAGGCCATGCCTTTCGAGGAGGCCCGTTTCGACATTGTGACCGTCGCCTTCGGCGTGCGCAACTTCACCGACCTGGAGCAAGGGCTGCGGGAGATGTGGCGGGTGTTGCGCCCCGGCGGCACGGCCGCCATCCTCGAGTTCTCCCGCCCCGCCCGCCAGCCCCTCAAAGCCCTCTACGGCCTCTATCTTTACCATTTGCTACCCCTCGCCGGCCAGATCTTCTCCGGCGACCGCCATGCCTATACCTACCTGCCCGAGTCGATCCGCCGCTTCCCGCAACGGGAAGCGTTCACGGCGATCATGGAACGCTGCGGCTTCCGCCACTGTTCCTACCGCACCTTTACCGGCGGTATCGTCAGTGCCTATACAGGGATCAAAATGCCGGAAGCGAAAAAGGATTGATTTGCCACATCCTCCGGAAATACTATTTTTACGATTGTGCAGTTCTTGAGAAAAAGTCATCGTCCTTGAAAAAGATCTTCCTCATATTGCTTTTCCTCCTGCCTTCAGGGTTCCTGTATGCCCAGAAGCAGAAGGTGAAATATTACCAGAAGGTGGACAGCAAGACGATGCACTTCGGCTTCACGCTGGGGCTCAATACGATGGATTTTTATGTGACCAACCGCAATGCGCCGCAGAATGCGGATACGCTCTTTGCCAATGTGAACAACCTGCTTCCGGGCTTCAACGTGTCGGTGGTCACCAACCTGCGGCTGATGAAGTATCTCGACCTGCGTTTCCTGCCGGGACTTGCGTTCGGGCAACGGGACCTTTATTATTACCGGCCGGGGGGGGAGCTGTATGCCAAGCAGAAGATCGAGTCGTCGTTCCTGGAGTTTCCCCTTGTCCTCAAATACAAGGCCAAACGTCTCAACAATTTCCGGCCTTATCTGGTGGCGGGGGTCAATTATCGTATGGACATGTCGGCACGGCGCAAGTACAACCCCGAAAAGGCGGTATATGTGCGGCTGCTCCAGTCGGACCTCTACCATGAGGAGGGGTTCGGCATCGACTTTTATCTGCCCTATTTCAAGCTGAGCACCGAGCTGAAGGTCTCGACGGGTTTCCGGAATATTTTGGTCACCGAGCCTTCGTCGGAACATCCCGAGTATGTGAATGCCTTACAGCGTCTGCGGTCGCAGATCTGGGTGCTTTCTTTCCATTTTGAATAGTTTTTTCTTTTAACGCCTGCGGAAGAAGGCGCAGACGATCGCGGCCGAGACGGAGAGGTTGAGCGAGTTGGTGATCCTGTTCTCCCCGGCGGCGGGGGGTATGGTGATGTGGTTGGGGATCTTTTCGGCCAGGGTGGGGGAGATGCCTTTCGACTCATTGCCGAAGACCACCACCGCCTCCCGGGGCAGGGCGGCCGAATAGAGGGAATCGCCTTCGAGAAAGGTGCCGTAGACCGGTGTGCCTGCGGCCAGGCTGCGCACCAGCAGTCCCTCGAGCGGCGTATAGTGCACCCGTGTGTGCAGGAAAGCGCCCATGGTGGCCTGGATCACCTTGGGGTTGAAAAGGTCGACACTGCCGGGGGAGCAGAAGATATGGCGGATGCCGAACCAGTTGGCCGTGCGGACGATCGTGCCCAGGTTTCCGGGATCCTGGATGTTCTCGAAGGCCAGCACCAGCTCGCCCGCCGGCGCCCGGGCGGGGATGGGCCAAGCCGGCAACTCGACCGCCGCCACCACATTGTGCGGCGTCTTCAAAAAAGAGATGCGCTTGAGCTCGTCATAACTCACGGGGATCACTTCCTCAATCTCCTCCGGCAATAGGGCTTCATGTTTACGGATCCATTCTTTCTTGGCAAAGAGGTACCGTACCCGCCATCCTCCGGCCTCCAGGAGATCGCGTACGATCTTGTCGCCTTCCGCCAGGAAAAGCCCCTCCTCCTCACGGTGTTTCCGGAGGGCCAGTGAGCGGAGCAGCCTGATCTTGTTCTTGCTGATCATTTGAGGAATCTGAGAAAGTTGTATTCCGGATCCGGAACTCCTGTGTATATTTGTATGATCATCTCCCCTGACTGGCCGGATGCGGAATTGGAACTGCTGATCAAAAATAGGAAAAATCTCTTTCATCTGCCCCTCCTGGTGGTGGTGCTGGGGGTGGTGTCTTGTTCTCCCGTGCGGTATGTTCCGGAGGGGGAATACCTCCTCACGCGAAACAAGATCGAGTTGCAGAAAGAGGGTAACGGCCAGGTGAGCAAGGACGATATCAAGGGTTATATCTCCCTGCAGCCCAACCGTCGTTTTTTGGGTATCCGTTTTGGTCTGCTGTTGTACAATTTGTCGGGGCCTGATGAGTCGAAACGCATTAACCGTTGGCTGCGCAACCTGGGTGAGCCGCCGGTGATTCTCGACACCTCGGAGGTGGGACGCTCACTCACGCAGATCCGCAATTATGTCCGTTCGCGGGGCTATTTCGAGGCGGTGGTCGACGACTCGATTGAGTACCGTCCGAAGCAGCGGGCGGCGGTGTATTATGACATCCGCACGGGTCGCCCGTATCTTATCCGCCGCATCACCTATGTGGTCAAGGACAGCGCCGTGCGCGAGCTGGTGCTGGCCGACACCCTCCACGCTGCCATCCGCCCCGGACAGGTGTTCAACGTCGATGACCTTGAGAAGGAACGCTCCCACCTCGAAAGGGTCTTCCGCGACTCGGGATACTATGCCTTCCTGAAAGATTATGTCACCTTCGAGGTGGATACCACCGTGGGCAACCATCTCCTCGACATTGCCGTGGTGGTGGGATATGCCCTGCGCCAGACCCCCGACCAGCAGATTGTCGAGGTCCCCCACCCCCGTTATCGCATCCGCAATGTCTATTTCTTCCTCGACTACGACCCCCAGCAGGCCATCAGCCAGCCCAAACAATACTTCACCGGCCTGGATACCGCCGTGCAGAAAGGATATTATTTCATCTCCAAGGAGGATCCCAACTACCTTAAGAAAAAGGTGATCCTGCAGTCGAACTACATCTTCCCCGGCCAAATCTACAATCAGGAAGATGTGGAGCTCACGCGCAAGCATCTTTCGGGGCTCAATGTCTACAAGTTCGTCAACGTCTACTTCACCGAGGTGCCGGAAGAGGATTCTTCCGGGCTGCGGGCCCTCGACTGTCATATACAGCTCTCACCCGTGAAACAGCAATCGTACACCATCGAGATGGAAGGAACCAACTCCTCCGGCAACATGGGTGTGGCGTTGAGCTTTAATTATCTTCATCGCAATCTCTTCCACGGGGCGGAGAACTTCAACATCGGCATCAAGCAATCGGTCGAAGCGCTGGCCCAGGAAAGACAGGGGCTCAAACGCATCGTCGGTACCGACCTGAATGCCAACCTGGTGTTCGGAAAGTTCCTGGGACCTTTCTTCAACAAAGAGCAGTTCGTGAAAAAATATGCGCCGAAGACGACGGTGGGGGTGACGTTCAACTACCAACGACGGCCCGACTATACGCGGACGATCTTTACCACCCACTTAGGCTATTCCTGGCGGTCGTCGCAGAACGTTTCGCAGATGTTTTCCCCTCTCAGCCTCAACTCGGTGAAACTGCCCTACATCGATTCGGCCTTTCTTGAACAGTTGGACACCACGACCTATATGGCGTACAGTTACCGTGATGTCTTCATCTCGTCGGCCAGCTACAGTTACATTCTCAATACCGGCAGCTTCAACCGGATGTCGAACCATTTCTTTCTGCGTGTCAATGCCGAGGCGGCAGGCAACCTGCTGTATGCCGGTTACCGTATGGCCGGTGCGGCCACGGACAGCAGTGGCGGTTACCGTATCTTCGGGCTCAACTTTGCCCAATATTTCAAGACCGATATCGACATCCGCTACACCAATGTCATCAACAAAGTTTCGACGATGACCTACCGTTTCTTTGCGGGTGTGGCGGTGCCATACCTCAACTCACGGGCCGTGCCCTTCGAGAAGCAGTACTACGCCGGGGGTGCCAACGGCCTGCGGGCCTGGCAGGTGCGGTCGCTCGGCCCCGGCTCGTACCGCGAGGAGAATTCCAATTTCTACAACCAGACGGCCGACATGAAGCTCGAGTGGAACATCGAATACCGTTTCAAGATGTTCTGGATCCTCGAAGGAGCCCTCTTCACCGACATGGGAAATATCTGGGCCATCTCACGGCAAGACGACCGTCCCGGCGCACTTTTCCGCTTCGACCGTTTTCTGGATGATATTGCCGTGGGCAGCGGGTTTGGCCTGCGGTTCGATTTCGATTTCTTTATCTTCCGCAGCGACTTGGGGATCAAGATGCGCGACCCGGGCATGCCTCAAGGATACAAATGGATCCCCTTCGGCCGCAAGTTCAGCTGGCGACGCGACCTCACCCTCCAGATCGGGATCGGATATCCGTTCTGATGCTTATGCGGTAGATTTCCATCAATGATCTTTACAGGGGATAAAAGAGTGCCTCAACGGCCGGCGATCCGATCATAGGTCCTCGAAAAAATACCGGGGCATCACGGGCCATTCCGATTTTCAGAAACCACGGATCGTTGTTGTAAGGATTGTTTCGATGTGTTCATGTGTTTCAGGGGGAGTGGCAGGGGGCGGGGAGGGTCATACATAGCTTAATTTCAAGACATTGGTTTTGCCCCGCTTATTGACGGGTGTGCTACCCACATGCACCACTACCTGGTTGTCTTCAAGGAGGCCTTTCTCTTTGAGGAAACGCACCGATTTCTGGACGGCGTCCTCGATCTTCTCCACTTCTTCCATACAGAACGGATAGACATTGTACACCAGGGCGAGTTTATTGATGAGGTCGCGGTTGGGGGTGAAGGCGAAAATGCGGGCATTGGGACGGTGGCTGGCGATGTAGAGGGCTGTGGAGCCGGAGTAGGTGAATGTGATGATCGCCTCCGAGTGGGTCTGTTCGGCCATCTTACAGGCGTGGTAGCATACCGATTCGGGCAGGAAAGTGGGGGAGAACTCCGTGGGAGGATGCTCGCGCAGGTAGTGAAAGCCGTGGCTTTCGGTCCAGCTGATGATACTGTGCATGTTGGTGACCACCTCGACGGGGTACTTGCCCACGGAGGTCTCGCCGCTGAGCATCAGGCAGTCGCCCCCGTCGAGGACGGCGTTGGCCACGTCGGTGGCCTCGGCACGCGTGGGGCGGAAGTTTTCGATCATGCTTTCCATCATTTGGGTGGCGATGATCACCGGCTTGGCCTGCTCGATGCATTTCTGGATGATCTCTTTCTGGATGATGGGCACCTTGCTGAAGGAGACCTCCACACCCAGGTCGCCGCGGGCGATCATGATCCCCTTGGAAAGGTCGATGATCTGATCGAGGTTCTCCAGGGCCTCGGGCTTCTCGATCTTCGAGATGATCCAGGGCTGGTTCTTGCCGCCGTGTTTTTTGATTACGTCATGCAGGTCGAGGATGTCTTCCGGTTTGCGGACAAAGGAGAGGGCGATCCAGTCGACCTCCTGTTCGAGGATGAAGCGGGCATCCTTCAGATCCTTCTCGGTGAGGCTGGGGAGGGAAATGTTGGTATGGGGGAGGTTGACCCCCTTGTTCGAGGAGAGGGGACCTCCGTGGATGACGCGGGCGCGGACGGTGTCGCGGCCGTTGGTCTCGATCACCTCGAGCTTGATCTTACCGTCGTCGATGAGGACGGCGTCGCCGGGTTTGACATCCTTGGCGAATTCTCGGTAGCTCATGTAGACCCGTTTTTCATCGCCTTCGCATTCGGTGTTGGTGATCTCGATGATTTCACCGTCACGGAGCATCACCGTTCCGCCTTTGATCTTACCGATACGCAGCTTGGGCCCCTGCAGGTCGGCCAGGATGCCGATGGGATATCCCAGGCGTTCCCGCAACTCCTTGATGGTCTTGATCTCTTTGGCCTTTTGTTCGTGGGTGCCATGGGAGAAGTTGAGGCGGAAGATGTTCACCCCTTCGCGTACCATGCGTTCCATGATCGCAGGGTCGCTGCAGGCAGGTCCCAGGGTGGCGATGATCTTGGTCTTTTTCAGTTTGTTCTTGTCCATGAGCATGACTTTTTCGGTTCCGGAACAAAAGGTAAAGATAATACATCAAACGCACATTTGGGAGAGGGAAAGGGAAAGGAGCGGCAGGTTTTGGAGAAATAATTGTTTTTTGCGAATTTTCGCCACCAAAACCGCACGTGATGCAAACAGGACAAAGGGACAGTTTCGGCAGCCGTTTCGGGGTGATCGCCGCCGCCGCAGGATCGGCCATCGGGTTGGGCAATATCTGGCGTTTCCCATATGTGCTGGGGGAGAATGGAGGCGGGATCTTCCTGCTGATCTATCTGTTGTTGGTGGCGATGGTGGGGATCCCGGTGATGCTGTCGGAGTTTACCATTGGGCGCAGTACGCAACGCAACCCATACGGAGCGTTCCGCCGTCTGGCTCCGGGGCAGCCCTGGTATCTGGTGGGGATGATGGGCATTGTGGCGGCATTCATGATACTGGCCTTTTATACCGTCGTGGCCGGTTGGACGCTGGAATATCTCTATCAGGCGCTGGTGCATGGCTTCCGCGGCCTCTCGTCGCAGCAGCTCAATGATATGTTCGACCACTTCCGTGGCGGTACCTTCCGGCCCATCCTGTGGTTCCTGATCTTCATGTTCCTGACAGCCTGGATCGTCGTCGCCGGCATCCGCAACGGGATCGAAAAATATACGAAGGTGCTGATGCCTTTTCTTTTTGTGCTGATCCTGGTGCTGGATGTGCGGGCGGTCACCCTGCCCGGTGCGGCGGAAGGCCTGAAATTCCTCTTCAAGCCCGACCTCTCAAAGATCTCGGCCGAAACCATCCTCGAAGCCTTGGGGCAAGGATTTTTTTCCCTCAGCATCGGGATGGGAACCTTGATCACTTACGGTTCTTACATCGGCAAGCAGGAGCGGCTGGGAAATACCGCCCTCAATGTCACGATTGCCGATACGCTCATCGCTGTGTTGGCAGGTATTGCGATCTTTCCGGCGGTCTTTGCCTTCGGTATACAGCCGGATGTGGGGACGGGATTGGTTTTCAAGACCCTTCCCCTGATCTTTCAGGAGATGCCGGGAGGCTACTTCTTTGCCATTATCTTCTTCCTGCTTCTGTCGATTGCGGCCCTTACCTCGACGATCTCGGTATTGGAGGTGATCGTGGCCTTTTTCTCCGAGGAGCTTCATCTTACGCGTCGCAGTGCCACTTTGCTGGCCTCGTCGGCCGTGGGGGTATTGGGGATCTTTGCCGCCGGCTCGTGGGGATGGTTTCACAAGGTGGAGATGCTGGGACAGAACTTCTTCGGCATCCTCGACTTCACCACGGCCAATATCCTGCTTCCCTTGGGAGGGTTCTTTATCGTACTGTTTGTAGGGTGGTTCATGGGGACCGACCGGGTGCGGGCCGAACTTTCCAACGACGGTACGATCCGGGCCGCATACCTGCCGGTGTTCCTCTTTTTGGTGCGTTTTGTGGCGCCGCTGGCCATTGCGCTGGTGTTCATGAACGGGTTGGGTTGGATCTGAACCCACTCCATAAAATAATAAGGTAACAGCAGAGAATACTTTTTCTCAAAGAGCAGGGGAAGATGGAGTTTTTCCGTTTCACGCGGGGAGAGCGGCTGGCTTCGCTTGCCTTGTTGCTGCTGACAGCTGTGGTGCTCATGGTGGCACACCGCCAGCGGCAGGTGGTGCCGGTGCCCCCGGAAGAGGCCCGGCGCTTTGACTCGTTGGTACGGTTGCTGGAGGTGAAAAAAGAGAAAACGGGGGACACGGTCATGCCGGCACAGAAGAAGAGGGTGCCCCGCCATTTCGGGAAATATCCGGTAACCAAGAGAAGGCGTACGCAAAGCCTTTCCCGGCCGGATATCCTGCCGGGTCGCGAGGATCATCCCTCTCTCCCGGAGAAAAAGCGACCCTTCCTCATAGAGCTCAACCGTGCCGACACCCTGGCCCTCGATACCCTGCCCGGCATCCCGCATTGGATGGCCGTGCGGATCATCCGATACCGTGATCTTTTAGGAGGATATGTACGGAAAGAACAACTACTCGAGGTGTATGGCCTCGACAGTGTGTGTTACCAAACCCTTTGTAAGAGGACTTGCATCGATACCCTCCGGATCAGGCAGATCGATCTCAATGCCTGTGACCTCCGGACGTTGATGCGCCACCCATATCTTTCTCGCCGGCAGGGAGAGGCGATCCTGTTCCTTCGCGAACATTTCGGCCGTGTGGGCAGTGTGGAGGAATTGCTTCACCAACGGGTCCTGCCCCCCGAATCCTTCCGGCGGGTGGCCCCTTATCTTACCGTGACGAAGGAGAATAAATAAGGCGGAAGGGTTGTATTTCCCGCCTTTTTTTCTTATCTTAACAAGCAGAAGGAAAATAATTTTGCAAAGAAAAAAGCAATTTCTAACTTTGCGGCTCATTAAAAATCAAAGGAAGCTATGATCATCATACCTGTAAAAGAAGGTGAGAACATCGAAAGGGCTTTGAAGAAGTACAAGCGGAAGTTCGAGAAGACCGGTATCATGAGAGAGCTGCGTCAGCGTCAGGCTTACATCAAGCCGTCGGTACGCCGGCGTGAGATGAAGAAAAGGGCCGAGTACATTCAAAAACTGAAGCAGAAAGATGCTTGAGAAGAAAGTGTAATGCTGCGGGGACGTTCCTGAAGGCCGGAGATCTTCCGGCGGATTCAACCTATCACCTTAAACGTTCCCGGGCATGCGTATCCTCGACAGATATACGGAATATTTACGGTCACAGAAAAGGTTTTCTGGGCATACGGTCGCTGCATACCGCAACGATCTGTTGCAGTTTGCAGCCCATTTATGGGGGGATGGGGAGCCGGCCTGGAGGGAGGTGAGTGATCGAGAGATCCGGGAGTGGATGATGTTTCTGATGGAGTCGGGGGTCTCGCCGCGGAGTGTCAACCGCAAGCTCTCATCGGTCAAGTCGTTTTTCCGGTATCTGCAGCGGGAAGGGTTGTCAGACAATCCGGCTGCGACAGTGCGGGGGCCCCGGACGGGAAAGCCGTTGCCGGCATTTGTAAGAGAAGAGGAGATCAACAGGTTGCTGGATGAGCATGACTTTGGAGAGGGATTCTCCGGCATGCGGAACAGGATGATCGTTGAAATGTTGTATGGTACGGGCATGCGTCGGGCCGAGCTGATCGCCTTGCGGGATGAGGATGTGCGTCTGGAAGAGGGGGTGATCCGTGTGACCGGTAAGCGCAACAAGCAGCGGCAGGTGCCTTTGTTCCCGGAACTGACCGCTTCCCTGCGGGAATACCTTGCCGTGCGAGCCGAACGCTTCCCGGAGGCCGAATGGCTGCTGGTGACCGATCACGGGAAACAACTCTATCCCTCTTTCGTCTACCGGGTGGTGCGGAAATATCTGGGACTGGTCACTTCGCTCGAGAAAAGGAGTCCCCACGTGCTGCGCCATACTTTCGCCACACACCTGCTCAACCGGGGAGCCGACCTCAACGCCATCAAAGAAATCCTCGGACATGCCAACCTTACTGCTACCCAGATCTATACCCATAGTACCTTTGAACAACTGAAAAAAGTGTATAAACAAGCTCATCCGAGAGCATAAACGTTAGGAGGAGTTATCATGAAGATCCAGATCCATTCGTTGAAGTTCGATGCTGACCAGAAGCTTCTTGATTTTATTGAGAGAAAAGTCTCCAAGCTTGCCCAGATGGACGACACACTGATGGGAGCTGAGGTGTTCCTGCGTCTGGACAAGTCGGACGTGCAGGAGAACAAGATCACGGAGATCAAGCTGGAACTGCCGGGGAGCTCACTCTTTGCCAAGAAGCAGTGCAAAACCTTCGAAGAAGCTACCGACCAGGCCGTCGATGCCCTCAAGAAACAGATAACCAAACAAAAGGATAAGATCCGGAAAGTGTAAAAGAGGCTGAAAAAATTTCGTGGTATTATTTTTGTTATATCAAGATAAATTTTCTACATTTGCAATCCGATTTTCGGGGGTATTCCGCGAGGTTCTTTGAAGGCCGATGTAGCTCAGTTGGTCAGAGCAGCTGATTTGTAATCAGCAGGTCGTGGGTTCGAATCCCTCCATCGGCTCCCGCAAAAGGGATGATACAAAGATATATGGGGAGATACCAAAGTGGTCAACTGGGGCAGACTGTAAATCTGCTGGCGTATGCCTTCGTAGGTTCGAATCCTGCTCTCCCCACCAAGACAGAGAGGCTGTGTGAGGGATCTGCGATCTGCGTAGAAAAACGAGGATCCTCGAAACAGGAGCCGGATCGAAGATCCGGAGAGTTTCGGGATTGGTAGAGCATCAGCCGCGTGAGGGCAGGTTCTTTTAAGAGCAGTGAAAAAGTATCGCGGGAGTAGCTCAGTTGGTAGAGCATCAGCCTTCCAAGCTGAGGGTCGCGGATTCGAGTTCCGTCTCCCGCTCTGGGTAAGCCGATGTAGCTCAGTTGGTAGAGCGCATCCTTGGTAAGGATGAGGTCACGGGTTCAATTCCCGTCATTGGCTCTAAGGGATGTGTTGAAAACAAGATATAACAAGAAGAACAACAATTTAGAAACTTTAATTCATTAAATCATGGCTAAAGAAAAATTCGAACGGACGAAACCTCATGTTAATATCGGTACCATCGGTCACGTCGACCACGGGAAGACCACATTGACATCCGCGATCACCATGGTGCTGGCCGAAAAGGGTCTGGCAGAGGTGAAGGACTTCGACTCCATTGACAATGCTCCGGAGGAGAAGGAAAGGGGTATCACGATCAACACGGCCCATGTGGAGTATGAGACCGAGAAGCGTCACTATGCGCACGTCGACTGCCCGGGTCACGCCGACTATGTGAAGAACATGGTGACGGGTGCTGCCCAGATGGACGGTGCGATCCTGGTGGTGGCGGCCACTGACGGCCCGATGCCGCAGACGCGCGAGCACATCCTTCTGGCCCGTCAGGTGAACGTGCCCAAGATCGTGGTCTTCCTCAACAAGGTCGACCTTGTCGATGACGAAGAGCTGATCGAGTTGGTGGAGATGGAGGTGCGTGAGCTGCTCGACTTCTACGGCTATGACGGTGAAAACACGCCGGTAATCCGCGGCTCGGCACTGGGTGCTATGCAGGGGGAAGAAAAGTGGAAGCAGAAGGTGCGCGAGCTCATGGACGCTGTGGACGAGTACATCCCCGTGCCGCCGCGTGATGTGGACAAGCCGTTCCTGATGCCCGTGGAAGACGTCTTCTCCATCACCGGCCGTGGTACCGTGGCCACCGGTAGGATCGAAACAGGAGTCATCCACACCGGCGACGAGGTGGAGATCATCGGCCTGGGTGCCAACAAGCGCAAGACCGTGGTGACCGGTGTCGAGATGTTCCGTAAGATCCTCGACGAAGGGGAAGCCGGCGACAATGTCGGTCTGCTGCTTCGCGGTGTGGACAAGAAAGAGATCAAGCGTGGGATGGTGCTGGCCAAGCCCGGTTCGATCACGCCGCACACCAAATTCAAAGCAGAGGTGTACGTGCTGAAGAAAGAAGAAGGTGGCCGTCACACTCCGTTCCACAACAAATATCGTCCGCAGTTCTATCTGCGTACCCTGGACGTGACGGGTGAGATCACCCTGCCCGAAGGCACCGAGATGGTGATGCCGGGCGACAACGTGACCATCACCGTCGAGCTGATCTATCCTGTGGCACTGAATCAGGGTCTGCGCTTCGCTATCCGCGAAGGCGGCCGTACCGTCGGTGCCGGACAGGTGACCGAGATCATCGAATAACGATTGACAAAAGATACCGGGGAAAAGGGTTTTGCCCTTTTCCCTTCCAAATGGACACGGGTGTAGCTCAGTTGGTAGAGCACTGGTCTCCAAAACCAGGTGTCGGGCGTTCGAGTCGCTCCTCCCGTGCAAATTTTTTCAATGAACCTTCAGGCCAGGCCCCCCTCGGGGGGCCGCCGTTACAATGGAGGCCTGAAAAAGAGCGTTGACATGAGCCTGAAATCGTACATTTCCGAGTCGTACAACGAGCTGGTGCACAAGGTGACCTGGCCTACCTGGAGCGAGCTGCAGAACAGTGCCGTGGTCGTCATGGTCGCCACTGTCATCATCGCCCTGGTCGTGGCCCTCATGGACCTGGTCTTTGAAAGGCTGATGAACTTCTTATACGGGCTCTTTTATTAAAAAAAGCCGGACAGAACAAAGAAATTATGGCTGAGCAGGAGAAGAAATGGTATGTGCTGCGGGCGATCAGTGGGAAAGAGAAGAAGGTGAAGGAGTACATCGAGGCTGAGATCAACCGGAGAAACCTCCAGGATTACATTTCCCAGGTATTGATCCCGACAGAGAAGGTCTACCAGATCCGCAACGGGAAGAAGGTGAGCAAGGAGCGCAACTTTTTCCCGGGATATATCCTCGTGGAGGCGGCGCTGGTGGGGGAGGTGCCGCACATCCTCAAGAGCGTGCCCAATGTGTTGGGGTTCCTGGGAGAGGAGTACGGCAAGAATGCCAAGCCGCAGCCCCTGCGTGAGTCGGAGGTCAACCGCATCCTCGGTAAGGTGGACGAACTGGCCACCAGCGACGAGGAGTTGAACGTGCCCTTCTTCGTCGGCGAGACGGTCAAGGTGATCGACGGCCCCTTCAACAGCTTCACCGGCGTGATCGAAGAGGTGAACGAGGAGAAGAAAAAACTGAAGGTGATGGTGAAGATTTTCGGGCGGAAGACCCCCCTGGAGCTCAGTTTCATGCAGGTAGAGAAGGAATAAGAGACTTAAAATATCAGCGGGGTCGCAATAATCATAATGCTTCCTGAGCGACCGGTGGCTGATCTATTGATAACCAGAATGTAGAAATCCTGAATTATGGCAAAAGAAGTCGCAGGAATCATCAAGTTACAGATCCGTGGCGGTGCGGCCAACCCGTCGCCTCCGGTAGGTCCTGCGTTGGGCGCAAAGGGCGTGAACATCATGGACTTTTGCAAGCAGTTCAACGCGCGGACCCAGGAGATGGCAGGGAAGCTGATCCCGGTGGTCATCACGGTGTACACGGACAAGTCGTTCGACTTTGTCACGAAGACACCGCCGGTGGCCGTGCAGTTGAAGGAGGCCGCGAAGATCAAGTCGGGTTCGGCGGAACCCAACCGCAACAAGGTGGCTACGATCACGTGGGACCAAGTGCGGACCATCGCCGAGAACAAGATGCCCGACCTGAACTGCTTCACGATCGAGTCGGCCATGAAAATGGTGGCCGGTACCGCCAGGAGCATGGGGATCACCATCCAGGGTGAGTTCCCGGGAAACAACCAATAAAGAAAGCGTGAAAAATGGCTAAACTGACAAAAAAGAGGAAAGAAGCTCTTGCCAAGTTCGAACCTGGGAAACCCTACCCTCTGGCCGAGGCGGCCAAGTTGGTGAAGGAGATCACCTACACCAACTTCGATGCTTCGGTGGACATCGACGTGCGTTTGGGGGTCGACCCCCGTAAGTCGAACCAGATGGTGCGTGGCGTGGTGACACTGCCCCACGGTACCGGGAAAGAGACCAAGGTGCTGGTGCTTTGTACCCCAGACAAGGAAGAAGAGGCCAAAGCCGCCGGCGCCGACTATGTCGGTCTCGATGAATATATCGAGAAGATCAAGGGTGGCTGGCTTGACTTCGACGTGGTGATCACCATGCCCCAGGTGATGAGCAAGGTGGGGCAACTGGGTAGGATCCTCGGGCCGCGCGGGTTGATGCCCAACCCCAAAAGCGGGACGGTGACCATGGAAGTGGGAAAAGCCGTCAAGGAGGTGAAGCAGGGAAAGATCGACTTCAAGGTGGACAAGTATGGGATCGTACACGCATCGATCGGGAAAGTATCTTTCAAGCCCGAACAGATCGTGGAAAATGCCCAGGAGTTCATCTCAACGATCCAGAAGCTGAAACCGGCCGCCGCCAAGGGGACGTACATCAAGAGCATCTACCTGTCGAGTACGATGAGTCCCGGCATCAAGGTGGATCCCAAAGCGATTGACTAAACGCATAACCTGTATTGAACTATGACAAGGGAAGAAAAAAATGCGATCATCGATTCTCTCACGGTGCAGATCAATGCCCGGGGGCATCTCTATATCACCGACATCTCCACGATGAATGCGGCCGATACGAGTGCCCTGCGGCGGAAATGCTTCGAAAAGGGGATCAAACTGATCGTGGTGAAGAACACCCTGCTGAAGAAAGCCCTCGAGAAGGCGGACAGGGATTTTTCGGGACTCTATGAAGTGCTGAAGAATCCGTCGTCCATTATGCTGACCGACGTGGGCAACCTTCCGGCCAAGCTGATCAAAGAGTTCCGCAAGAACCATGAGAAGCCGGTGCTGAAGGCAGCCTATGTGGAAGAGTCGGTGTACATCGGAGATGAGCAGCTCGATATACTTGCCTCGCTCAAGTCGAAAGAAGAGCTGATCGGCGACATCATCATGCTGTTGCAGTCGCCCATGCGTAACCTCATGTCCGCCCTGCAGAGCGGTAACAACATCCTGACCGGAGTGTTGAAGACTTTGGCAGAAAAAGAAAGTTGAAATTTGAACAAAGAAAAAAGTAATTAACGATTAAATTTTAGAAACCATGGCAGATCTGAAAAAGCTCGCTGAAGAATTAGTGAACCTGACGGTTAAAGAAGTCAATGAGTTGGCAGACATCCTCAAGGAGGAATACAATATCGAACCTGCAGCAGCAGCAGTGGCCGTTGCCGGTCCGGCTGCCGGCGGTGAAGGTGCTGCCGCTGAAGAGAAAACCAGCTTCGACGTGATCCTGAAGTCGCCCGGTGGGGCCAAGCTGCAGGTGGTGAAGCTGGTGAAAGAACTCACCGGCCTCGGCCTCAAAGAGGCCAAAGGCGTGGTCGACTCCGCTCCCGCTCCTGTGAAGGAAGGCGTCTCCAAAGAAGAAGCTGAAGCGATTAAAAACCAGTTGGAAGAAGCCGGAGCAGAAGTTGAGATCAAATAAGGAAGGACTATTCTTCTTGTTAAAGGTTTAGGATCCTCCCGGAAGGGGGATCCTAAACCTGTTTGCTATTGTATCAGGGAAAGATCTTTTTTCATCATAACTCATATTTGCGATGCCGGCAACAACCCCACAGAAACGTATATCATTCTCCACCATCAAGGATCAGCTGGATTATCCCGATTTTCTTGAGATCCAGTTGAAATCATTCCGGGAGTTCTTCCGGATCGAGTCGACAGCCGAAGAGCGAAAGAAGGAGAAGCTCTATCAGGTGTTCACCGAAAACTTCCCCATCACCGACACCCGGAACAATTTTAAGCTTGAGTTCATCGACTACACCATTGATCCGCCGCGCTACACCATCGAGGAGTGTCTGGAGCGCGGGCTCACTTTCAGTGTTCCGTTGAAGGCACGCCTGAAACTTTCATGCAACGACCCGGAGCATGTCGATTTCGAGACGGTCGAACAGGATGTCTACCTCGGTACGATCCCTTATATGACTGAACGGGGTACCTTCATCATCAACGGGGCCGAGCGTGTTGTCGTCTCGCAGCTGCACCGTTCGCCGGGGGTCTTCTTCGGCCAGAGCCTCCATGCCAACGGTACCAAACTCTATTCGGCACGCGTCATCCCGTTTAAGGGGTCGTGGATCGAGTTCGCCACCGACATCAACAACGTGATGTACGCGTACATCGACCGGAAGAAAAAATTGCCGGTGACCACGCTGCTGCGTACTTTCGGCTTCGAGAGCGATAAGGACATCCTCGATATCTTCGGCCTCTCCGAGGAGATCAAGGTATCCAAAGCCAGCCTCAAGCGGGCCCTGGGACGCAAACTGGCCGCCCGCGTGCTGAAGTCGTGGGTCGAAGATTTCGTCGACGAGGACACCGGCGAGGTGGTCTCCATCGAAAGGAATGAGGTGGTGCTCGAACGGGAGACCGTCCTCGAAAAAGAGCACATCGACCTCATCCTCGATGCCAACCCCGGCACGATCCTCCTGCACAAGGAGGACAAGGATGTCACGGACTATGAGATCATCTTCAACACCCTCCAGAAAGACCCCTGTAACTCCGAGAAGGAGGCGGTGTTGCACATCTATCGTCAGCTGCGGAATGCCGAGCCGCCGGACGAGCAGACCGCCCGCGAGGTGATCAACAATCTTTTCCTCTCGGACAAAAGATACGACCTGGGCGAGGTGGGACGTTACAAGCTCAACAAGAAACTGGGCCTCGACACCCCCCTCGACCAGCAGGTGCTGACCCCCTCTGACATCGTGGAGATCATCAAGCACCTGATCAAGTTGATCAACTCGAAGACCGATGTCGACGACATCGACCACCTGAGCAACCGGCGTGTGCGTACGGTGGGCGAGCAGCTCTACAACCAGTTCGGTGTGGGGCTGGCCCGTATGGCACGCACCACGCGCGAGCGGATGAACGTGCGTGACAACGAGGTGTTCACGCCCATCGACCTGATCAACTCCAAGACGCTCTCGTCGGTGATCAACTCATTCTTCGGCACGAACCAGCTGTCGCAGTTCATGGACCAGACCAACCCGCTGGCCGAGATGACGCACAAGCGGCGCCTGTCGGCGCTGGGTCCCGGCGGCCTGTCGCGTGAACGTGCCGGCTTCGAGGTGCGTGACGTGCACTACACCCACTACGGCCGCCTCTGTCCGATCGAGACGCCGGAAGGCCCCAACATCGGGCTGATCTCGTCGCTGTGCGTATACGCCAAGATCAACGAGTTGGGCTTCATCGAAACACCCTACCGCAAGGTGGAGGCCGGACGGGTCAACCTCGACAACGATGCGGTGGTGTACCTCAGCGCCGAAGAGGAGGAGAACAAGCTCATCGCCCAGGCCAATGCGCCCTACGATGAAGAGGGACGCTTCATCAACCAGAAGGTGAAGGCCCGTTTCGAGGGGGATTTTCCGCTGGAAGATGCCTCGAAGGTCGACCTGATGGACGTTGCGCCCAACCAGATCGCCTCGGTGGCGGCCTCGCTCATCCCCTTCCTCGAACACGACGACGCCAACCGGGCCCTGATGGGGTCGAACATGATGCGCCAGGCGGTGCCCCTCCTTCAGCCCCAGGCCCCCATCGTGGGGACCGGCATCGAAGAGGTGGTGGCACGCGACTCGCGCATGCTTTACATCGCCGAAGGCGACGGCGTGGTCGAATATGTCGACTCCGAAAGGATCGTCATCCGCTACTCCCGTACCGAGGAGGAGAAGTTTGTGAGCTTCGACGATGATGTCAAAGAATACAAACTCACCAAGTTCCGCAAGACCAACCAGAACACCTGCATCAATATCAAGCCGATCGTCCGCAAAGGGGATAAGGTGAAAAAAGGACAGGTGCTCACCGAAGGATACGGTACCGTCGACGGTGAGCTGGCGCTCGGCCGCAACCTGAAAGTGGCCTTCATGCCCTGGAAAGGGTACAACTTCGAGGATGCCATCGTGATCTCGGAGAATGTGGTGAAGAACGATGTCTTCACCTCCATCCATATCGACGAGTACATCCTCGAGGTGCGTGACACCAAGCGGGGGCTGGAGGAGCTCACCTCCGACATTCCCAACGTGAGCGAAGAGGCTACGAAGAACCTCGACGAGAACGGTCTGATCCGTATCGGGGCGCATGTGAAGCCGGGCGATATCCTTATCGGAAAGATCACCCCGAAAGGGGAGTCGGATCCTTCGCCGGAGGAGAAGCTGTTGCGTGCCATCTTCGGGGATAAGGCAGGCGATGTGAAGGACGCATCGCTGAAGGCGGGTCCTTCGCTCACCGGCGTGGTGATCGACAAGAAACTCTTTGCCCGTGCCAACAAGGACCGCGCCAGCCGTGCGGCCGACAAGCCGTACCTCGAAAAACTCGACAAAGAGTTCCAGGAGAAGGCTGCCGAGCTGCGCAATAAGTTGATCGACAAGCTCTTCGTCCTCGTGAACGGCAAGGCCTCGCAGGGGGTGAAGAACAACCTCAACGAGGATGTGATCCCCAAGGGGACCAAGTTCACGCTCAAACTGTTGCAGACGGTCGACTTCCTCAATGTCAACCCGAACAAGTGGACGACCGACAAAAAGAAGAACGAGCAGATCAAGACGATCCTGCACAACTATCTCCGCAAGTACAAGGAGATCGACGGCTATTACAAACGTCTGAAGTATACCCGTAGCATCGGCGACGAGTTGCCTGCGGGCATCATCAAGCTGGCGAAGGTGTACATTGCCCAGAAGCGCAAGATCAAAGTGGGTGATAAGATGGCCGGCCGTCACGGGAACAAGGGGATCGTGGCGCGGATCGTACGGGCCGAGGACATGCCCTTCCTGGAGGACGGCACGCCGGTGGACATCGTCCTCAACCCGTTGGGGGTGCCCTCACGAATGAACCTGGGACAGATCTATGAGACCG
>JAMOUS010000252.1 GCA_027067975.1 Bacteroidales bacterium | reverse complement strand
AAGAGGGGACGCTGATGCTGTACGACACCGCCTGGAAGACCGTCTCCCTGAGCGGCTACGAGCCCGTGGACACGCTTTGGTCGTTCTTCATGCCCGGCGGAAGCAAGTATGTCAAGTCGGGCGTAACCCTTTCCGATGACGGCAACGTCTATGTGGGGATTGACGGCGACGGCACCCACCCCAACATCTTTGCCGTCGACCCCGACGGGCATGCGCTGTGGAGCTACAAAAGCCCCGCCGGGAAGATCTACGGCAGCATGGCCCTCTCCAACAGCAACGACACCCTCTTCGGCACAGAGAAGAACGGCTGGGTGTTCGCGCTCAACGCCCATGACGGCTCGGTGATCTGGGCCGACTCGGTGAGCACCCGCGTGGCCTATGCCGGCGTGGCGCTCTCCCATGACGGCAAGACACTCTATGCCGGATTCTATACGGGAAACAATGACATCAAGGCCATCAACACCTCCGACGGAAGTGTGAAGTGGGAGATCGACACCCCCAACGGCGTGAGCGCCACCCCGGTCATCGGCCAAGACAGCACCATCTACTTCATCGACCTGTACCGCAGGATGTACGCCGTAAAGGATGAAGGCGCCAGCGGAACCGTCCTGTGGAGCGTCACCGACAAGATGAAAAAGACGGCCAACCCCGTTGCCCTGGACAACGAACGGGGTGTGCTGTACGTCGGCACCCAATACCGGCATTTCTATGCGGTGAAAATGACCGACGGGAGCACACTGTGGGAGAACACCGACGTCAACGGCGTCTACCTCAACGGAGCAGCCATCGGCCCCGACGGCACGGTATTCATCACCAGCGAGACCGACTCGACACTGCGTGCCCTGGATCCCGCCACAGGCGAGACGATCTGGGCCCGTAAGCTCAACGGCAAGGTGAAGGCCGTCCCCACCCTGGATGCCCAAGGCAACATATACCTCGGTGACCTGGCAGGATACTTCTACGTCCTCGACAAACACGGCATGGACCGCTGGAAGCCGGTCAAGCTCTCCGGCGAGATCTGGGCCGGCTGCGCCATCGCCAACGACGGGACGATCTACGTGGTCGCCTACGACGGCTCCGCCGGCGGCGCACGCCTCTATGCCCTCGACGCCGGC
This sequence comes from Bacteroidales bacterium, assembly GCA_027067975.1. Lineage (GTDB taxonomy): Bacteria > Bacteroidota > Bacteroidia > Bacteroidales > VadinHA17 > DRPN01. The sequence goes on along the minus strand of JAMOUS010000252.1, from coordinate 4,859 downwards.
GGGATCGCCATCGACACCAAGAGATGGCCTACCCGCGCCATGAACAACAAACGACAGGGACGTTGATCCATTCCGGGAACAGAGAGTTCAGGTCGGGAGACTGAACTCTCTGTTCCTTTTTTGTACTTTTGAACAAGAAAAAAGGAGAGGAACAGAAAATGAAAAAATGGGTGATCATAGCCGGATTGACGGCCATGCTGACAGGATGTGGCGGGAAGGATGCAACCTCTCCCGTAACCCCTCCCAACCCGGGGAGATTTGAGGTGAAGGTCCTCACGTTCAACATTTACAACGGCGGAGCCACGTTGAACGGCGATTACGACATGGACAAGATCGCCGCCGTGATCAGCAAGGAGGACCCCGACCTGGTCGCATTGCAGGAGGTGGATTTTCTGACCTCACGTTCCGGTCTCAAGGATGTAGCCACGGAGCTGGGCCTTCGCACCGGCCTGGTACCCATGTTCGGACTCTCCTACCTTTACGACGGGGGCGGTTACGGCACCGCCATTCTCTCGAAACATACCTTGCTGGGCAGCAAGGTGATCCCGCTGGACGATCCCGGCGAGGAAGAGCCTGCAGCGGCCCTGATGGTCACCCTGCGCTTCTCCCCTACCGACACGCTGACAATGGTGACCGTGCAACTCTCGGAGGAGGAGACACGCCGCAACCGCCAGATCGAACGGCTGAACGCCCGGCTCAGAGGCATCACCCATCCCCTCGTCCTGGCAGGCGATCTCAATGCCCTCCCGGAAAGCAGCAGTCTCGAACTGCTGAAGAAAGAGTGGACGCCTATCTACGAAGAAGGGAAGATCCGGCCGACCTTCCCCGCATCCCAACCTGACAAAAAACTCGATTATATTCTTTTCCGCCCTGCTGACAAGTGGTCGGCCCTCTTCCGGATGACCCTCACCGAACCGGAGATTTCCGACCATTGTGCCTATTTCGGCATCTTGGGCTTACAGTGACCTATCTCCGGCTCCTCGGGGCATCACGCCGCTGGCGGTCTCGGATCTGGCGCAGGAGATAGGCGGTGAATTGCTTCTCGGCCTTATAAAGCATCAACACCTTTTTCGGCGGCAACACCTTCTTGAACTTCTGGTGATACTCGACCAGCAGGTCGGCCTGTTGTTTCTCCAGCGCCACATACCGATCCCCCAGTTTTTCCGCCTCCTCGTCGGTAAGGGACCCTCCCGACGACGAATAGCTGCGAACCAGACGGGCTTTCTCCTCCTCGAGCTTCATCCTTTTCTTCCGGTACTCATTGTACACCGGCCAGAAACGCTGAGCCTCCTCGGGGGTAAGCTGCAGTTTCTCGGTGATGAAGGCCACCCGCTGGGCGTTGATCCGCTCGGCACGCTGGCGGTCCTGGGCCCTCATTGCGAGCGGGAAAAGAGTAGCGACCAACAACATCCAGGCGATCTTGTGCTTTTTCATGACATTACATTTTAATACAGTTCTGTGATCATATTCTCATCCACCCCCTCCGTAAGGAGATAACTGATCAGTGCATCCTCGTCACCGTTCTTTTCGTCAGGGGTGATCTCTTCTTCCTGTTCCAGAAAGTCATAGAGAAGGATCTCGTCCACCTCCTCGTTATTGAGGATGTATGCCTGCAGTCCTTGTTCCGTCGGCGAGGGAGCAAAGGCCTCACGGGTGGCGAACCATGTGCCTCCGGCGAGGAACAGGGCGACTGCCGCCGCCACGGCCACACGATAAAAGCGTCTCCGCAACGGTACCGCCGTCCGTTCTTGCCGCACACGCTCCATGATCCGGCCGGGCAGGACCTCGAAATATCCTTCCGGGACCCGGAAGCCGTCCTCTTTTTTTCCTCTGTCCTTCATCCAATCCATTTTTCTTTCTTCTTTTCTTCCATCCGTTTGACATCCCCTGCCCCCGAAAGTTTAATCCTCGCGAAGGTAACTTTCCACTTTTTTCACCGCATGGTGGTACGATGCCTTGAGGGCTCCCTCCGTGGTGCCGAGGATCCGTGACATCTCCTCATACCGCATGCCCTCAAAGTACCGCAGGTTGAACACCAGCCGTTGTTTCTCCGGCAAACGGAGCAGGGCCTTATGCAAGCGTTTGAGGATCGTGTCGCCGGAGAAGTGTTCATCGCTTTCGAGGGTCTCCTCCAGTTGCCGCTCATACCCCTCCCACGGCCGGAACAGGTTTTTGCGTTCGCGTTTGAGAAAGTTGAGCGCCTCGTTGGTCGCGATCCGGTAGAGCCAGGTGAACAGTTCCGACCCGCCGCGGAACCTTCCCAGCCCCTTCCACACCTTCACGAAAGTGTTCTGCAGCACATCGTCGGCATCTTCATGGGAGATGACCAGGCGGCGGATATGGTGGTACAGGCGCCGCTGGTACTTCTCCACGATCAATGTGAACGCCCGTTCCCGTTGCACGGGGTCGGTAAAAAGATCCAGCAACTCCTGATCCGAATAGCTCTCCAATGACGTTTTTTTGTTTAGACCCTCTGCAACCTCCCAAGGTTTAACGACCGCTCAGAAAAAACGGATCGTCTGGCTTTGTCCCGACACCACCTTGAACTTCTTCTCCCGTGTGTATTCGATGCTTTTGGAGTATTTGGGACGGTAGACGATGATGTAGTCGCCCGGCAGCAGGTATACCGACTGGCGCACCACGTCGTTCCGCAAGTTGGTGACCCACTCCTGTTCCCGGCCCTGCATCAGGTAGAGGCTGGCATACCCTTCTTTGGGGAAGAAGATGTTGATAAGGCCCGGCTCGGGGATCTCGACGGTGGTGGTGGTGCTCTGCGCCACCTCGACGGTCACCTTCATACGGGGCAACACCAGCACCTCGAGGTCGTACTTGCCCACGAGGTATTTTTCTTTCGCGTTGAGGTTCTGTACGTTCACGGTCTCCCCTTGCCCATGGCGGCGGACGATCACCTGACGGTCTTTCCAGGCTGTCGAAGCGGAGACAACCCGCAAGACACCCTGGGGGGCATCCACGGCGATGATGGTATGTTTGTGAGGATAGACCCGCACGCTGTCGACGGTCACGGGAGGCAGGGTGTGCACCACCAGACGGTAGGTGACCAGCGGGTCGAGATAGATCGTATCCGGCACCCCGCGGTTGTTGATGGTATGGTAAAAGTTGGCCATCACCTTGCCGGAGAGACGGTCGTAAAAGGTCATGTTCACATTGGTCTCGGTGGGGTTGCCGTAGCTGTCGAGGAGGTTGACCTGGGCGGTGGTGCGGTCGAGGGCTTGGCGCACCACCACCTTGAGGACACGGCTGAACTCCTTCTCGTCGGCAGCATCGTAAAAACGGCCCACACAGTGGTAAGTCTGGCGGAACTGGGGGTCTTCGCCGATGCCGATGACGAACGGCTGCAGGATGATCCCTTTCTTCTGCATCTCCTGGGAGACGGCACAGGGGTCGCCGTCGCAAGCCTCGATACCGTCGGTGATGAGTACGACCACATTGCGGCAGTTGTCGCATGGCGGAAAATCATGCTCGGTGAGGGCCAGCGAGCGGGCAATGGGCGTGGTGCCCTTGGGGATGAGATAGGAGAGCTTGTGCTTGATGGCCCCTGCGTTGTTGGGGCCGAAAGGCACCTCCAGCCGGCTGTCGGAGCAGTCCTGCGGCGGGACGGGACTCTGGTGACCGAACACCCGCAGCGCCATCTCCACATGCCGCAACCCCGCCAGACTGTCCACCGTCGCCGCCAAAAAACGCCGGGCAATGTTGATCTTCTTGTCACTGTTCCACTTGCCCGCCATGCTCTTCGAACAGTCGAAAACGAACAGGATACGCGTCAACGGAGGCTCGGGACGCTTGCGCAGCGGCACCTGCGCCGCCGCCGGAAAAAGATCTGCCATCAGCAGAATTACGATCAGTAAAACGTGTCGTCGTGATGTAGCCACTTGCAAATGATCTTCAGTGTAGTGGAATTTCCCCTAAAATTACGCCAAAATCCGCAATAGAAAAATAAATTTCATCATCCTCTTTCCGGAGCGTCCTCTCTCTTTCCCGTAATCCCGGGAAAAAGTGGTATTTTTGCCGCGGAACCAAGCCTTACGACAATGAGCCTGCAATGTGGCATCATAGGCCTTGCCAACACGGGCAAGACCACTCTGTTCAACTGCATGTCGAACACCAAGGCCGAGGTGACGGAGTTCGCTTTCGGTTCGCGCAAGACCAACATCGGCGTGATCCCCGTGCCGGATCCGCGGCTGGAGGAACTGGCCAGGCACCAGCCCACGGAGAAGATCATCCCCGCCACGGTGGAGATCCTCGACATCCCCGGGCTCACGAAAGGCTCAAGCCAGGGCGAGGGCGTGGGCAATCAGTTCCTGGCCGACATCCGCAACTGCGACGCGCTGATCCATGTGCTGCGCTGTTTCGACGATGACAACCTCCCCCACATCGAAGGCTCCGTCGACCCGGTACGCGACAAGGAGATCGTCGACTTCGAGCTGCAGGTGAAAGACCTCGAGTCGGTGGAAAAGCGCATGGAGAAGGTGCGCAAGCAGGCCAAGAGCGGCGACAAGGAGGCCCGCCATGCACTGGAGGTGCTCGAGCGGGTGAAGGCCCATCTGGAAGAATACAAGCCTTTGCGTACGTTGCCCCTGAGCGACGAGGAGAAGCGTGTCACCGACCCGCTCTTCCTCCTCACGGCCAAGCCGGTGCTCTATGTCTGCAACGTCGACGAGGCCTCGGCTGTCAGCGGCAATACCTATGTCGAGCGGGTGCGCGAGGCCATCCGCGAGGAGGAGGCCGGCCTCATCATCATCGCCGGCGCCATGGAGGCCGAGATCGCCGAACTCGACGACCCTGCCGACCGCCAGGCTTTCCTCCGGGAGATGGGCCTTGTCGAGCCCGGCGTCGACAAG
>JAMOUS010000251.1 GCA_027067975.1 Bacteroidales bacterium | reverse complement strand
TCCCTGCGGATATCAAAGGAGCCGTCGCCACGCTAAAAAAAGGGAAGACCCTCTTGCAGGATGTGGGCATCATCCGCTACCATCACGGGAAAGAGGAACGTAGCCGCTACTTTCTTAACATCGCCGGACTGGGCTTCGACGCCGTCGTGGTCCAGCGCGCCAATCTCCTCAAGCAGGCAGGCCGCAGCGGCCTCGGCGTATATCTGCGCACCCTCTTCACCACGCTCGCCTCTTACCGTCACACCCACACCCGCCTCGATCTCGACGGCCGTACCTTTGCCGACGATGTCTTCACCATCTCCATCGGCATCGGAAGATATTCCGGCGGCGGCATGCGCCAGACCCCCCACGCCCTCCCCGACGACGGCTATTTCGACGTGACCATCATCCGCAAGATCGGCAAGCTCGACATCCTCCGCCATCTCGGCATGCTCTTCAACGGGCGTCTCCCGGAACATCCCCGCGTCACCACCTGCCGTGCCAAAAAGATACGTGTCGACAGCACGCCGCCCATCCATGTCCAGGCCGACGGCGAAACCCTCGGCCATTCCCCGCTGGAAATCCAGATCCTGGAAAAAAGGATGAACGTGATCGTGGGAGAAAAGTACGCTCAGTGAACCGGAACGAACCTCACCTCAAAAAGTTTGGGCCAGTTCTTGCCGGTGACAAAGATACGCCTCCCTTCTGGATCCCAGGCAATGCCGTTGAGCACGTCGGTATCGCTGCGGTATTCCTTCTTCGGCAGGATCCCCCGCAGGTTGATCCGTTCCAGCACCTTGCCGCAGGCCGGATCGATCCTTACGATCTCGTCGGTCTGATAAACATTGGCATAGATGGTACTGTCGATATATTCCAATTCGTTGAGCTGGTCGACCGGTCCGCGGTCGTCGTAGACACTGATCCGCCGCACTTCCGTAAAATATTGGGGATCGAGGAAATAGAGATGGTTGGAGCCGTCGCTCATGATCAGGTAAGTGCCATCGGTGGTGAGCCCCCACCCTTGGGTGCTGTAACGCAGCTTGCGCAGCAGGGAAAAGGTGGCCTTATCATAGACGAAAGCGGTGCGTGACGTCCAGGTGAGCTGGTAGATGCGGTCGCCCAGGATGGCGATCCCCTCGCCGAAGAGGTCGGGCGGCAAGTTGCGCGACTCGACCACCTTTCCGCTTTCGAGTTCCCATTTACGCAGGGTGGATGCGCCCCGCAGACCGGTCCCTTCATACATGTACCCCTCCTCGTATACCAGACCCTGTGTATAGGCTTTCCGGTCGTGGGGATAGACCTTCACCACCTCGTAGGTCATCTTCCGGGGGACGTAGTTAGAGGTCAACACCAGGTGAAGGGTTTTGCTCTTTTGTCTTTTCCCGTTCTTGTACGAGACGGCCTTCAGGGCATGGATCCCCACCGCAGCCTCCCCGCTTTGCCATACTCCCTGCGCTTCACCGCCGGCAAAGGCTGCAAGACGCCGGTTGTCGACATACACCACCAACGAGTCGGGACGGTCGAGCGAGTCGCCTGCCCGCACCTCGTACGGCACAGCCTCTCCCGCCTGAAAAGTCAGCTCTTCCTTGGGACGGAGAAACACCACCCGGTAGCGGTTGTGCGGGAAGATCCCACCCTTGGCTTGACCCGTCGCTGTATCGCGCGGAGGCACAGCGGCCGCACCCTGAGGCTCTTTCCCCTTGCAGCCTCCCGCCTGCAACAACAGCCAGGCCATCACCACCGTCAACATGAGATGCAACACCATCCCGCCGCGACGCCGCCCCCACAAGCCACCGAACAAACGCCGCCGCCCTCCCCGCTTTACCAACTCCTCACGTCGCTCCATATCATCCGGCACCAGCATCTTCCACACCTCGCTCCACCCGGGGAAGCCCCCCAGGTTCTTGTCATCGATATATACATCCGCATCGATCTTCCTGCTTACTGTCTCATCGAACACCTCCTCCGGATAGTTCTTGTTGACGGCATAGAACTCCACCCCGTGCTGCCGGCAGAACTCCACCGCCTCCTCCAGCTCTTTCCCTATCCGGAACGTCCACAGGATCAGCCGGAACCCTTTTTTCTGCAAGGCTCTCAGTGTCTCGAAGGCGAACAGCTTCGGCTCGCCGATCTCCGGATATTTGTGCTCGACGATCGTCCCGTCAAAGTCGACCGCAATGCGGGGGTTCATGATCCCCCCAAAAGGCTCTTCCATCTTTCCCTGCTTAAGAACGAAAGGTAAAATTAGTTAAAAATGACGAATTCCCTTACTTTTGCATCCGTCGTGCCAGAGATCTTTCCGGATGAAAAAGCACATTCCCAATACGATCACACTGTTGAACCTTCTCGCGGGGTTCTTTGCCGTAGTGGCAGCACTCACGGGGGATCCGCTTCTCGCAGGATGGCTGGTGGTGCTGGCTTCGGTATTCGATTTCTTTGACGGTTTTATGGCGCGTCTGCTGAAAGCGTATTCCGAGCTGGGCAAGCAGCTCGACTCGCTGGCCGACCTGGTGAGTTTCGGGGTGGCGCCTGCGGCGGTGCTGTATTCCCTGATCTCACGGGGGGGAGCAGGAGAAGATCTTTCCCTGCTCTACCTCTTCGCTCCCGCCCTGGTGGTTGGCGCCTCGGCATTGCGGCTGGCTCGTTTCAACATCGACCCTTCGCAGGAGAGCTCCTTCCGCGGTCTTCCCACCCCTGCCAGCGGCCTCTTCTTCGCCACCCTGCCTCATCTGCTCCCCCACCTGCCTCCCGCACTCCACGACCCGCGCCTGCTCTCACTTACCGCCCTCCTCTTCGCCCTGCTCATGACCTCCCGCATCCCCCTCTTCTCGCTCAAGATCAAACCCGGCACCTCCTCCTTCCGCGAGATGCTGCCCCCCATACTCCTTCTCGCCATCGCCCTCCCGCTCCTGATCCTCTTCAACCTTCGGGCCATACCGGGTATCATAATTTTGTATATTTTTATGGCACTCGTTGCAAACCTTTTCAATGCGAATACCAAAAAGACAGAATCATGAAGTTCATCGCCGAGATCGATATAATGCCGCTGAAGGCCTTGCTTGACCCGCAGGGGAAGGCCGTGACCCAGAGCATGAAAAAACTGGGGTTCGATAATGTCTCCAACGTACGCATTGGAAAACACATCACCCTCGAGATCGAATCGGACAGCAAGGAGAAGGCCATGGAGCAGGTCAACGAGGCTTGCCGCAAGATCCTCACCAACCCCATCATCGAAGGGTACAACTACACCATCCGCGAAGTGGAGAAATAGAACCCGCTCACAACACCACCTTCATCCGGCGGGATCCCGCCTTGCGGGAGCGATACAGAAAAGTCACCTCTCCTTTCCCTTTCAGCAGGAACTGCAGGTCGGTGTGTCCGAAGCCCGGCACTTGCAGGAACTGGATCTCCGGTTTTTTCTCCTTGTACAGGGTCCGTCCTGTATATTCATCCAGCAGGCGGCCGCCGGCCACGACCGTCACCCGGGGCCCTTTGACGGTGACCATATCTTTCGGGTAGAGTTTTTCGTTGACACTGATGTAACTCATCGAAGGGATGGCCTTCTCGTTGGATAAGCGCACCCGTACCTGCCAGAGGTCCTTCCCGATCTTTTTCTTGCCGAGAAGTGTCATCTTCACCTCCGGCGTCTGGTCGGCCGTGAAGAGCACGGCCGAGGCAGCCCGGTGCACCAGATCTTCCAGCATGAAAGGATGCGGGATGCGCGTGCTCATCTTCATCCACCCGCCGATCTCTATATCGCCGTATACGGGATGATGGTATGGCTTCCAGGGCTTGAACAACATACCCATGGCCACATAATCGTTGAACTTAAGCCGTTCGCGGGTCCGTTCGACATCCTCCCCACCGAAAAGGGTCTCTTCCTCCTTTTTCCCGCCCGACGAAGGGGAGCGGTAGGTCTCCTGCGCAATACGGTAAAGCTCGCCGACAAAACTGTAACTGCCGACAATATTGTCGGTAAAATCGGTGAAGTCCCCATAGGTCGAATAAAGATCCTTCCAGCTGATCAGATAACGGTAGCCCGGGATGATCTTTTCCCCGTTCTTGCCCAGGTAGTCGTAAACGCGGATGTCGGCCTGGGGGATATGCTCCTGTTTGGTGCTGGGGCCGCGGAGGATCATCCCGCCGTAGTTATGGAAAGCCCACACCACGATGATGTTGGGATGGTCCATCATGAACGAGGCAATGGCACGCATGGCGTTCCCCGAGAAGGGATAATCCCCCGAACCGCGCTGCACATAAGGGGGAGCCCAGTTATAGCCCCAGTTGCGGTTGGGATCGACATACCCTTCGGCATCCTCGTTGATCCGGCCGTCCCCGTCATTGTCGATACCCTCATAACCCAGCAGGGTCCATTCTCCTTTTTCCCCCGGACCCACACGCACCATCAGCCGCGGATCGCTCGGGTCGGTGCGGTATTTTCCATTGGGATCGCGCTTTCGCATCATACAGATGTTGCCGTCACCATCCAGATCGTCAGGGAAATCTTCGTTGATCCGGCCGTCATGATCGTCATCTTTCGGACGGCGCAGACCCCGGTTCGAATGCATCGTATTGGCATCGGCAAAGAAATGGTACCGTCCGTCCACGTTCACCACGGGAACAATGTAAAAGACATTGCGGTCGACCAGCCGGGTGATGCGTTCGTTCCGGCCGTAATGTGTCAGCAGGAGGTCGGCCAGATACAGACACACCTCTCCGGCCTGGATCTCATTGCCGTGGATGTTCCCGTCGACATACACACCGGGTTTGTCCAGGATGTCGCCCGTCTCCGGGTTGTGGATCGTCAGCTCCCAGATCTCCCGGTCTTCTTCACTCTTTCCCAGCAGGTTCAGTTGAGTGAGCGAAGGATAGGTCCGATGGAGCAGCTTCATGGCCTCGACCACCTGTTCATAGGTGTAATAGTGATCGAAACGCAGGGGTACGGTCAGGGGTTGGGTTTCGTCCTGTCCCTGCAGGGGGCCGGCCATAACCAGGAGGATCAGCCCCATCCATATCATTTTGGCTTTTCTCATGATGCACCTCCGATCTTTATCGTTCTTTTATCCCCTCCGGCATTGGGAGAGGTAAGCAGGATCTCCACACTGGCAGGCTTGTCGGCATGCAGCAACCACGAAAGTTTTTTCACGCTTTTCCCGGCCAGGCTGTTGACAGGGGTCCAGTCGCGTCCCTCGAGGAAGGCGACGTTCCCTATTACCTGCACCACCGCCGGCGGCACATGTTGGTTTTTCTTTCCCATGGCGGTGGGGAAAGGCAGGTAACCGTCATTGGAGAGCCATACGGTCAGCTGATAGACGCCTCCGCCACGCGGCTCCACTTTCGTCTTCTCTATATGCAGCTGCGCCAGCGAATCGGCCAACGTAAACACCCAAGGCACCTGCCCCCGCAGCAGCGAGTCGATCATCGTGGCGGGAGGTGTGTTGTCGGCATACGGCACCATGCCGCCGATCTCCACCTTCCCAAGATCCGGATGCTCATAGGGCTGCCAGGGGATATACCCCTGCCATCCGGGATGGGCATCCGCAAAGGCCAACAAGGCCTTCATCTTCGGATCGACCTTCTCCTCCCCCTTCTCATCCGGTCCGCCGCCCATCTTGCCGATCATCTCAGCGATCTTCTTCGGGGTGAGCTGCCCCCCTTGCACCATCGCCTTCACCTTCTTCGCATCGAACTGCGGCGGAGCCTTCACCGCCTTCAGGTATGCATTCAGCTTCTCATCCTCCAGCGCCAGAAAATCTTCCTTGCTCATCTTGCCGATCCTCTGCGTGGTGAGTGTGTCTTTCCCCTCTTCTTCCTTTTTCTCTTCCTGAGGCTTAGGCAGGGTCCAGAAGTTCATGGAGAACACCGGCACACCGATCTGGTAATAAACCCACAGCTCGGGTGAGCCGTCCTTGGCCGGGGCCGGGTCGAGCCGTTCCTGGTCCATCCCCTGTTCCTTCAAGTATTCTTTGTATTTCTCCGCCAGCTCACGGTAGTACTTCAGGTCGTCGGGCAAAGGGTTGACCATGGCACCCAACCCCAGGAAACTGGCAATGTCCGATTCGGTGATCTCCATCCCGGCAGGTACAAAAGCCTTTACCATCTCGATGAGTTCTTTCATCGTATAGGTCTTGTCCGGATCGGCTCCGAACTGTTTCGCCACATCTTTGGGCAGCTTGATACGGTTGAGGTCGACCGCGCCTTTCCTGCCTCCTTTGGGTGGCACTCTGCAAAAGTCAGTCGACCCGTAGAACATCACCATGGCGATCTCGGGATGGCCGGTGACGAACTTCATCAGCGCGAACGCCTCGGGGGCCGAGCCGGGCCAGAGACCTCCGTCGGGACGGTGGGGGCGGAAGAGATGGGGAAAGTTGATCCCCACGTTGGTGCCTCCGGGGCCGTCCTCATTGTATTGCCCGTCACCGTCATTGTCGAGGCCTTCGGTATAGAGCTTGTATTCTCCTTTTTCCCCTTTCACGGGATTGGCCTTCCGCATCAGGCGGGCATCTTTTTTCATCACCACCCAGCTCCCCTGAGGGTCCGGCACCCGCATCATCGTGATGAGGCCGTCGCCGTTGAGGTCGTCGTAACCGTCCTCGTCGGTGGCCTCGTCGAGATCGTCATTCACGGGCCGGGCGTTGCGTGGGTCGCGACAGCGCGGTTTGTTGAAAAAGTGCATCTCCGCATCGGGATTGAGGGAAGGGATGATGTACCAGGTATGACGGGCAAACAATCCCGGTGTCTCGAGGAGTTGCTGTGCCACGTAAAGAGCTCCCAGCGGCGCCAACGGCACATCCCCTTCGGGATCGCCCACGACCAGGATGGCCGGCAGATGCTTCCGGGCTGCGGATATCTCTTTTCCGATCTCCAGCAGCCACACCTTCCTTCCTCCCGGCGTGAGGGCCAACGACACCAGCCGCGCATGATCGCCTCCCTGCGCCACCAACCGCTCCAGACGGGCCTCCACCTCCGCAGGCGTCAGATAACGGTCATAACCCCGCTGCCCCCATGCCACGCCTCCCAAGGCCAACACCAGCAACAGAGAGAATCTTCGTAACAATGACAATCGTTCCATGAAAATGAATGTTTTGCCGACAAAGGTAAAAAAAAGGAAATGCCCTACAGGACATTTCCTTTTTGCTGCATATGAAAAAACAGGTCAATACGGGTTGCATCACCCATTTCCTTCCGCCCGCTCCAGGTTCTTTTCCATTGCCTTGACAGCCCGGAACGAGAGGTAATAGCCCAACCACAGGATGATGGGCCAAAGAATAAGATCGATGATCTGCATCGTATACATGACAAAAACTTTTTCCGGTTAATAGATATGGGTCTCCGTGGCCGATGTCACCTCTTCCTCGGTGATCTTCTTCACGTTGATCGACTTCCAGGCATACCAGATATATGCGAAAACGAACGGGATCATGATCGAGACGTACGACATCACCTTGAGGGTAAAATAGCTCGACGAAGCGTTCTCGATGGTCAGCGACGACTGCAGGTCGACATACGAAGGATAAAAGGCGGTGTGGTTGTATCCCACAGTAAGGAAGAGGGCCAACACGGTAAGGATGGTGCCGATGCCGCTATGCCAGATCCCCATTTTGGAATCTTTGAAGAGGCTGATGAAGAGGCCCCAGAGCACCAGCACCACACCGGCCAGCAGGATCACCAGCACCACCGGCATCTGCAACAGGTTATGCAGGTATTTGTGCGGTTCCATGAAGACCCTGCCGCTGTCGTCGTATGCATAGCCGTCGGTCATCACCAGCCATCCCACGAAGATCAGGAAAAAGACCAGGAAGATCACTGCATTGGTCATCAACTTCTTCCTAGCTCTCTCATAGATCCCCTGATGTTCGATCGTATTGATGAGATAGAGCAGTCCCAGCACCCGGGTCAGGAAGAGAACGGCCAGTCCCAACACCACATTGACGGGGTTGGCCACGGCCTCCAGTCCGCGCCAGGGCGACAGCCAGATCACATGGTTCATCTCATCGAGTTTGAAGGGCGAGCCGGTGAAGAAGGTGGCAACGGCTGTGCCGATGAGCAGCGGTCCCAGCAGGCCGTTCACCAGCAGGAAAACGTCGTACGTCTTCGTGCCGAGGAAATTGTCCGGCTTCTTGCGAAATTCATACGCCACCGCCTGGATAATGAAACTGAAGAGGATGGCCATCCACACCCAATAGGCTCCGCCGAAACTTGTGGCATAAAAGAGCGGGAACGAAGCGAACAGTGCCCCCCCGAAAGTCACCAGCGTGGTAAAGGTAAACTCCCACTTGCGGCCGAGGGCGTTGACGACCATTGTCTTCTCGGCATCACTACGTCCCAGGGTGAGGATGAAGGTCTGTCCTCCCTGTACGAACATCAGGAACACCAGCAGACTGGCAAGCACTGAACCCAGTAACCACCAGTAATGCTGCAGAAACGAATAAGATACGGCTGCGGTTATCATTTTACTGTCCTCCGTCTTTTGGTCCGAGTTTGATCTGCTTGAACATGATCTTCAGTTCGGCAATTGCCAGGATGGTGAAGGTGAGAGTGAAAAGCCAGAAGGTCACCTGCACTGTGGTGGCGCTGATGTTGGAGACGGCTGCCATGTTGGGCATCAGATCCTGTATGATCCAGGGCTGTCGTCCCACTTCGGCAGTGATCCATCCCAGCTCGGTAGCCAAGTAGGCCAGCGGGGCAGTCCACACCATCAACCACAGGAACCAGCGCTTGCCGGCCAACTTGTCCTTGACACCCCATATAAGTGCCAGCACAAAAACCAACAAGAACCAGAAGCCCAGAATGACCATCAGGTGGAATGAGTAAAAAGTCATGGAAATATTGGGGATCAACAAGGCAGGGTCTTCTCCTTTGTAATAGCCATAACCGAAATAAGCAAAATACTCTTTCAGCCAGGAGGGGTCGTCGAACTTGGCCCGCAGCTCTTTGTACTTTTCCGGATCATTGTCGCGGGCCTCCTTGAGTTGACGCAGGGCCTCCTGCGCCACGGCTCCCCGATCGGCCTTCTCCTGGAAAGAGAGGATGCCGTGTTCGGGGTTGCCATAGATCAGATCCTTCAGCCCCGGCACATAGGCGTTGAAGTCGTGGGTGGCCAGGAACGAAAGCATCCCCGGCAGGGGGATCTTGAAGGCAAAAGGATGATGACCGGGCTCGCCCTCCACCTCCTTGGCGGTGATGCCGAAGGCGATCAGCGGCGCCTGGGCCTGACCTTCGTAGAGGTTCTCCATGGCGGCGAACTTCACCGGCTGGGTCTTGAACACCTGCTGGGCCGATCCGTCGCCGGTGTAGATGGTCATCAGGATCCCGATGAGACCGAACACCGAGCCCACCACGATGGAGCGCTTGGCAAACAACACATCCCGCCCCTTCAGGAGGTACCAGGCGCTAATGCCCAGCACCACCAGCGCGGCCAGCACATACGCCTCGGTGACCGTATGGAGGAACTTATTGATGGCCGTCGGCGACAATGCCACCGCACCGAAATCCAGCATCTCATTGCGGGCCGTGTCGGGATTGAAATGCATCCCCACGGGATTCTGCATCCAGGCATTGGCGATCAGGATCCACAAGGCCGAAAGGTTGGAACCGATCGCCGTCAGCCAGCTGGCAGCCAGATGGAACTTCTTGCTCACCTTCTCCCAGCCGAAAAACATCACCGCAATGAAAGTCGACTCCATGAAGAAGGCCAAAATCCCTTCAATGGCCAGGGGTGCGCCAAAAATGTCCCCCACGAACCAGGAATACTTGGACCAGTTGGTCCCGAACTCAAACTCGAGGATGATGCCCGTCGCCACCCCAATGGCAAAGTTGATCCCGAAGATCGTCATCCAAAACTTCGTGATCTTTTTCCAGGCCTCATCTCCGGTCTTCACATAGATCGTCTCCATTATCGCCACAATAAACGATAATCCTAAGGTGAGAGGAACAAACAGCCAATGGTAAAGGGCTGTCAGCGCAAACTGTCCTCTCGACCAGTCAACCAAAGACATGTCAAAGTTTTGCAGCATATTTATTTGATTTGGGTGAGTTCCTCGATCATGTAATCACTCCGCTCCCGGTCGTTGGAAAAGTTTTTCTTCATCAGGTCGGGAAAAAAGAAGATCTTGAGGATGACGAACATGAAGAAAAGCTTAATGAGAATGATCAGCCACAACTTCCTGCCCAGGGTCATTTGACGGAAACCGTCGTAATAGAAAAAAAAGACCTTCTTGAGAAGATGCATGGGAAACGTTTTCTCACTGTCTTTCAAATATAATAAAATATTTTTTTGTTCCAAATCGCGGAGAAAAGGTCTCAATAAATTACGTGAACAAAGCCGGTACGGCAGATACCCTTGTCGCTTCGTAACACATAATAATAGACACCCGGGCTCACCGGCACGCCCGCAGGGGTACGGCCGTCCCAGACGATCGTCCTGCCGCTTTTCTCACATACCCGCACGCCGTCCCGGGTATAGACCGTCAGGTGGAACAGATCCTCGCCGTTGCTGCGGACAATGAACAGATCGTTGATATTGTCATTGTTCGGAGTAAATACATTCGGCACCTGCAGGAGATCGGCGACACGAACGGTCATCGAAGCCGTATCCCGCTCGCCCGTAGAGGGGTCCCTAACCTCGAGAACGACCCGGTAAGTGCCGGCAGCAGGATAAAGATGCTCTACGCGGGTCCCTTCCCTCTGGGTGCCATCCCCCAGATCCCAGCGGTATTGCCAGCCCTCCACCGTATCCTGTGCCGTGAACAACACGGAAAAACTCTTCACCCGCTGCGTGTCGGCCACGAAACGTGCCGTCACCTGCGCCTCCACGGCAATCCCGGCCACCAACCCAAAACCCCATACCATTAGCCACAAACGAACCATCTGTCAAAATTTCCTCTCCAAAATCCCCAATAAATATACTGCATTTCCACTTTCTCCCAACTCCTCCTTCCCACCCTCCCCCCTTTTTATTTCTCAGAAGTGTCATTCTGTCATTATTTCTTGTCTCAATAAGTCATTTTGTCTTTTTTCGGTTTTGGCATTTGATTTGAAAAGAGAAGGGCGGAAACAAAAAAGAAAAAAACAAAGAAAGGAGGGTTGAGCTATGTTACCGAAACTGAAAACCACAACGAATTGGCCGACGTTCGTCGACGAGTTCTTCAACACCGATTTCTGGCCTACCTTCTTTGATGTGAACACGAGGTACAGTGTACCGGCTGTGAACATTCTGGAAGATGACAACGAGTACAGGATCGAAGTGGTGGCCCCGGGTATCGACAAGAAAGACGTGAAGATCAACCTGGAGGACGATGTGCTGACCATTTCGTCCGAAAGGAAAGAAGAGAACGAAGAAAAGGACAAGCACTACATGCGTCGTGAGTTCAACTACACCGCATTCAGCCGTTCGTTTGTCATACCCGAGGAAGTGGATGCCGAAAAGATCTCGGCTGAACACAAGAATGGGATCCTGACTCTGCATCTTCCGAAGAAAGAAGAAGTGATCAAGAAAACACAGAAACGTGAAATCAAGGTCTCGTGAGCGTACGCTGCACGGACCTTGGAGAAAGGATGCCCGGACCTTTCTATAATAAAAAAATCGGGCATAAACCACCCCGAACAGGGTGGTTTATTTTTTTTATCCCTGCAGAAAGATCACGAGGGCGGTCACCACGGGGATGATAAGCAGAAAGCTGTCGAAACGGTCGAGGAAACCCCCATGGCCGGGGAGGATATGTCCCGAATCTTTCACGCCGATCTTCCGTTTGAGCAGCGACTCGGCCAGGTCGCCCAACGTGCCGAAGACGACCACAACAAACACCAGCAGCAGCCATTCCACCTTCCCCAGGACCGGCAGATAACGACCCAGCGCCAGGCCCGTCACCAAGACCGCGGCCGTGCCTCCGATGACCCCCTCCCAACTCTTCTTGGGAGAGATCCGCGGCATCAGCCGGTGCCGCCCGAAGAACACTCCGGAAAGATAAGCACCCGTATCATACATCCAGATCAACAGAAACACCCCCAGCAGGATCGACGGATCATATTCGATCGCATATCCCGGCTGGATGAGAAAGTTCAAAAGATCCTCTTCTCCCTCAAGCATAAAGAACGGCTGAAGCTTCTCATGCACATCGAACACCAGGTACGGCAGCAGAGCAAAGGGAAGCGCGATATACACCAACCCTAAAAAGGTATAGGCAATATTATGGAAAGGCCGGTTGTGCTGGGCATAGATCTCATGGATGAACACAAAAGGAAAAAAGACCAGCAACAACGCCATGTATCGCACGGGCAAAAGCCGTATGGCCACCAAAAAGAACATCCCGAACATGCCGATCCCCAGCATCACCCCCTGTAAGATCTGGGCCCTCACCTTGATACGACGTAGGAGACGATAGAACTCCCATTGTGTGGCCACCATGATCGCCAGGAAAACCACCAGGAAAGAAAGACTGTCGATCAGCAATCCGGCCAGGATCATCCCTACGATCAGCACCCCCGTCAGGGTCCGTGTAAGCAGTGCACTCAAGATTCCAGATTTTTCAGAAGACGTTTGGCCATGATCACATCATCATGCCGGACATACAGTTCCGCCTCGCCAATATTGACCCGGTAAGCCGATTCGCGTTTGTCGATCACCACCGCCTGGATGCCGGCCTCCTCCAGCACCTGCCGCGCGATCTCCACCCGGTACGGATCACCATTGGAATAGATCATGACCCAATCTTTTTCCATCGGCTTGTCTTATTCTTTTTCTTGTCCGGTCTCTTTATCAGACGCCGGTTTCATCTCTTCTCCCGGCGGCTCCTCCGTCCTTTTCTCTTCTTTCCCTTTCTCCTCTTTCACCGTATCCTTCCCCTCACCGTTCTTTTTCTTATTCGTCCGCTTTCCGATCCCTTTTCCGTTGCCCGCGATCGGCAGGTCGTTCATGTTCTTGCGCTCTCCGAATATGCGCACCAGGTCTTCGGCAAAGATCACCTCTTTCTCCAGCAACAGTTCGGCCAGCTCACGGTGTTTTTCCTTGTTCCGGATCAGAATCTCTTTGGCCCGTTTATAAGCTTTTTCCACCAGTTCTTTCACCTCCTGGTCGATCATCTCGGCCGTTCGTTCACTGTAGGGTTTGGTGAAACCGAACTCGCTCTGGCCGGTCGAGTCGTAAAAGCTGATGGTACCGATCTTTTCGCTCATGCCGAAGTAGGAGACCATGGCGTATGCCTGTTTGGTGACCTTCTCGAGGTCGTTGAGGGCGCCGGTGGAGATGGTGCCGAAGACCACCTCTTCGGCGGCACGTCCGCCGAGGGCGGCGCAGATCTCGTCAAACATCTGCTCGCGCGTGGTGATCTGCCGTTCTTCGGGCAGGTACCACGCCGCACCCAGTGACTGGCCCCGTGGCACGATGGTCACCTTCACCAGCGGATGGGCATGCTCCAGCAACCAACTCACCGTGGCATGTCCCGCCTCGTGGTAGGCGATGGTCTTCTTCTCTTCCATGGTGATGATGCGGCTCTTGCGCTCCAATCCCCCCACAATGCGGTCGATGGCATCCATGAAGTCCTGCATGTAAATACTCTTCTTGCCGCGCCGTGCCGCGATCAGGGCCGACTCGTTGCAAACATTGGCGATGTCCGCACCGGAAAAGCCGGGCGTCTGCCGCGCCAGCAGGTCCAGGTCGATATCTTTGGCCAGTTTCAACGGCTTCATGTGCACTTTAAAGATCTCCTTCCGCTCCTTCAGGTCGGGCAGTTCCACATGGATCTGCCGGTCGAAACGGCCGGCACGCAGCAGCGCTTTGTCAAGGATATCGGCCCGGTTGGTGGCCGCCAGGATGATCACCCCGGCATTGCTGTCGAAACCGTCCATCTCGGTGAGCAGCTGATTGAGCGTGTTCTCCCGCTCGTCGTTGGCGCCGAAGTTGGGGTTGCGGCCACGGGCCCGCCCCACAGCATCGATCTCGTCGATGAAAACGATACAGGGCGCTTTCTCCTTCGCCTGTTTGAAGAGATCACGCACCCGCGATGCTCCCACCCCCACAAACATCTCCACAAAGTCGGAACCGGAGATCGAGAAGAACGGCACATTGGCCTCGCCGGCCACCGCCTTGGCCAGCAGCGTCTTGCCCGTTCCCGGAGGACCCACCAGCAACGCTCCCTTCGGGATCTTCCCCCCCAGACTCGTATATTTCTTCGGATTCTTCAGAAAATCCACGATCTCCTTCACCTCCACCTTGGCCTCCTCCAGACCGGCCACATCCTTGAAATCAACCTTCACATGGGAATCCTTGTCAAAGACCTTCGCCTTCGACTTCCCCACACTGAAGATATTGCCGCCCCCGCCACCGGGACCCGCCCCCATGCGACGGAAAATGATGATCCAGATGATGATCAGAATGGCAAAAGGCAACACCCACGCCAGCAATCCTCCCCAGATATCGGCCTTGGTCTGATAGGTGACATTGATCCGCTCGGAATCCTTGTAACCATATTTTTTCTGTGCCTCCTCCAGTTTCCCCTCAAAGGTCTCCACCGATCCGATATGGAACTGGTATTGCGGGTTCTCCTTGGCACCCAACCCCTTCCGGGGAGGCACATGCGGATAACGTCCCGACTTGATCGCCTCTTCGGTAAGGTAGATCTGGGCCAGATCACGGTTGATCACCACAATCTTGTCAATATCGTGACGGGGGATCAGCTCGTTCTCCACCTTTTTCCAAGAGATCTCCTGCACCTTGGGACCGGAATAGAGCCATTGCATCAGGATGAATCCCCCGGCGATGATCAAATACACCCACAAAAAATTAAAACGGGGCTTCCGCTCCGGCATCTTCCCTCCCGGCTTCTTGCCGCCCTGGACATTTCTAATGTTCTTATCCTTTTCCGTCATGTTGCTTATTACAGTTCTTCCGCCAGATCCTCCCTCCCCGCATCGGCCCACAACCCCTCCAGGTCGTAGAACTCGCGGTAAGGCTTCTCAAAAACATGCACCACCACATCCCCGTAATCGAGCAGGATCCATTGGGCATTGCTGTATCCTTCGCGATGCCACACCCGCTCGCTCAGATCATCCTTCACCACCTCCTCCACTGACTCGGCGATGGCCGTGACCTGCGTGTTCGAATCGCCGTGGCAGATCACAAAGTAACGGCACACCGCCACATCGACACGCTCGAGGTCGAGCACCACAATCCGGTGTCCTTTTTTCTTACGGATGCCTTCGATGACCTTGTCCCTGATCTCTTCGGAGGTGATTTCTCGGATCTTTCCCATATTCGTTGCAAAGTTAATGAAAATAAAGCCAATTTTTTCATTTCCGTATGCCGGAAGCATCGCTTCTGTGAATGCGCTCTTTTTTGTAATTTTCCCGGATCCCCATTTTTTAACGGGGAGACGTCACAGTCAAAGGGTGAATGGAGGAAGTGCATAGAGAACATATTGCCGGTATCGAAGTCCGTTTTTACGGGGAGGTGACCTCCACCCAGGATGTGGTGCGGGCGCTGGCGGGGCGGCCGGGTGGCGGGGAGGCGCTGGCGGTGGTGGCTCGTCATCAGACGTGCGGCCGCGGCCGGGGGGTGCACCGCTGGCTTTCTTCGCCGGGCGACGACCTGCTGCTGTCGCTGCTGTGGCGGCCGCCAGCCCTGCCCGCCGCCGCCCAGGCGCTGCTGCCGCTGACCACCACCCTGGCCGTACTGCGCACCCTCCACCGCCACCATCCCACCCTCCGGATCAAGTGGCCCAACGACATCCTCGCCGGCGGCCGCAAGCTCGCCGGCCTGCTCATCGAGAACACGCTGCGGGGCGACCGTCTCGCCCACACCCTCGTCGGCGTGGGCATCAACCTCAACGAGACCGCCTTCCCGGCGGAGCTTCCGGCGGCCGTCTCGCTGCGCATGCTCACCGGCCGCACCTACGACCCCGCCGTCCTGTTGGAAGAGTTGCTGCCAGTCCTGCTGCAAGAGCTGCAGCGCTCCCGCCCCGAAAACTTTCCGGCGATCAAAGAAGAATACGAAGCATGGCTTTACCTGATTGGCGAGGAGGCCCCCTTCGAAGGCCCCGGAGGGCGTTTCTCCGCCCGCCTCGCCGGCATCGACGCCTGGGGCCGTCTGCTCCTCCACCACGCCGACGGCCGCCGCCGCGCCTGGAGCCTCGACGAGATCACCCTCATGCGGTGAGCCTCACGGCCGCGGCCGCCCCGCCCGGAAGTCGAACCGCTCGAGATGCGCCGCCAGCGTCTCGAGAAACTCCTTCAGCGGCCGCTCCGCCAGCGCCCGCACAAACACATTGAGCGACGCCTCCAGCACCAGCTCCACACGGGTACCCTGCCCCGCCGGCGCCAGCAGGACCTCCAAGCTGAAAGGGATCTTCATGCCGCTGTCGCCCCGGATACGAAGGTACCGGTCTGGCTCAGCCTCCTCGACGGCCAGCGTCACACGCCCCACCCCGCCGTACACGAACGAACAGCTTCGTTCGTCGGCTTGCCATCCCTCGACCTCCCCCTCCGGGAGGAGTTCCTCAAAATGACGGAAGTCCGACAGGAAACCAAATACCTTCTCCGGCGGAGCCTCCACCTCCACCGGCCTGCTGCGGTAGGTCTGTGCCATGATCTTCTTCTTTTATGATTGTCCTCCCCGGCCCCAGGCAGCGGGATCTTTGCGCCACTCCTGCAGGGTGGCCAACTCGTCGGAACGGATGGAACCGGTGTCGACGGCCACCGCAAGCAGATGGTGATAGTCGGTGAGGGTGTGCAGCTCACAGCCGGCCTCGCGGAAAGCCTCGCGTGCCACGTCGAAATCGTAAGTGAAGATGGCCACCATGCCGAGGACGGGGACGCCCACCTCGCGCAGGGCCGCCACGGCATTGAGACTGCTGCGTCCCGTCGAGATCAGGTCCTCCACCACCACGGTCCTGCGACCCGGCACCACCTCCCCCTCGATCATGTTGGTCAGGCCGTGGTCCTTGGGCTTCGAACGCACATACACAAAGGGCAGCCGGAGCAGGTCCGCCACCAGGGCCCCGATGCCGATGGCACCCGTGGCCACACCCGCGATGCCCTCCACCCCGGGATAATGCTGCCGGATCAGGGCTGCGAACGACTCCTTCAGATAATCACGCACCTCAGGATAGGAAAGTGTCTTGCGATTGTCACAATAAATGGGCGATCGCCATCCCGAGGCCCATGTAAAAGGGTTTGCAGGAGATAATTTAATTGCTTTAATTTGCAGAAGGTTTTCGGCAAGTCGTTTTTGTGTGTCCATAGTGCAAATGTACAAAGTTTTTTTTGAGAACAGGATCGTATATCTGACGGATGATTTCGCCAGCGCTTTCCGTTACAATTACGGTCTGTTCTACAAGTTCTACGACACACAGGAACTGCGGGAACTGGTCAAGCTGTTCGGTTATCTCACCAAGATCAAGAAGCTGTTCATTGTCCACAAGGATGTGGACTATCTCTTTGAGAAGTTCTCCTCCATATTCAAGATCGTCGAAGCGGCGGGGGGAGTGGTCCGTTCGTCGTCGGGCAAGGTATTGGTATTGCAGCGCCGCGGCAAGTGGGATCTGCCGAAGGGCAAGGTAGAGGAGGGTGAGCAGCCGGTCGAGGCGGCCCTACGCGAGGTGGGCGAGGAAACGGGCTTGAAAGGCCTGAAGGCCGGCGACCCCATCACCGTCACCTACCACACCTATCTGCTCGATGGCCAGCCTGTCCTCAAGAAGACCACCTGGTACGAAATGCGGTACGACGGCGACGAGACGCTCGTCACCCCGCAGCGGGAAGAAGAGATCAGCGAGGTGCTGTGGCTCATCCCCGAGGACATGACCATGATCCTCGGCAACACTTACCTTTCGATCATTGATGTGCTGCGGGAGGCGAAGCTTCTGCCTTTCTGAGCCCTTTTTCTTTCAGGATTTTCCGGAACTCGGCTTCAAAGTTCTCCGTCGGTGCGGGAGCCGGTGCCAGGACCACCCGTCCCTGCGGGTCGAGGAGGTAATATACGGGATATCCCTTTACACGGTAGGTTCGTGCCACATTGCATTCCATCCCGCACACCAGGAAAGGCCAGCGGTAGCCTTTTTCTTCGACGAAGGCCCGCAGTTGTGCGGGGTCGTTGTCGACGGCGACGGTGACCACCTGCAGCACGTCGCCGTATTTGTCGAGCAGTTCGCCCAGCAGGGGGAACTGGCGCAGCGAGCTGTAGCTGAGGCGGCTGGAGAAGTTGAGCAGGACGTACTTACCCCGCAGGTCTTGCAGGGCCACCGGTTTGCCTGCGATGTCGGGCAGTGTGAAGAGAGGTGCAGGGCTTCCCCGCCGCAGCAGTCCCAGTCGCCGCACCACATTGCGCGCCACCGGCCGCAGCGAGGGTATCACCGTCGCCGCAAAATGTTGCAACAACCGCCACAACTCCTCCTCCTCATAGGTGCGGTTGTACCAGGCATCGTAGATCCCTTTCAGCCCCACCAGGTCGACCAGTCCGTCACCGGCGATGCGCAGGTCGTCGCGGATGAGCAGACGCAGACTGTCGGCATCGCCGTGCGCGACCACCGTATCGAGACGCGCCGCATGACGGTGCCGCGTCAGGTAATTGAAATAGTTCTCAAACACCTGGTTGAAGAGTTCCATGTAAGCACGGTTGCGGAGACGCACCCGCAGGGCAAACGTACGGTAACGGTCGAGCACCTCCTCCCGACGCGGCATGCCCATGGTCTCGAGCAGGGCAATGCGCGCTTCCAGCCAGTCGCGGAAGAAGGGGTCCTCGACACCCGCAAAAGTATCCCGCAACGCCTGCAACTGTACGGGGAGGAGGGTGTCTTTCCTGTGAACCGCCATCAGCGAGGCATGACGGTAAAAAAGCGGATTGTACATGTCCTCCAAGCGAAGGATAAGATAGTTCAAGTCACCGGCGGGGACGTTCTGCGGCAGCCAGGGATGCACCTCCGGCCGGAAATAGGGGTTGAGCAGATCGTGCAGCGTCTTGTCCTTGCGGGGCGGCAGGCTCAGACGGTACCGGCCGGCCGGCCGGACGAAGAGGTACAGATCATATATGCCGGGAAAGAGATGCACCTCCAGCGTCTCCTCCACGGGAAAGGTGACCCGGAAGGTGCCGTCTTCGCGCACTTCCAGATAAGCCAGTGTATCGGGAGTGCGGGTGATGTAATCGCCATAGGTGATCACCGGGAAACGGCTGCCCGCCCAAGCTTGTGCCCCCTCGCCGGAGAGGGTGACCTCCCCGCCGGCAAAGAGGCCTCTGGCAACAAGCAGCCACATCCCCAGCCATACCAGCCGCCTGATCATTTTCTCCCGTGTTTGCGGAAATAATCCTCCAGGTCGATCTCGTCAGGAAGGAACTTCGAGGCGTCGCCCCCGTAGCGGATCACCTCCCGCACCAGCGTGGAGTTGATGAAGGTATGCTCGGGGAGGGTGAGAAGGAAGACCACCTCGATCTCTTTTTCCATGGCGCGGTTGACCTGGGCGATGGCCCGCTCATACTCAAAGTCGGCCGCGGTGCGCAGCCCCCGCAGCAGAAAACGCGCTCCCACCCTGCGGCAGAAGTCGACCGTCAGACTGCTGTATGCGGCCACCTCGATGCGCGGCTCGTCGGCGAACACCTTGCGGATCCATTCGAGCCGCTGCTCCAGGGGGAAATATTCCGACTTCTCAGTATTGGTGCCGATGGCGACGATGATCCGGTCGAAGAGCTGCAGCCCCCGCCGCACGATCGACTCGTGACCGATGGTGAAGGGATCGAACGAGCCCGGAAAGACTGCTATTTTTTCCATGGGTCGTGGCTTGCTGAATTACAATTACCGAAAGGTAACAATTTTCTGCCCAAAATGACAAACTCCCTCCCCCAACCACCTTCACGACCACTCCCCTGTCCACCCTCCGGACGCACCATCCTGCACCACACTGACAATCAATTCCTCATATGACCGCTTTCTCTGAACTACGTAGTTATCTCAGTAGGTCACTACGTAGCCAATGACGCATAATCAAAACAATTCCCGTCAGTTACAGGAATACCCCGAAAAATCATTCGGGAAAGTACAAGATTGCTTATTTGTCCTTGGCGGGTGAGGGACGGAGGAGGACATGGTCGAGCACCTCGCGGATGGTGGTGACATAGGTAAAGCGCAATCCCTTCAGGTAGATCTCGTTGATCTCTTCGATATCCTTGCGGTTCTCTTCGGAGAGGACGATCTCCTTGAGGTGTGCCCTTTTGGCGGCGAGGATCTTCTCCTTGATGCCGCCTACGGGCAACACCTTACCGCGGAGGGTGATCTCGCCGGTCATGGCCACCCCCTTGCGCACACGGCGTCCCGTAAGTGCCGAGGCCAGAGAGACTACCATGGTGATGCCAGCCGAAGGACCGTCCTTGGGGATGGCCCCCTCCGGAACATGAATGTGGAAATCGTATTTTTCGTTAATGTTTTTGTGGATCCCCAAGTAATCGGCATGCGACCGCACCCATTCCAGCGCAATGAGTGCCGACTCTTTCATCACGTCGCCGAGGTTCCCGGTGAGGGTAAGCTTGCCTTTTCCTTTGCTGAGACTGGTCTCGACAAAGAGGATCTCTCCGCCGAAGGGGGTCCATGCCAGTCCCGTCACCACGCCCGGCATCTCATTGCCCTCATACACATCGCGTGTATAAAGCGGCTTGCCCAGATACTCCCGCACAGCTGCGACGGTGAGCTTGCGGTTCACCTCTTCACCAAAGGCTTTCTTTTTCGCCACCCGGCGGATCACCTGGGCGATGCGCTTCTCCAGGGTCCGCACGCCCGACTCACGCGTGTAATGGACGATGATCTCCTCGATCACCTTCTTCGGGAAGAAAAGCTCTTTCCGGTCGAGGCCGTGATGTTCGAGCTGTTTGGGGATCAGATGACGCCGTGCGATCTCCACTTTCTCCTCGACGATGTAGCCGCTGATCTCGATCATCTCCATACGGTCGCGCAGGGCCGGGCTGATGGTCTCGGTAGAGTTGGCCGTGGCGATGAAGAGCACCCGTGAAAGATCGTATTCCAACTCGAGGAAATTATCGTAAAAAGCATTGTTCTGCTCAGGGTCGAGCACCTCCAGCAGGGCATGGGAGGGGTCGCCCTTGAAGTCGGAGCCGATCTTGTCGATCTCATCGAGGATGAAGACGGGATTCGACGACTTGGCCTTGCGGATGTTCTGGATGATGCGGCCCGGCATGGCGCCGATGTAGGTTTTGCGGTGGCCGCGTATCTCGGCCTCGTCGTGGAGGCCGCCCAGCGACATGCGGACGAACTTGCGTCCCAGTGCCCGGGCGATGGAGCGCCCCAACGAGGTCTTCCCCACCCCCGGCGGACCGTACAGGCAAAGGATGGGCGACTTCATGTCGCCCTTGAGCTTCAACACGGCCAGATGCTCGAGGATGCGCTCCTTCACTTTCTCCAGACCGTAATGGTCCTCGTCGAGGATGCGCTGGGCCCGCTGCAGGTCGAAGTTGTCCTCGGTATATTCGTTCCAGGGCAGGTCGAGCAGCGTCTGCAGGTAGTTCATCTGCACCGAGTACTCGCCCACGGCAGGGTTCATCCGCTGCAGCTTGTCGAGCTCTTTCTCGAAGACCTTGGCCACCTCCTTGCTCCATTTCTTCTCGGCGGCACGCTGCTTGAGCTCTTCGATCTCCTGTTCGATGGGGCTGCCGCCCAACTCGTCCTGGATGGTCTTCATCTGCTGGTGCAGCAGGTACTCGCGTTGCTGCTGCTCCATGTCCATCTTCACCTTGGCCTCGATATCGCGCTTGATCTCGAGCATCTGCACCTCCCGCGTGAGGAACTCCAGCAGCAGGCGCGCCCGCTGTTTCAGGTCGCTGATATCCAGCAAACGCTGCTTGTCACTGTTCTTGACATTGGCATTGGCGCTGATGAAGTTGATCAGGAACTTCGGGCTCTCAATGTTCTTCACCGCGAAAGAGGCCTCCTGCGGCACGTTCGAAGAGAGGTTGATGATCTTCAGCGACAGCTCCTTGAGGGCATGCACCAACGCTTCGAACTCCTGGTCGTCCTCGTCGGGATAGGTGTCTTCCAGTTTCTGCGCCTTCACGGTGAAATAGGGCTCGCTCGTAAGCCACCGCTCCACGCCGAAACGCGACTTACCCTGAATGATCACCGTGGTGCCTCCGTCGGGCATCTCCAGGATCTTCAAGATATAGGCGACCGTGCCGATGAGGTTGATATCGTCATAGGCGGGGTCGTCGACGTTGGGATCTTTTTGGGAGAGGGTGCCGATGATGCGGTCTTTACGGTAGGCTTCACGCA
The DNA here is from genome assembly GCA_027067975.1 of Bacteroidales bacterium. GTDB lineage: Bacteria > Bacteroidota > Bacteroidia > Bacteroidales > VadinHA17 > DRPN01. Next base: position 3,790 of record JAMOUS010000251.1, on the reverse strand, counting down.
CCAGGCGCAGGCTTTTGTCACGCCCCACGCTGATGGGCAGCACCACGCCGGGGAAGAGGACCGTGTTGCGCAGCGGCAGTACCGGCAAAGGATCGGGGATCTGAAGATCGGGATCGTCAAGCTCCTCCTCTTCGGAGATCAACTGGATAATCCCCCCCTGCTCCTCCTCCAGGGTGGAGGCGAAGAAGAGCTCGCGTATCTTGTTCTTGTTCTGCTTCAAGGCTGATTCCCTTCATCTTGTGCAGCGCCTCATCGCACCGCAAGTATCACCTTATTCCAGCAAAAAGAAGCCGTCTGTTACCAGGCGGCTTCTCCCAGATCCTGCCCCACAGGGGGTCTATTTCTTCTTTTCGAGATGCTTCTTGTAACGGTTCATGTACTTGTCCACACGCCCGGCCGTGTCGACGAGCTTCATCTTACCCGTATAGAAAGGATGCGACGTGCTCGTGATCTCCAGCTTGATCAGAGGATACTCTTTCCCGTCGTCCATCTTGATGGTCTCCTTCGACGGAGCCGTTGAACGGGTCATGAATGTGTAACCGTTGGACATGTCCTTGAAAACAACAAGCCTGTAGTTCTTCGGATGGATTCCCTCTTTCATTTCCTTGATCTTAAGTGCTTTTTTAATGGCTTGCAAAGATAAACATTGTTCTCAACAATACCAAAACCCGCAAAATTATTTTTCCGGCAGGGTTCCTTAAAAGCGGAACCATTCCTTCACCCGTTCTTTTTTCTCGCCCTTGTCGGCATAGTGGGTGAATTCGTTGGTGTGTTTATCGTAGGAATAATCTTTTGCCCACTCTCCGGCCTTTTTCACGATCTCTCCCACTGCCTCTACGAAGAAGTCGACCTCCTCGTCGGTCATGGTGGGATGGACGCTGAGGCGGACGAAGCCGGGTTTTTTGGAGAGGTCGCCGCGGTTGATCATCTCGGTGATGCGGTGCGATTCCTCTTTGCTGATGCCGAGCAGCACATGCCCGTAGGTGCCGGCGCAGGCGCATCCGCCCCGCACCTGGATGCCGTAGCGGTCGCTCAGCAACTTGACAATCAGGTTGTAATGGATCTTGTCGTGATAGAAAGAGACGGCGCCGATGCGTTCTTCCACATTGTCGGCCAGCACGTGGATGCCGGGGATGCTGCGGAGGCCGTTCATGGCCCGGGGGATGATCTCCCGCTCACGGCGGGCGATCCAGGCGGTGTCCATCTTCTCCTTCAGGCGGATGGCCAGGGCGGTGCGGAACGCTTCGATGAAGCCTGGGGTGCCGCCGTCCTCACGCATCTCGATGTCGTCGATGTACTTGTATTCCCCCCACGGGTTGGTCCAGTCGACCGTCCCGCCGCCCGGCTGGTCGGGAGCAATGTTGTGGTAGAGCGCCGAGTCGAATAGCAGCACACCCGAGGCACCGGGCCCTCCAAGGAACTTATGGGGCGAGAAATAGATGGCGTCGAGCTTCTCCAGCGGATCGGCCGGATGCATGTCGATGTCGACATAAGGCGCCGACGCGGCAAAGTCGACAAACGCATAGCCGCCATGTTCGTGCATGATCCGCGCCAACTGATAGTAGGGGGGTTGCACACCCGTGATGTTGGAGGCGGCAGTGAAGGCGCCGATCTTCAGCTTGCGGTCCTTGTACTGTTCCAAAAGCCTCTCCAGGTTGGCAGGGTCGACGAGGTTACCCTCGCCCGGAGGGATCACCACCACCTCGGCATTGGTCTCGAGCCATGAGGTGTGGTTGGAATGGTGCTCCATGTGGGTGATGAAGACCACCGGCTTCTCCACCTTCTGGATGCATTCGCCGCGCGACATGATCCCACAGCCCTTGAGGCCCAGGATGCGTTGCAGCTTCACCACTGCCGCGGTCATGCCGAAGCCGGGAGTGAGAATCACATCCTCCGGACCGGCGTTCACATGCTCCTTCACCACCTGATGGGCATAGTGGTACGCATGGGTCATCAGCGTGCCCGTCTCGCTGGTCTCGGTATGGGTGTTGGCCACCCACGGCCCGAAAGTGCCGGCAATACGCTCTTCGATGGGACGGTAAAGCCGCCCGCCGGCGATCCAGTCGAAATAACGCAGCTTCTGCCATCCGTAAGGAGTCTCATACTCGAAATCATGTCCGATGATGTTGTCCCGAAACGGCGCAAAGTGTTTCTCTGTCTCTCTCATGTGCCTGTGTATTTTTTATTCCCTGCTGGCCAGCTTACTGAGCAGGCGCAGGATCTCGATATAGAGCCATACGAGGGTGACCATCAGCCCGAAGGCGGCATACCATTCCATGTACTTGGGGGCTCCCTGTGCCGAGACCTGTTCGATGAAGGCAAAATCGAGCACGAGGTTGAGGGCGGCGATCACCACGATGAAGAGGCTCAGGCCGATGGAGAAGGTGGAATTGCCGTAGAGGAACCCCACGTTGGCACCGAACATCGCGGCGATCCAGCTGACCAGGTACACCAGGGCAATGCCGCCGGTGGCGGCCACCACCCCCATCGTGAAACGCTGCGTGGGCCGGATGATCCGCGAACGGTACAGGAAGAGCATCATGAAGAAGACGCCGAAGGTGAGGGCCACCGCCTTCATCACGATGCCGGGGTACATGGCCTCGAAATATGCCGACAGCCCGCCCAGGGCCAATCCCTCGAACACCGCATACAACGGAGCGGTATAGGGCGACCATTGCACCTTGAACACCGTCACCATCGCCACGATGAACCCGCCGATGAAGCCGGTGAGCATCAGCCCCGTGCCGGCCCCCATCGTCATGAAACGGTCCCATACATACGCCGCCGAAGCCAACAACAGCAAAAACATCAGAAAGGTCTTGTTCATCGTGCCGTTGACGGTCATCACCTCCGCCCCGCCATAGGTCGAGGCATAACGCTGAAACACTTTCTCGCTCAAGGCAGGATTGCCACTACCAACTCTGTTCATTTCTCACGATTTTTTGTTCGTGCAAAGATACAAGTTTCGCATGAAATTCCACCTTCAGGCAGGGAACACCCGCAACGTCACACCAGGTCGATGATGCGGTGGTCGATGAGAACGAACTCGAGGAGGATGAGGACCGAATAGATAAAAAGGTGTTTCAGCGGGATGTAGGTAGCCGGATGGATCCCCTCTTTGAGCCATAGGTAAAGCACCAGCAACAGTTTCTCGAAAATAAATACGATGACGGTGGCGAGGGCGATCCCCACCACATTGTAATATTGCAGCAGGTAGAGGCTGAGCAGGACGTTGAAGACGATCCCCACGGCCGAGGCGGCCAGCACCACGCGGGTCTTCTTCTCGCCGATGAGGATGGTGTGGGGGAAGACCAGACGGGGGATGATCAGCAGGAGGTAGATCATGAAGACGTCGGCACTGCGCACGAAGGCGGGGGTGAAGATGTGGATGTAAAGCCAGCGGCTGAAGAGCATCGCCACGATGGAGAGTGGGAAGAGAAGGTTCATCAGGCGCATCGACTTGTGCCGCAGCCTGGCCAGGTTCTCGCCAAAACGGTCGCGCCGCCCGAACTCCGGCAGCATGGCATGGCTCAGGCCTGAGGCGAGCATCAGCGTCAAGGGCAACTCCTTCGCCCCGTAGCGGAAGATGGCGAACATGTCGGCGCTGAAGTGGCTGGTGACAATCACCCCGTCAAGGTATTGGGCCGAGCCGCTCAACAACGTACTGAGGATCAGAGGCGCCCCCAGCGAAAGATGCTCGCGCATGAAAGCCGGCGAGATGCGGAACTCGGCATACTTCGCCAGCAACACCAGCAGCCAGATGAAACGCATCCCTGCCGTGACCAGAATG
>JAMOUS010000250.1 GCA_027067975.1 Bacteroidales bacterium | reverse complement strand
TTTTCTTTCCCCTCCACAGGAACCTCTTTCCGCTTGTAACCTACGAACGAGAAGACCAGCGATGCATTGGGATCTCGGAGGGTGATGGTGTAATGTCCCGAAGCATCGGTGATCACGCCGTTGGAAGGATTGTTTTTCTCATAGATATTGACCCCGGGCAGGGGTTCCCCTTTCATGTCGGTCACCACCCCCGATACGGTCAGGGGTTGTTGGGTTTGCCGGGTGGACTGTTTTTTTTCTTCCTTTTGAGGGATCAGCAGGACCTTTTTTTCGATGATCTTGTAACTCACGGGATACCCTTCAAAGAGCTGCCGCAACACCTCGTCCATCGAGCGGTCCCGGATCGAGATGTCCACGTGCCGGCGTACGTCGATGAGGGCGTCATTGTAAACGAAAACATAACCGGTCTGTTTCTCGATCTCCCGCAATACCTGCTTAACCGGAGTGTTCTTGCGCGTGATCGTCACTCGATTCCCGCCGTCACCTCCCAGATGCTGGGGAGTAGCCCCGGCCGCCGGGACCTTCAAAAGAAAAAGGGCCAGAAAGAACACCCTCATGCTGAGACGTAGCCACGATCCTCTCAAAGAGGATGGCAGGGAACGCTTTCTCCCGGGAACCCTTGTCCCCGTACATTCCGTTCGGACCATTCTTGCCATATCCATGTTGCTTTCTCAAGAGTTAATACAATTCGATCACTTTCTTGCTGTAATATCCGTTTTTGTCAATCCTCTCCTGCTGTACCCGGAAATGGAAATCCGACGTGTATTGCAGAAGTTTCAGAACCTTCTCCACCGACTCGCCTGCGAATTTGCCCGTGAACTGGTAATCCCACAGGCGCGGATCCTTGACCACGATCTTTACATTGTACCAGCTTTCCAGACGCCGGATCACATCGCGAAGGGAGTCGGCGTCGAACACCAGGCGTCCCTGGGTCCATGCGATGTATTTCTCCAGATCCTCCTCTTCCTTCACCTGCAGGCTCTTCTTCTGCGGATCATAGACGGCATGCTGGTTCGGCTGGAGGGTGGCAATCCTCTTTTCTTTTCCCTCTTCCTTTTTCTGCAGGGCGATCCTTCCTTCCACCAGCACCGCCTCGAAAAGATTGTCATCTTTTCCCGTACGGACGTCGAAGACCGTCCCGAGGACACGGACATCCAGCTTGTCCGTCCGTACGATGAAGGGGCTCTTTTCGTCGTGGGTGATCCGGAAGAATCCTTCTCCCGAGAGCTGCACCGTACGTTCCTGGGCGTTGAAATGGAGAGGGAAAGTCAACTCACTCCCTGGGAAGAGGGTGACCTCAGTGCCGTCGGCGAGGGTGAGGCGGGTGACCATGCCGCTGTTTGCGGTGACGTGCTGAAACACCACCGTCTCGTCACGTTGCCGTAGGGAGGTGTCACCGGGGAAGGAGCGTCCCAGGAAGAAGCCGGACAGGATGAGCCCGATAAAGAGGGCGGCGGCCGCCGCATACCGTAACAGATAGACACGACGACGGCGACGGAAGGCGGGGATCTCCCGCTTCACCGCGGCCAGCGCCTGCTCACGGTTTTTTTCATGGCGTGCCAGCTGCGACGGCACCTCCCACAGGGTGCGGTATTGCTGGAAAAGCCGCTCATGACCGGCATCTTCCCGACGCCAACGTTCCACCGCCTCCCGCTCGGACGGGGAGGCATGGCCCTCGAAATACCGGGCCAATAGGGAGACCGGATCTTTTTCCATTTATGACCTTTTTCCCTCATGACGGATCAGACCCGCTCATACCCTACATTGCCGGAACGTTTTTCAGGTGGGTCACCGGAAATAGTCGGAGAGTTCTTCCCGCAAACTCTTCAGGGCCCGGGCGATGAGGGCTTCCACGCCCTTTAGGGAGATCCCCATCTTTTCGGCGATCTGGGGGTAGGTGAGTCCTTCGCGGCGGCTGAGGACGAAAGCGGTGCGGCAGCGGGGAGGGAGCTGCTCGATCGCTTTGCCGATACGTACCGTCAGCTCGTCGGCCATCACCTGTTCCTCCGTGACAGGGCCGCGACCGGTATCGCGGGGAAGCGCTTCTTTCACCCGTCGCTCCGTCTCCTGCTGCCGCAGATGGTCGATACAGCGGTTCCTGACCATGTGTGCCAGATAGCCGTAAAGGTTCCCGATTCTGGCGGCCTCGTGGCGCTTTTCCCAGAATTTTATGAAACACTCCTGTACGATGCAGCGGGCCGTGTCCTCGTCCTGTACCCACGATTCCCCGATCACGCACAAAGGGGCATAATATTGCCGGAAAAGGAGGTCGAAAGCCTCCTCGCTTCCTTCGACGATCGCTTGGATCAGGAACGGGCTGGAAGGATCCATGTCCTTATGGGATGGGATTATGGGAGGCGGACCTGCCTTTGTTCATCAGCATGCGTGTGACCATGAAGAGGAGCAGCAGGACGGTGAAGAGGTCGCTCACGCGACCGAAGTAGTCGCCGTGACGGGCGTAAAAGGTGAGGCGGTCGTTGAGATGGAGGGTGCCGCGGATGGCTGTGGGAGTCCACCAGGGAGTTGCCTGTTCCACTTTTCCCCGTTGATCGATGAAGCAGCTGATGCCGGTGTTTGCCGAGCGGGCGATGCTGCGGCGTTCTTCGATGGCCCGCAGCCTCGCGAAGCTGGCATGCTGGTGGTATCCCGGCGTATCCCCCCACCAGCCGTCGTTGGTGATGATGAACAGCAGGTTGGCACCCCGTTTCAGGAAGCCGGTAAGATAATCGCCGAACACCGACTCATAGCAGATGGCGATGGCGGCGCGCACCGTGCTGTCGGGCGACACCAGGGGGATGCGTTCCTTTTGGGTGCCGTAGCCGCCCAGGCTGCCGCCCAGGTCGATGAGGATGTCGCCGAGCAGCGGACGCAGCAGCTCGGGATGCGGGATCGACTCGACTCCCACCACCAGCTTCGACTTGTGATACACCTGGATGTGCCCCGTGGTGTCGATCTGGAGGGCGGTGTTGAAAATGTCTTCCCAGGAGCCGTCACGGCGCTTGCGGGCGGTGGGTGTGGGCTGCGGCCCCGGAGGATAGATGCGCCACGTGGTGGCGCCGATGACGAACTTCACCCGCGGATGTCGTTGCACAAACGCCGCCAGCCGCCGGATGCTGCGGCCTCTCCACAGGTCGTTCTCCAACAAACCTTCGTTGATGGCCGTCTCCGGCGCCACCACATAGTCGGTGCTGTCGGTGACCAGCGAGTCGGCCAGCCGCAAGATGATGTTCAACTGTTCATCGTTGCTCATGCCGGAGAACTTGTCGTGATACGGGTCGATGTTGGGCTGTACCACCACCACCTCAACCTTCCTGCCCGTCTCCCGATAGGCATGGTAACGCACCACCGACCAGACGATGGGCACCCCCACCACCAGCACCAACACCACCGCCTCGAATCCCATCCCCCGCACGGTGCGCGCCGTCAGATAATGCCGCAGCAGTAAGAACACCAACAGGTTGACGAACAACACCCAGAACGTGCCGCCCAAGACCCCCGTGCACTCATACCATTGCACCAGCGCCACATCCTTGGCAAAACCGTTGCCCATCAACAGCCAGGGGAAGTTGATCTGGATGTTCAGATAATAATGTTCGTATGCCGTCCAGATCACCAGAAAACCGAAATGCCCCATGCGGTCGCCCAGTGTACGGTGTACCATGTGGACAAGCCAAAATGCCGCCGCCATCACAAAACTGTTGATGAGATAGGCCGCAATGGCCCCGGGTACCGTGGCGTTCCAGATCCAGTAGATCGTCAGCAGGTTCCAGGTCAGAAAAGTGCCCCAACCGTAGAAAAAGACCTGCCACGGACGGTATTGTTCCTTGTGCCGGACGAAATGCTCCTCGACGAACAGCAAAGGCACCCAGGCCACAAAGAGAATGATCCCCGAAAACCAGCGGTAAAAGGGAAGGCTCAGCAACACGGCGCTGAGCAACAATAAAAGGTATATCTGACGGTGTTTCATCATTCTCCACTCCTCTCTCAGATCCTCACCAGCTTTTCCTTGTTCACCAGGTACACTCCTGTAAAAATAACAAATATCCACAGAACCTGGTCGAGGGAGAGTCGCTCACCGTCGAGGACGCCCCACAGGATGGCAAAGACGGGGATGAGGTAGGTGACGGACGAGGCGAAGAGGGGGGAGATGTATTTCAGCAGGATGTTGAAAAGGGTGACGGCCAGCACCGAGCTGAAGAGGGAGAGGAGGAAGATGTATCCCAGGTCGTTCCAAACGATCCCGCCGGCGGCGAAGGCGGCCGGCAGGCCCGAGAACAGCAGGGTCAGCAAGGCCAGGGGGCCGATGAAGAGGAAGAGGGTGGAAGAGAGGGTGAGACCGTCGAGGTCGGCGAACTTGTATTTCAGTAGGTTGACGTTGAGGCCGTAAAGGATCGTGGCCATCACGACAAACAGACCGTATAGGTTCGCTTCATTCCACAAGTCGGTGCCGGGGCGGTAGATGAGCCCGGCCGCCCCGGCCAGGCCCAGCAGCAGCCCCACCACATTGATCAGCAGCACATGGGTGCGGAAAAAGAGCAAACCTGTCAGGAGGGCGAACAGCGGCGTCAGCGAGTTGAGAATGCCCGCCAGCGAACTGTCGATATGCATCTGGGCCAGGGTGAAGAGATTGGCCGGGATGAAGTTGCCGATGATGCCGGTCAGGGCCAGCCACGGCCAGTGATGACGCTTCACCCGCCGCAGCCGCGTCAATGCCACCGGGAGGAACATGATCCAGGCAAAGAAGATTCGCAACGATGCCACATGCCACGGCTCGAACGAACGCAACCCCTTCTTCATCAGGATGAACGAGGTGCCCCAGATCATCGAGATGAAGAGCAGCATCACCCATTGCCAGATCTTGCGGTGCAGGTCCATGGGGTGTAAAGATACTACAGAGAGGGAGAAAAAATGTTACCTTTGTTCATGCCATCCCCAAAACATGCCTGGTATGGAAGAATACAAGATCTATCTGGCAGGTGAGTTCCGCACCACGGACAAGCCTTTGGAAGTGATCAATCCATACAACGGCGAGATATTTGCCCGCACGTGGCTGGCCGGGGCGGCCGAGCTGGAGGAGGCCATCGTCGCCGGCCTGGAGGCGGAGACGGTCATGGAAAGGATGCCCGCCTACCGGCGTTATGAGGTGCTGGCCTATGTCTCCGACCGCCTGAAGAAAGATCGCGAGCGTCTGGCGGCGGTGCTGGCCCGTGAGTCGGGCAAGCCCATGCGCTACGCCCTTGGCGAGCTCGACCGCGCCTCACAGACTTTCCGCATCGCCGCCGAAGAGAGCAAACGCCCGCCGGGCGAATACCTGCGCCTCGACTGGACCCCGCCGGGAGAGAACAAAGAAGGATGGGTCAAGTACTTCCCCGTGGGTCTGATGGCCGGCATCGCACCCTTCAACTTCCCCCTCAACCTGGCTGTTCATAAGATCGCCCCCGCCCTGGCTGCGGGCAACCCTGTCATCCTCAAACCCGCCCGCTCGACCCCCCTTTCGGTGCTCGAACTGGCTAGGATCCTCGACGAGTGCGATTTGCCCCGCGGTGCGGTCTCCATCCTCCCCACCGACCGCGAAGCCGGCAACCAGCTGGTCACCGACCCCCGCATCAAGATGCTCAGCTTCACCGGATCCCCCGCAGTGGGATGGAAAATGAAACGCGAAGCCGGAAAGAAGAAGGTGCTGCTCGAACTGGGCGGCAACGCCGGTGTCATCGTCTCCGATACGGCCGACCTCGACCGCGCCGTGCCCAAATGCGTCGTCGGCGGCTATGCCTATTCAGGACAGGTGTGCATCCACGTGCAGCGGATCTATGTGCACGACCGCATCTTCGACGACTTCGCCGAAAGGTTCGTAGCGAGTGTGAAGGATCTCCGCTTCGGCGACCCTCTCGACCCTGACACCGAAATCTCCGTCATGATCGACGAGGAGAACGCCACCCGCGTCGAGGAGTGGGTGCAAGAGTCGGTCGAGATGGGAGCCCGGGTGCTGCTGGGCGGGAAAAAGAAAGGCACCTGGTTCGAGCCGACGGTC
>JAMOUS010000249.1 GCA_027067975.1 Bacteroidales bacterium | reverse complement strand
CAACCCGCAGATCAACGGAGTCCGCTGGACCCTCTATCCCCTTCATACCGACCGTCTGCCCGACTTCTCTTCTTTGCAGCCCTCCGCCACAGGACGCTGCCTTCATCTCTCCCTCGACGAACTGCCGGTACCCGACCGCTACTTTGCCGTCCGTTTCACCGGCCGCATCTGGATCGACCTTCCCGGCACTCACACCTTCTCGCTCACCTCCAACGACGGCAGCCGTCTCTGGATCGACGGCCACCTGGTGGTGGACAACGACGGGCTGCACGCTGCCCAACAGGTGGAAGGGAACATATACCTCGAAGGGGGCTTCCACCACCTCACGCTCGATTATTTTCAGGGGGGAGGCAGCAAGTTCCTCAAGGTGCAATACCGTGCCGGCCGCATCCCGCAGCAGCGCATTCCCGCTTCCCGTCTCTACCCCGAACCCAATCCCTGAAACCATGAAAAAATCCCATTTCCTTTTCTTTCCGCTGCTCATCCTCGTGGCAACCTTTTCCTGTCACCGTATCCCTGAGGCCGAGCGGATCGTCCCCAACGCCCTTTTCACGGACAACATGGTATTGCAGCAGGGGAGGGCCCTGCCGGTGTGGGGTCGGACCACGCATCGCCACTCCCGGCGAAGTGGTGGTATGGGCCGACAGCCTCAAGGACCCCCGGTATGTCCGGTACGCCTGGGCCGCCAATCCGCCATGCAACCTCTTCAACCGTGCCGGTTTACCCGCCGCCCCCTTCCGTACCGATTCCCTTCCCCTGCTCACCGCACCTCATAATAACTCCGATTAAAGGAAAACAAGGTGCAAAATAGGATGGTTTTTCCACAGATCACCGTCAGTACGGGCGGATCGTCCTATCTTTGTCCGAAATTCCCGGCTTATGAAAAAAGCCTTGAAGGAATTCCTGGCAAAGAGGATGGTGGGACGTAAGCGTAGCAGACAACCGCCTGTCGATGAGCTTGAGCGGTTGCACCTGCAGCCCGGCACGCCCGGCTTCAATGACAGCATCTACTTTGCAGGATGGCAGCAAGACGGCCTTGCTTTTGTGACACGTCAGGCCTTCCGCTCGGACAAACCCAATGAGAACTGGCTGAAAGTCCATCTCCCTGAGGAAGGGGTCTGGGGGTTTGAGAACCTGCCTCTGCCCGCCGGCAAAGGATTTGTCCAAGGACCGCTGCGATACCATACCATCACCCCCGGAAAAGCCTGGGAACTGACGTACGAAGGTCCCGTCTTCCGGGAAGGAAAAGAAGAAAGACTCCGGCTGGAGGTGCGTTGGGAAGGGATCTTCCCCATCATCGATTTTGACAGGGAGGGAGCCCTGCTGGATGTCACGGCCCGGCGCATCGCGGCCGAACCCTGGAACAGGGAGTTCTTCAGAAAACTCCGGGAACTCCATAAAGTGCACTATGAACAGACCGGTCGTGTCACGGGCCGCGTGGAGTTCCGCGGGAAAGAATACCGGCTGGAGGGAGAGGGTGTACGCGACCACAGTTTCGGCCGCCGTAACTGGCAAGATTGGGAACGGCACATCTGGTTCCTCGGCGTTCTGGATGACGGCCGCTGCTTCAATGTCAGTATCATCGATTACGCTTTTATCAAGGACCTTCAGGCCGGCTACCTGGGCACCCCCCGCAGGATCGAGACCCTGGAAAAGATCGCAACGTTCGGGGATCTATCCCTTGAAAATCCTTTGCCCACTCAACTGGACATTCCCGTCACCCTGCACCGGGGAGAAAAAGCTCAACTCCTCTCGACCCACATGACCGCCTTCTTCCCCTTTGTGATGGACGGGACTTATCACATCCGGCAGGCGCTGGCCCATTTCTCTTTTGACGGGGTCCACGGCATGGGCATTGCCGAAATGGGAATAAACCTGGAGAAATATGGTGACGGTCTTACCCATTGATGCCCTCCCCCCCGACCGGGGTGGCGGCAAGGCGGAAGGCCTGGCTTTCCTTTTCCGGCTGGGCAAGAAGATACCGGCTACGTGGGTGGTCACAGAACGGGATGAAGCAGCTATTGAGAAGTTCGTAGCCACATTGCCAGCACAAAAAAGTTGGGCGGTACGCTCCTCAGCAGCAGGGGAAGACAGCCAGAATGCCTCCTTTGCGGGGCAATACGAGAGTTTCCTCAACGTCAAAGGGAAAGAGAATATTGTTAAAGCGGTACTTCAATGTTTTTCGGCCGTCTCTTCCGAACGGATCCGTTCGTACCGCACCCACAAAAGGTTGGATGCAGGGGGGATGAACGTGCTCATCCAGGAGATGATCGAACCGGCTGTTGCCGGGGTGCTCTTTACCGTTGATCCGGTTCACAACCGTCACGACAGGATGAGCCTGAGCGTTGTCCGAGGGACGGCCGACAGGCTGATGTCCGGCACGAGCGAAGGAGAGAGCATCACCTTTTACCGCGCCCGGAAAGAAAAGGCTTCCTGCAGATCCCTCACAAAAACGCAATTCGACCGCCTCGTCCGGGAAGCCCTGGAGATCGAAGCGGCTTACGGCCGGCCGGCCGACCTGGAATGGGCTTTCGACAAAGAGGGAGAGCTCTACTGGTTGCAACTGCGTCCCGTCACCGGCTTGCGGCCGGTACATCTCAACGAACTGGACGATACGCCCCGTTATGATCCTCCCCTCTACACACGGGCCAATATCGGAGAGATGATGCCGGGGCCGGTTACCCCCCTCACCCGCTCCACTTTCGGCATAGCCATCGACAAAGGTCTTCAGGTGTTCTACCATAAGGCAGGTGTTCTCAGGGAGATAACGGATGGCCCCATCTTTATTCATGCATTTTACAACCATCTCTTTTTCGACGTGATGGCCTTGTACGAACTCCCCAAAAGGGTCTGGCTCTCCACCAAGGAGAACCTTGATTATTCGGTCATGGGAGAGGTCGTACCGGGCATTACCCTTCGCAAGGAAGTCTCTTTTCCCCGGGCCTTTCTGAATTTTCTGCGGGTGTCACTATACATGCAAGGCGGTCGGCGGGCAGCACGGAAACTCCGGCAACTGGCTGTATCATTCCGTCTGGAATGTCCTGACGATGCCAAAGCCTGTTACCAACTGATCGATGAAAAAATGCAGGTGCTGTTTGACGCATATGATCTCCATTATGTCTCCTCTTCCCAGTCGGGCGGCTACTTTGCCACGATCCTGAACATCTTCTCCGGCGGCCGGCCTCCGCAGCCCGAACACCATCAAAAGGTGGCCGGCCTCTTCACGAACATCCCGGACATCGAGAGCGCCCAGAGCCTCGAAGCCCTTGATGAGTTGGCCGCCATGTTGGCTGCCATGAAGGATATTGAAAAAAACTTCCTGCCCCTTGATCCTCATGCCGCCGCGGAGTATCTCTCGAAAGAGGCCCCGGAGCCTGTCCGTAGGTCTTGGAAAGCTTTCCTGGACAGACATGGTCACCGTTGTGTGCGGGAAGCCGAACTGCGGGAAAAGGAATGGCGCCTCGACCCCACTCCCGTGATCGAAGGGATTAAGAACAAGACCGCCTCGATCCTCCGGAGCTCAACTTCAAGTTTAAAAGAAGAACCAAAACATTTGGTAGATCTGTACATTAAAGAACTTCCCACTTTCCGCAGGGTCATGCTGCGCTTTTTCCTGCCCAAGGGCCGGGCGGCCGTAGCCCGTCGCGAACAGACCAAAGCCTATGCCATTGCCGTGCAGCATCAGTTCAAGCTGGCTTACCGTCACTTGGCAAAGCTCCTCACCGGAAAAGGGCTTTTGCACGATCCCGACCAGATCTTTTTTCTCACCCATGGAGAACTGGGTTCATTGATCCGGGAAGAAACGGAAAAATGGTCGTATCTTGCCGAGGAAAGACGTAAGTTGTACCCTAAGATGATGCAACTCTCCTTTCCGGACCTTTCTTTCGGCATTCCTGTGCCGGAAGAAGAACCGTATGACAAGCCCGTTGAAGGAGGGCTAAGGGGCATACCCGTGAGCCGGGGTGTCATTGAGGGGAGAGTGCGGCTGGTCCGCTCGATGGAAGAGGCGCGTAAACTGCAAGAAGGGGAGATCATGGTCTCACGCTACACCGACATCGGCTGGACCCCCTTTTACAGTATCATCGGTGGACTGATCACCGAGATTGGCAGCCCCCTCTCCCACGGCGCCGTCGTCGCGCGGGAATACAACCTGCCGGCCGTGGTAAGTGTCAAAGGAGCCCTTACCACCCTCCGCAACGGCCAACAGATCCGCCTCGACGCCATCGCAGGGAAAGTGGAAATACTCAACTGAAACTTGAAAGAGGAATCGTGCAAAAAAGTCAAATATCGCTCATGAGTCAATTGAAAAAGATCTTTCTCTCCCTAGTGTTGTCAGGAGGGATCGGCATGGTCCTGCCGGCCCAGGAACAGCCGGTGCCGGACAAGTACGGTTTCATTATTCGGGTGGGGCAACAGGCACCGGACTTCATTATCCAGTATGCCGACGGCCGCCCCAGTGAAAAGCTGACCGACCTGCGGGGGCAGGTGGTGGTCCTGCAGTTCACCGCCAGCTGGTGCGGTGTGTGCCGTCAGGAGATGCCCCACCTTGAAGCCCTATGGCAAAGGCTTAAAGGAAAAAACTTCCGCCTCATCGGCATCGACCTGAAAGAGTCGCGCGAGAAGACTTTGGAATTCGCAAAAACGATGAAGATCACCTATCCCCTGGCCCTCGATCCCGACGGCTCGATCTTCTACCGCTATGCCGCCCACAATGCAGGTGTTACACGGAACATCGTCATCGACGAACAGGGCAAGATCGTCTATCTTACGCGCCTCTATAATCCGGAGATCTTCAACGGCATGGTCAGGAAGCTTGAAGAGATGCTGGGGATCGCCTCAAAATGACCTCTTCCCCCTGCCGGGTTTTAAGACGGATCAAACGACGGGAAGAATCCCGTTCATACTCCATTGTACCCGTGAAGGTAATACCTTCATCCTTAAAGGGATCCTCCAAGAGCAGTGTTCTTCCTTTTTCCGGAAAGATACGTACCTTGATCACCTTTCCTTCCTTCTTTTCCGCCGAAACGATGAAGTCCAGTCCCCCTGGCCCGTAGGTTCCCCAGCCAGGCTGCTGCCGTAGAACCCGGCGAACATTGGATCCATCCCCCCTCGGCTCCATTGTGAGGGTCGTGTCCTCCCAGTTCTTCATCGGCCGCAGATCCTACAGGTCAGCACGGTCGAGCGGAAAAAGCAACATTGTGTCCCGCTGCCAAACAGGAGAAAAACAATACCGCTAATTTTTTCTTACGGTTCGTATTCTTTAATTTTATCATATTCAAACCAATAAAATCCGTTCTGATGAAAAGATCATTATTTTTCCTTTTCCTTTTTTTCCCGGGGCTTTTTTCCTGTGCCACGGAATGGCAACCGTATTCTTTTGTTTCAACGGAGACGGATATATATTGTGCCTCTTCTGAGTTGGACAAGCCTGCCGGTTTTACGACAGGCCGGTACAGCCCCTCCAACCTCCTCGACCGGGATCCCCGAACGGCCTGGGTGGAAGGGGAAGAAGGCCACGGCGAAGGGAGTTATGTCTGTATCGGATTGGGCAGCGAACTGAAACCTTTTGTGGTGATCGCCAACGGCTATCAAAAAAGTCACACGCTTTTCCTTGCCAACAACCGGGTCAAAACCCTGAAAGTAACGCTGTATCTCGGGGTCACCGATCTGCGGAAAACCACCCAGAGCGGTTTTCTCTGTGACGCCGCTGCCTTTCCCGTAACACGGAAGGTCAAACTGGAGGACCGGGAAGGATACCAGACATTGCCCCTTCCTTTCAGGAAAGATGAAATCGAAGGCTGGAGAAAACAAGTGTTCCGGGATTATGTGCTGGAACACAAGGAGGAGCTTTACAAAGACAAAGCCTACAGTTGGCTCCAAGAGTTCTATTTCGTAAGATTCGAGATCGCCAGTGTTTACAAAGGCAGCAAATACGATGATACGGCTCTTTCCGACCTCCTTTTCAGCAACTCGGCACGTCCAGCTTTCCTTCCCAAAAACGAAAAGGTCTTGGTAGTACTGGAAAGCGATAACGAGGGAGAGATCCTGGTACGTACCGAATCGGGTCATGTTTAC
>JAMOUS010000248.1 GCA_027067975.1 Bacteroidales bacterium | reverse complement strand
GCGTCCAGAGTGTCGCAAAGGTGAGGGGGTCATCGGGCCTGAGCAGATAACGGAAAAAAGCGATCAGGAAACGGACGTCCCGTGACGCCGAGAGATAGAGGGAATCTTGAGAGACCACGCTGTATGAGGGTCTGTCAGCAACAAGGTTTTGGCGTTCGAGAAGATACCGCACCACCTGGCGTCCGTCGCGGTTCTGACGCACCAGGATCATGATGCGGCCGGGGTTCCAGCCCTCTTCGCCGACAAGACGGTCGATCAGGGCTCCCGTCGCCTCGAGCGCTCTCTCTTTCCAGCCTGTATCCTCCCCCGCCTCGATCCTTTCCACTCTCACGTATCCCCCTTCCGCCCGTTCCCGCACTTTTTGCTCCACCTCTTCACGGGAATAGATCTTTTTCAGCAGTTCATATTTCTCCGCAAGAGAGCGCGCCAGCTCCTCTCTGTCCGGCAATTTGCCGGCATATAATGCCCATAGCTCTTCTGGCACCGTAACGAAGAAAGCATTGTTGAACCGCACGATCTGCTTCCGGCTGCGGTAGTTGACGTTCAGGGGGATCTCCCGGATGTTCTCACGCCGGAGGTCGCGCGGAAGATCGATATGCATGATCCGCCAGTCGCTGTTACGCCAGCGGTAAAGGGACTGCTTGACATCCCCCACAATAAGGGAATGCCCTCCGGCAGCTATGCTTTCCCGCAAGAGAGGCAACAGATCCTCGTATTGCACACGGGAGGTGTCCTGGAACTCGTCGATCATATAGTGACGGAAGAACTGTCCGATCTTTTCGTAAATGAAAGGAGCTTCGTTGTCGCGGATCACCTCACGTAGGAAATGCCCCGTCTCGCCGATGAGCAGGGTATCGTTCTCCCGGATCCACTGGAAAAGGAGGCTTCTCATATCGGCCAGCACCCCCAGGATATGGAGTTTCTTCCGCACCAGCCGGGCGGTATGGTAATCGCGTCCCTCCCTTTGATAGTGTTCGAGTATCTGTAGGAGAAGAGGATGCAATCGTTCATGAACGAGCGACATGAGGAGAGGGTCCTTTCTCTTCGGTTTGGAAAGCCATTCGTCGGGATCCTTCAAGACAGCGCGGATGGCAGGGGTATCAGGCTCCCAGTCGGTGCGGAAACGTAGTTCCCGGAGTTTTTTGAAGGTGCCGGCCACGCCCCTTTCGCCGTTCTTGAAGTCTTTCACCTCCACACCCGCTTCACGGATCAAGCGTTCGCCTTCCTCTCCGTATGATCTCATCGCTTTCTCAAACCGCTCGATCATCCTGTAGGTCGTCCGGATCATCTCTTTGAGGAAGGAGCGGTCGGTCAGGCGCTCCAACGTTTTCTGGGGCAGCGACCGGAAATTTTCCGAGAAGATATAGCTGCCCTGGTCTTTGAGGATCTGACGGATGTTCCACTGGCCGGTATCGTTGGCAGGGTCGTCGAGCATGTGGATCAGCCAGTCGAGCAATGCACCGTCCTCGTCAGCCTTTGCAAAGAGCATTTCGACGATCTCATCGAGGACCCGTTCTTCATCGAACTCCATCTCATACGCAAAGGGTAGGGAGAGCTCCCGGGCAAATCCTCTCAGCACCCGTTGGAAGAAGCTGTCGATGGTCATGACGGCGAAGGCCGGATAGTGGTAAAGGATCCTGCGCAGGGCCTCGCGGGCTTTCCGGGCCAGGGAGGGGAGATCCTCACGGAGGGAGGCAGGAAAGGTACCTACATAAGCAAGGGCTTCCCGGGCAACAGGATCTTCCTGGGCGGAAGGATCTTCCAGGAGGGAAAGGCCATAAAGCACCTTCAGGATGCGACCTTTCATCTCGGCCGTAGCCTTGTTGGTAAAGGTCACCGCCAACACATTGCGGAAGACGGCCCCCTCTCCCTGCAGGAGCATCACCACATAATCCCGCACCAGGGCAAAGGTCTTGCCCGTGCCGGCCGAAGCATGATAGATCAAAAAGGCTCTTTCTTCCATCGTTCGTAAAATTGGGAAAAAAATCGTATCTTTATATGTTACCCTTAGCCAAACCGTGATGAATTCCTCCCCACCCCATCCTATCCCCCGCCCGGCAGGCATTTTGTTTCTCATGCTGTCCCTCTTCATGCCAGGATGCATCGACATGAACATAGAAAATGTCAACCAGCCCGACACGGATGATCTGCTGGTCACCTCGGAGGATGTGCTGCAGCGGGCGGGAGAGGCTTTCCGGCTCTGGAACAATGCCATCAACAGTTACGGAGGACCGGGTCCGGCCATGTGCACGATGGCCGACCAGAACACCTGTTCATGGGGCTCTGCCGCCATGAACGATCTCTCCTCCGAACCCCGCCGACCTTTCCGGAACGATCCGGCCTATCCCTATGCCTATATCACCCGCACCTTCTGGAACGAAAGCTACAGGGTGCTGACAGACCTGCAGGATGTCCTCCGGAAGGTGGAGGATGAAGGCATGCGGGTCACCGATCTCCGGGGAGAGGATGTCACCCCATTGCTGCGGGCATGGTGTTATTTCATGGACGGGGTGGTGCACGGTTACCTGGCCTTGATCTTCGACCAAGCTTCTATCGTAAAGAGGGGCAATCTCCTGGGGTCAGGATATCATCCCTATCAGGAGGTGGCGGCTGCGGCGCTGGCCTCGCTGGATACGGCGCGGGCGCTGCTCGACCGCAGCGATGGGGGTGTCTTACCGTCATACTACATCAACGGCGTGACGGTCGACCGTGACGAGCTGCGGCAACTGGTCAACGGCTTTGCCGCCCGCATCCTGGTCTATCTGCCCCGCACCGCCGGAGAGAATGCACAGACCCCTTGGGAACGGGTGATCCAGTATGCCAGCGGAGGACCCGATCACGACCTGATGCCTGTGATGGATGACGACCGCTGGCTGGACGAGCTGAAACTTTTCGGCACCTATCCGGGATGGATACGCATCGACCACCGGATCATCAACCTGATGGATCACGACTATCCTTCCCGCTGGCCCGATGACAACAGGTCGTGGAACACCCCCGACGGCAACGACCCGGGAGAAGCCTCCTCGGATGACGCCCGTCTGACTTCCGACTTTCAATACCTCCAGACCAACAACTTCCGTCCCTCAAGGGGTTATTACCATTTTTCCCATTACCGTTACAAACGTTACGATCCCTGGCTTGCACAGCACTGGCAGGGGGCGGTCCCCACCTTCCCCGCCTGGGAGAACAAGCTGATGTTGGCCGAGGCCCTGGCACGCACGGGCGCAACGGAGCAGGCCATCGCCATTCTGAACGACCCGCAGGGGGCCCGGAAGGTCCGGGGAGGGCTTCCTGACATCCCTGCCGGCCTTTCGCAAAAAGAGGTGCTGGAGCTCATCTTTTACGAGCGGGACATTGAACTGATCCTCACACGGGCTGGCACCAGCTTCTTCGATATGCGGCGCCGCGACATGCTCCAGGCTGGGACCCCCCTTCATTTTCCCATACCCGCCTCTGAGTTGGAGATCCTCGGTCTTTCCCTCTACACGACCGATGGGGAGGGCGACCTCTCCCGCGGATGCTGGAAAGGTTACGACGGGCTGGTATCACCCCCGGGTGCCGATTGTCAGCATTAGATCTCAAAAAGTTTCTGTATTTTCGTTGTCTGTCACCTGTAAAAAAGAACGATCATGACCTATCGTCCCGACGAAGAACGGTACGGACGTGATATTTACAACCGCAGTGGCAACAGCGGGTTGCTCCTGCCCCAGGTATCGCTGGGCCTGTGGCACAATTTCGGTCATGTGGACGACTTCGCCACGGGCCGGGAGACGATCCTCACCGCCTTCGACCATGGCATCATCCATTTCGACCTGGCCAACAATTACGGTCCTCCCCCGGGAAGTGCGGAGGAGAACTTCGGGAAGATCCTGCGCAACGACTTGCATCCATACCGCGACGAGCTGGTCATCTCCACCAAGGCGGGATACCGCATGTGGGACGGTCCCTATGGGGAGTGGGGCTCCCGCAAGTATTTGCTGGCCAGCCTTGACCAGAGCCTGAAACGGATGGGACTGGAATATGTGGATATTTTCTACTCCCACCGTTTCGATCCTGACACGCCGCTGGAAGAGACGATGACGGCCCTGGCCGACACGGTAAGGATGGGCAAGGCCCTGTACGTGGGCATTTCCAATTATGATGCGGACACGACACGGCGGGCTGCGGAGATCCTCGAGTCGCTGGGCACCCCGTGTGTCATCCACCAGGCACGTTATTCGATGCTCGACCGGTGGGTGGAGAAGGGTTTGCTCGACACGCTCGAAGAGAAAGGGATCGGCTGCATCGCCTTCTCTCCGCTGGCGCAGGGGCTGCTGACGAACAAGTATCTGAAAAAGATCCCGAAAGATTCCAGGGCTGCCAGACCCTATGGGTTCTTACAGCGCTCGGCCATCACCCCGCAGTTGGTGGAGGCTTTGCGAAAGCTCAATGCGCTGGCTGCCGAAAGAGGCCAGAGCCTGGCCCAGATGGCCCTGGCATGGGTGCTGAAAGACCCCCGCGTCACGGCCGTGCTCATCGGCGCCCGTAACAAAGAGCAATTGCTCGACTCGTTCAAGTGCATCGAGAACACCGACTTTTCGGCCGAAGAGCTGGAGATGATCGACACCATCCTGGCCGGCGCCAGGTAGCCCGTTTTTCAGCATCTTCCGGAAGGCCGGCGATCAGAAGGGAAAATCCTCGGTATTGTCGAGCGGGTTCTCGATCTTTTCGGATTTCGGTTTGCGGGCGACGCCGTGGACGGCCTTGCCGTTGACGTAGATGGCTTTGTAAGGCTCCGTGGGACAGGCATGTTCACAGGCCCCGCAGCCTATGCAAAGATCGTCGGTGGTCTCGGGGATCACGAGATCATCCTTGTAGGAAACCATGTGCACCGCCTTGGTGGGGCAGTGTTCGGCGCAGGCACCGCAGTTGGTCTCATCGGTATAGACCACGCAGCTCTCTTTGATGAAGACCGCCGTACCCATTTGGACCGTTTTTTTGGCGTCGGGCTTCAGGGGGAGGATGGCGCCGGTAGGACACACCTCGGTGCACCTGACGCAATCGTAGTTGCAATAGCCAGTGCGGTAGTCCATGGTGGGCTGCATGAGGCCGGCCAGGCCATATTGCAGGAATGCCGGCTGCAGAACGTCCGAAGGACAGGCATCGATACAGAGCGAACAGGCGGTACAGTGGTCGGTGAAATGCCGGATGCTGATCGACCCCGGCGGGGTCACGGGAAACTCTTTCTCCTCAGGGATGGTGGTAGGCTTGGCATTGTGGGGGTATTCCTTGGCACGTGCTACGCCTCCCATCCCTGCAAAAAAAGCGAGGGTCCCCGCCAGGAAAGCCCTTTTGGAAAGGTCGGGACCCTGGTCGCCCGCCGGGGTGACCGGCTGCAGTTGCGGCTCCTCTTTTTTCCCGGAAAACAAGGGACGTACCGACCACGCGACCGCCCCGAAACCACACGCATCCAGACAATTGAAGCAGGTCACACAGCGACTGGCGTCTATGCTCTTTTTTTCGATGTCGATGCATGACGACTTGCAATCAAACTCACACTTCCTGCACATGGTACAGGCACTCTCCCTAAGCGTAAACCGGAAAAGGGAAACCCGGGAAACCAGACCGAGGAGAGCTCCCACGGGACAGACGGTATTGCAATAGAGGCGGCCGTGGCGTGCCGACATCCAAAGTGTCAGAAGCAGGATGATGGAAGGGATCGCATATACAGCAGCCTTCACGGTGGGGACGGTCACCGGGTACAGGAGATAGATGTCCCTCCCGGCCAGGAAAGCGGCCAGACCGTTGTTGATGGCCATCACCAGGGGCTTGAGGAAATAGGTCAGGATGCGCCCGTAGTTGCTGTAGGGGTCGATGAGCAGGAGCATCCAGGTCGACCCCGCCACCAGGGCCGCCACCGTGACGGCAAGGATGCCATACCACCAGATGCGGTGGGGAGGGGAATAATGATAGCGACGACCTTTCTTTGAGCGGAATTTCCGTCCCACCCGGGCCACCACGTCCTGCATGATCCCCAGCGGACAGACGGTCGAACAGTAGATCCGTCCGAAAAGCAGGGTCAGGAGCAGCACCACGGCAAAGCCCAGAGCCGTGAAGCCCAGCAGG
>JAMOUS010000247.1 GCA_027067975.1 Bacteroidales bacterium | reverse complement strand
CTCGCGACCGGGGAGATCGAAATAGAGGTGGCACGGCTGGAGATCTTGAGCCGCTCGGAGCTTCCGCCGTTCACCATTGAAGAGGAGACCGACGGGGGGGAAGAGATCCGCATGAAGTACCGTTACCTCGACCTGCGGCGGGAGCCGTTGCGCAAGAACCTGTTGTTGCGTCACCGTGTGGCCCAACTGGTGAGAGGATACCTCAACGAAAAGGGCTTCCTGGAGATCGAAACGCCGGCCCTGATCCGTTCGACACCCGAAGGAGCGCGCGACTTCGTGGTGCCGTCGCGGCTGCACCCCGGAGAGTTCTATGCCTTGCCGCAATCTCCGCAGATCTACAAACAGTTGTTGATGATCGCCGGTTATGACCGTTACTATCAACTGGTGAAATGTTTCCGCGACGAAGATCTGCGTGCCGACCGCCAGCCGGAGTTTACTCAAGTGGATTGTGAGATGTCTTTCGTTCGGGCAGAGGATGTGTTGCAGGTGTTCGAGGGTCTGGTGGCCCGGCTTCTGGAAGAGGTGGCGGAGGTGAAAGTTCCCCTTCCCCTGCCCCGTATGAGCTATGAGGAGGCGATGCGCCGCTACGGGACCGATAAACCCGATATCCGTTTCGGCATGGAGTTGCATGACCTGACCTCGCGGGCAAAGGGCAAAGGGTTTCGTGTATTTGACAGTTCGGAGTATGTGGGAGCGATCTGTGTCCCGCAAGCTGCCGGCTATTCCCGTAAGCAACTGGATCAGCTTACCGAGTGGGTCCGGCGTCCCCAGATCGGGGCCGGCGGCCTGGTATGGGTGAAGTTCCTGGAAGATGGAGCCGTCAAGTCGTCCGTAGACAAGTTCTTTGGTTCCGAAGCGTTGCTGGAATGGGGGAACGTCTGTGGGGCCGGTGCGGGCGACCTGTTGCTGGTGCTTTCCGGAGAAAGGCAAAGGACCCTTTTTGCACTTTCCGAGCTCCGGCTGGAAATGGGAGAGCGTCTGGGGCTGAGGAAGGAAGGATTCGCCCCTTTGTGGGTGACGGAGTTCCCCTTATTGGAATGGGAAGAAGAGGAAGACCGCTATGTGGCCAAGCATCACCCTTTTACGGCACCGATGGAAGAGGATCTTCCTCTTCTGGAAAAGGATCCCGGCAGGGTGCGTGCCCAGGCATACGATCTGGTGATCAACGGGGTGGAGATAGGAGGGGGGTCGATCCGTATCCACGATACGGAAATGCAATCGCGGATGCTCAGCCTGCTGGGCTTCTCAAAGGAGCGAGCGCAACAACAGTTCGGTTTCCTACTGGAAGCTTTGCGTTACGGGACTCCTCCTCACGGCGGGATCGCACTGGGTTTCGATCGTCTGGTTGCCCTTTTGGGAGGGGGAAGTTCTATTCGCGACTATATTGCTTTCCCGAAGAACAATGCGGCTCGCGACATGATGTCAGAGGCTCCCGGTCCCATAACCGAGGAACAACTGAAAGAACTGCATATCCGGATTCGTGAATAATTTGGTGCGATTGTTGATAAGTATCGCCAGGAACGCTTGTCTGCGTTCCATTCCAGTGTTTATTTTGGCGGGGTTTAAAGAAAAGTTTCGTAGCGATGATCAAAAAGGATTTCGTCACGGAGAAACATTTGGTGTTCTCCTTTCCCGAAGAAAAGCGTTTCAGTTTTTTGGTGGCCCGGGAAGTGAGGAAGGAGCTGGATGCCCTTCCCATGTTGAGGGATATGAAAATCACCTTTAATATGGATGCGATCCACTTTGTGGACAGTCAGGGGTTTGATTTTCTTGTGAGTATGGCCCGTGACGCTGAGGCTTGCCGGTACGAGTTTGAGCTAACACACTTGCTGCCAGAGGTGGTGGAGTTGATCCGGCTGCTTCATCTGGAGGAAGTATTGGGTACCGGGCCGACCACTTTGAAAAGCTGTATGTGAAACATTCTTTTGGAAAGATCGGTATAAACATGGCAGAGTCAGGTAGGCTTTGCCTTTCTTTTTCTTCTTTTGTATGGTTTTTGTAGGAATCAATGAAAAAACTTCCGGTCATGAAAAAATCGATCATTTTTCTTTTGATTGTCTGGATCGCAGGAGGGTTAAGCCTGCATGCCCAGATAGAACCCCCTCACATTTCGAAGGGGCAGACGGTAGTCGTCACCCTGTTGGACGGTTCCGAAATATCGGGACAGTTTGTGTCAGAAGATGCCACGTCGGTGGTAGTGATCACGGAAGCAATGGGGAAGGTGACCATTGCTCGCAGTAAGATCAAAGAGATCAAGGTGGTCTCCGGAGAGAACATCCGCAAAGGGAAGGTGTGGTTCGAGAACCCCAATCCGTACAAGTATCTGCTGGGTAATTCGGCGATCCCAAAGCCCAAGAAGACAGCCACCTATCAGAATGTATGGATCTTTTTCAACTCGTTCAGTTATGCCCCCACCCATTTTCTGGACATTACCGGTGGGTTTGAGATCTTTTCCTTGTTGTCGGCCAGCAAGGATGCACCTTACTTCTTCTATCTCAACCCCAAAGCTTCGACCAAAGTGACGAAGAACTTTTATGTGGGAGGGAATGTCTTGTACATCAACTCCTTTGTCCATCCTGAGAAGAATGAATTCCGCGGTTTGGGGACGCTCAATGCCTTTTCGACCTACGGAAACTCGAACATGAACGTTACGGCCAGTGTCGGATGGGGATTTTTGAACAGTAATTTTGAGGCGAAACCGTTGCTCACCCTGAGCGGGATGGTGCGAGCCTCGCGTCGTATTGCTTTTGTGAGTGAGAACTGGTTTCTGCCCGATCTGGGTGAAAACAGCTTGGGTTATTACGGAATCTTCTCTTACGGGATCCGTTTCCTGAGTCCCAAGGTGTCGATCGATCTGGCATTCTTGAACAATGCCGATATTGCCGAAGGGATCCCGATCGGTTTCCCCTTCCTGGATTTTATGGTGACCTTCTGATCGTAAGGGGTTTTCGCCGGGATCCTTTGTCCCCCTATAGATTTTGGTTATTTTTGTGCAAAACCAAAACAAAGAGTTATGTCAGGACATAATAAATGGTCGACCATCAAGCGGAAGAAAGGGGCTCAGGATGCCAAGAGGTCGAAAATCTTTTCAAAGTTGGTGAAGGAGATACAGATCGCTGCGCGGGAGGGGGGAAGTGATCCGGCGATGAATCCGCGGCTGCGGCTGGCCATTCAGAACGCCAAAGGGGCCAACATGCCGAAGGAGAATATCGAGCGGGCCATCTCAAAGGGATCGTCGGATGAGACCAATTATCAGGAGATGACCTTTGAAGGATATGCCCCGCACGGTGTGGGGATCTTCATTGAGTGTCTGACCGATAACAAAAACCGTACGGTAAGCAACATCCGGGCGATCTTCACCAAAAGGGGAGGCAGCCTCGGCACCAACGGTTCGCTCAAGTATGTCTTTGAACGCAAAGGTGTCTTCACCATTCCCAAGGCCGATATCGATCCCGAGGAGTTTGAATTGGAGTTGATCGATGCCGGTGCCGAGGATATCGAGGATATGGGCGACCGTTTCGTGGTGACCTGTGCCATGGAAGACTTCGGCAGCATACAGAAGAAACTGGACGAGATGGGGATCGAGGCGGAGAACGCCGAATTGCAGCGGGTTCCGGTTACAACCAAGGAACTGCCCGTTGAAGAGGCACTTAAGGTGTTGAAGCTCGTCGAAGATTTTGAGGAAGATGATGATGTACAGCATGTCTATCATAATCTGGAGATGACCGATGAGTTGATGAAAGCTCTCCAGGAATCGTAATCCCTTTTCAGAATGGTCCGTGGCGTGCGCTCCTCCCTTTGGTTGATTCTTGCTGCATTTCTGCTGGTCTCCTGCGAAAGAGGAGGAAGTCTTGAGATGACGGGGGTGCGGAACGTTCGGATCAGTGGATGGAGGGAAGGGAAGATGCTGGTGACCGTGGATGTGATGTTGCGCAACACCCGTCATCGAACCCTCGTTGTCAGGGGAATGGAAGCCTCATTGATGGTGGGCGGGAAAGAGGCGGGCGGAGTGGTCCTGAAAAAAAAGATCAAGATCCCCGGAGAGAAGGAAGCCCTTTATCATGTGCCTTTGGAGATCCGTCTCCAGGGGGTGGGGAATGCCCTCAAAAGCTTGTGGGACGGGAGTGGCGGTCAAATGCATCTGAAGGGGATCATCAAAGTGAGAAGCGGGATTTTCTGCAGAAAGATCCCTTTCGACGAACGAACGTTGCACAGCTTGAGACCCTGATCACTCGGTTTTTGACATTGTAAAAACATTTTCCTAATTTTGGTTGTTTAGAACACCCAAACACCACCGTCATGCAGAACATTCTGGTTCCCATTGATTTTTCAAAAGACTCCATCAACGCCTTGGAGCACGGTCTGAAACTGGCCAATGTTTTCAACCTGGACCTGAGGATTATCCATGTGCGTAAGGAGAAGAGTTATGATGCGCCGTTCATCCTGAAAGGAAAGGAAAAAGAATATACGAAAACAACGGAGGAGTTTTGTGAGGAGATCATAGAAAAGTATAAACGGCAGTACAAGGGGGGAGGCAAGTTCGATTATGTGATCCGCACGGGCAGGATCTACAAGGCCATCAGTGATCAGGCGGAGAAGGATGATTCGCTGATGATCGTGATGGGGACGCATGGGGTTTCGGGTTTTGAGGAGATGTGGCTGGGCAGCAATGCCTACCGGGTGGTGTGCAATGCACCCTGTCCGGTGATGACGATCCGTTATGGCTACCGTAAACGGACCATCAGCAAGATCGTTCTGCCCATCGATGCGCGGCAGGATACCCG
Source organism: Bacteroidales bacterium (assembly GCA_027067975.1). Classification (GTDB taxonomy): domain Bacteria; phylum Bacteroidota; class Bacteroidia; order Bacteroidales; family VadinHA17; genus DRPN01. The sequence goes on along the minus strand of JAMOUS010000247.1, from coordinate 1,361 downwards.
GGTAAAGGTGCCGTTCGTGGCTTTCTTGGCAAAGGCCTTCAAAGCGGAAGTGCACGTCATCGACGTACGGGTCACCAGCGCCAAAGATGTGATCGCCCGTTTGAAACGATATGCCGACCAGTCGGCGGAGTATCTCGAAGCAAGAGGGATCAAAACGGTGAGAGACTCGTTCAAGGGGAGCAGCATTGCGGACATGACCATCGCATACGCCGTGCATGTAGAAGCCGACCTGATCTCCATCGTCAGCAGTCACCGTGGCAATCCGCTGGGCATGTACCTCAGCAGCGAAGCCCAGGATATTGTCAACCATTCTCCGATCCCGGTATTGAGCATTCATCCGGCCTATTCCAAGTTCAAGTGAAAAGGAAACTTGCGATCACGGGGATGCTGATGCTGATGGCATCACCTTTTTTACAGGCACAGGATACCCTTCGTTTTGGGAATATCCTGCTGGTACAGGACGCGGGTCTTACCCGAATCGTGGAGAGGCAGGTGACCCTCAACCGGCGGAAAGGGGGGATCGACGGATACCGTATCCAGATCTTTTTCAATTCCGGAAGAAAAGCACGGGAAGAGGCACTGAAGGCCAAGGCGAATTTTCTTTCCCGGTTCCCGAATATACCTGCCTATGTGGTATACCGGGCTCCTTTCTACAAGGTAAGGGTGGGGGATTTCCGTAGTAAAAACGAAGCTTTCAGGATGTTCCGTCAACTGCGGAGGGTCTATCCCACCTCTTACATTGTAAAAGATGTCATTCCTTTTCCCGAATTGCAGTGATCCAATGGCAATGTGGTGATTTATCCTAATTTTGCAGCACAAATCAGGAAAATGTTTCACCGATGACCGAAGCGCTGGAACACGATTGCGGTATCGTGTTGATTCGTCTGAAAAAAAATCTGGAATATTACCGGGTGAATTACGGGGCCTGGCAGTATGGGCTCAACAAGCTCTATCTGTTGATGGAGAAGCAGCACAACAGAGGGCAGGATGGTGCCGGCGCGGTCTGCCTCAAACTGGACATGCCTCCGGGCCAAAAATATCTGTATCGCTATCGTTCCAACTCGGACAACCCCATTCAGGATGTGTTTCATGAGATCAATAAGAGTTTGCAGGGGAAAGGTCAGAAAGAACTGATCCATGACCCGGCGTGGGCCAAGGAACATGTGCCCTTTGCCGGGGAGCTTTACATGGGGCATCTGCGTTACGGAACATACGGGCAAAACAGTCTGGAGCATGTACATCCCGTGATGCGCGAAAACAACTGGCGTTCGCGCAACCTCGTGCTGGCGGGGAACTTCAATATGACCAATACCGATGAGTTGTTCCGATCGCTCATTGAGATCGGCCAGACTCCGAAAGAT
>JAMOUS010000246.1 GCA_027067975.1 Bacteroidales bacterium | reverse complement strand
GGGCGGGCGGGAAAATGATTTTTTACCGGCAAGGGGGATTTTTTCCCTATTTTTGTTGGACACCAACTTTACGGGAATGCGTTTTGCTGACATACCGGGCTTTGAGGAGGAGAAGGGGCGTCTGGTGCGGATGGTGCGGGAAGGGCGTGTGGCGCATGCTTACCTTTTCCATGGGGAGGAAGGGTCGGCGGCATTGCCGTTGGCCTTGGCGTTCGGGCAGTATCTTTTGTGTGAGCGGCCGGGGGAGGATGCCTGCGGGGAGTGTGGGGCCTGTCAAAAGGCGGCGAAGCTGGAGCATCCCGACCTGCATTTTTCGTTCCCTTTTGTGAAGAAGGCCAAAAGTGATTCGGAGAATGTCTCTGGTCTTTTCCTGTCGGAATGGCGGGAACAGGTCCTGGCGCATCCTTTTATGGGTTTGCGGGAGTGGTATGCGGCGTTGGGGGTAGAGAACAAGCAGGGGGGGATCTTCAAGGAGGAGGCGGGGGAGATCATCCGGAAGATGTCGCTCACGCCGTATGAGGCCGACCGCAAGGTGATGGTGGTCTGGATGCCGGAGTTGATGGGTGAGGAGGCGGCCAATGCGTTGCTGAAGATCATTGAGGAGCCGCCGCCGGCGACCCATTTTTTGTTGGTGACTGCCGATCCTGACAAGGTGTTGCCGACGATCGTCTCGCGTTGTCAGGCGGTGCGGGTGCCGCCGGCCGGGGATGCGGCCATGCGGGCTTTTTTGGCATCCCGTTATGGGATGGAGGGGGAGGCGCTGGAGCGGGCGGTGATGATGGCCGAGGGCAACTTCCGGCGGGCTGCCGCCCTCGCCGGCGAGGGGAGCGACAGCACTTTCTTCGATCTGTTCATCCAATGGATGCGTCTGGCCTATGCGTTGAACGTGCCGGGACTGGCAGTGTGGGTCGACACGGTGCAGACCCTGGGGAGGGAAAGACAAAAACAGTTCCTGCAATACGCCCTGCATGTGTTGCGGGAGAACCTGCGGATGAACCTTTTGGGGAAAGAGCAGGCGAAAGCCCGTCTGACCGGGGAGGAGTTTGCCTTTTCAGAGAAGTTCGCCCCCTTCATCCGGGCCGACAACATGGAAGGTATCTACCGGCTGCTCAATGAGGCGTGGGACCATATCGCCGGCAACGTCAACGGCAAGTTGGTTTTCATGGATGTTTCCCTGAAACTGAACCGACTGTTGAAAAAATAACTTATTTTTGCCTTTTCAGGGATCCTGACGATATATGTTCACCTGTTACGGGAGCGTGACAGGTCAAATTTGAAAGATTATGGAAGAGATCAAGGCGGTAGGCCGGGGATGCATGGTGAATGTCACGGAGAGCCGGGCCTACTATTCCGATATATGTTGCAAGCTCACTTCCTGGGACTGGCTGGCGGATGTGCCGGCCGACGCCTTGCAGACGGATCTGGTGGAGGTGCATTTCAAGAACACCCGGAAGGGGATCTACCAGAATGTCAACCATCTGAAGTTACGGAAGGGGGATATTGTCGCGGTGGAGGCCTCGCCGGGGCATGATATCGGCATTGTGACCCTGACGGGGGAGCTGGTGCTGAAGCGTCTGCGGGCCAACCATACCGATCCTTCGAAGACGGAGTTTCGCAAGATCTACCGTGTTGCCAAGCCGGCCGACCTGGAGAAGTGGCGGGAGGCGATCGCCCTGGAGCACGACACGATGTTGCGGGCCCGGCGTATTGCGGCCGACCTGGGATTGAACATGAAGATCGGGGATGTGGAATACCAGGGTGACAAGACCAAAGCGATCTTCTACTACATTGCCGACGAGCGGGTGGATTTCCGGGAGTTGATCAAGGTGTTGGCCGAGGAGTTCCGGGTGCGCATCGAGATGCGACAGATCGGGGCGCGGCAGGAGGCCGGCCGCATCGGCGGCATCGGCACCTGCGGTCGGGAGCTGTGCTGTGCCTCTTGGATGAACCATTTTGTGTCGGTATCCACCAGCGCGGCCAAGTACCAGGAACTGTCGCTCAATCCCCTGAAACTGGCCGGCCAGTGCGGGAAGCTGAAGTGCTGTCTCAATTATGAACTCGACGTGTATCTCGATGCCCAGAAGAATTTCCCCCGGTCGGATGTGGTGCTGGAAACGATGGAAGGGAGGTATTATCATCAAAAAACCGATATCTTCAAACGGGTGATGTGGTATTCGGCCGATCCTCATTCGCCGGTCAACCTGGTGCCGGTGCCGGTGGAGCGGGTGCTGGAGATCCAGGAGATGAACCGGCGTGGGGAGAAACCCGACCGGCTCACCGACGGACAGGTGTCCCGGGAAGGGAAAAAGGAGGAATCCTTCGACTTCGAGAATGTGGTGGGACAGGACAGTCTTACCCGTTTTGACAACAAGAAAAACAGGAAGAAGAAAAAGAAAAACCGGGGTCGTAACAAGAGAAGGGGAAATCCAAACCGTAAAGATTAAAGGATGAAGAGGATCTTTTGGTTGGCGGTGTTGTTGGGGGGGCTGGCAGCCTGTGACCCCGGAAAGGTGTTCGAGGAGAATGTGCCGATCGAGGGGAAGAACTGGCGCATTGACGAAGCAGTGCATTTCAAGGTATTGGTGACCGATACGGTCTCGACGCACAACATCTATGTGAACGTTCGTACATTTTCGGATTATCCTTACAGCAATTTATATCTGTTCATTCACGTGACCTCACCGGCTGGGGATGAGCTGACCGACACGGTGGATTTCCGTTTGGCGGACGACCGCGGGCGTTGGCTGGGGCGTGGCATCGGGGATCTGTATTTTTTGCAACTGCCCTATAAGAAGAACATACGTTTTCCGGTGAAGGGGGTATATCGTTTTGATATCGAGCAGGGGATGCGGACCGATCTGCCGGGGGTACGGGATGTGGGGTTGCGTGTGGAACGGGTCAAAGAGCCTGCCGATGGGAAGAAAGAATAAGCTGGCGCGCTGGGCCGAGCTGGAGACGATCGATTTTGTGATCCAGCCCGCGTTTGAGGAGGTTTTTGGGAAGGATCATCCGCTCAAAGGGGAATGGGGGGCGGAGGTCTTTGGCAATGATCATCCCTTGGTACTGGAGCTGGGATGCGGAAAAGGGGAATATACAATAGGTCTGGCGCGGCGTTATCCCGAGCGGAACTTTGTCGGCGTCGACATCAAGGGGGCGCGTATGTGGCGGGGAGCTGTCACGGCGCGGGATGGGGGGTTGACGAACGTAGCCTTTCTGCGGACCCGTATCGAGCTGATCGACTCCTTCTTTGCCCGGGATGAGGTGTCGGAGATCTGGATCACTTTTCCCGATCCGCAACCGACGAAGCGCAGGGCCAAAAAGCGCCTGACCCATCCCCGTTTTCTGGAGCGGTATGCCCGTTTTTTAGAGGACGGAGGGATCGTGCATCTGAAGACCGACAATCGGGCGTTGTATGAATATACCCGCAAGGTGGTGGAGTTGAACGGTTTGGTTGTGGAAGAGTGCACGGACGATCTGTATGGGGAGGGGGGTAACGAAGAAGCGGCGGCGATCCAGACCTTTTATGAGCAACAGTTCCTGGAGGAGGGGAAAAGGATCTGTTATTTGCGTTTTCGGCTGCGGCGGCAGGAGCAGTACAAGGATCTTTCCGATGACGAACAAGCCCTTCTTTGAGCAGGTGTATGAGGTGGTGCGTCGCATTCCGCCGGGGCGGGTGACCACTTATGGGGCCATTGCGAGGTATCTGGGGGCGGCCCGTTCGGCACGCATGGTGGGTTGGGCCCTTCATCAGGCTTTTTCATCCGAAGGTTTTATCCCGGCCCATCGTGTGGTGAATCGCCGGGGTCTGCTCACCGGTAAACATGCTTTCGGATTTCCCGGGACCATGCGGCAGCTTTTGGAAAACGAAGGGGTGGAGGTGCAGGACGACCGTGTGGTGCGTTTCCGTGAGCTTTTCTGGGATCCTTCCGAAAATTTATGACCTTCCCTTGTACAACGGCAATGAACTTTCCTTATATTTGCGCCTTAATTTAAATTAAATAAAAATTGCATCCGGTCCTCCGGGCCGGGGAAAAACGAACGAACGATATGGAACTGACGAAAGAGAATGTTCTGGAGATCCTGAAAAAGATCAAGCATCCTGAGGTGGCGGGAGACATTGTCACGAACGGGATGGTGGAGAACCTGCGGGTGGATGGTCGCCAGGTGTTGTTCACGTTGAAGCTTCCGAAGGCGAACGATCCGTTCTTCAATTCGATCAAGAAGTTGGCCGATCGGCAGATCAAGAAGAACTTCGGGGATGATGTGGAGGTGTTGGTGACGGCGCCGGTGCGGGTGGGTCCGCTGAAAGCGACGCCGGAGTATATTCCGGAGGTGAAGAACGTGATCGCCGTGGCTTCCGGCAAGGGAGGCGTGGGCAAGTCGATGGTTGCGGTCAACCTGGCGACGGCATTGGCCAAGGAAGGATGGAAGGTGGGTCTGCTTGATGCCGATATTTACGGGCCCTCGGCACCCAAGATGTTGCAGTTGGAGGGGGCGATGCCTTCGGTGACGAAAAAGAACGGTGTGGATATGATCATCCCGCTGGAGAAATATGGGATGAAGGTGTTGTCGATCGGATTTTTCGTGAGTGAGGATGATGCTCTCATCTGGCGGGGGGCGATGGCGACGAGCGCCATCAAGCAGTTGCTGCAGCAGGGCGACTGGGGGGCCTTGGATTATCTGGTGATCGACCTGCCTCCCGGTACCAGCGATATTCATCTGACCATGGTTCAGGAGATCTCGGTCACGGGGGCGGTGATCGTGACCACGCCGCAGGATGTGGCGTTGGCGGATGCCATCAAGGGGATCGCGATGTTCCGCAGTGACAAGATCAACGTGCCGGTGTTGGGGTTGGTGGAGAACATGGCCTGGTTCACGCCGCCGGAGCTGCCCGACAAGAAGTATTATATTTTCGGGGAAGGCGGGGCGAAAAAGCTGGCAGAGAAGTACGATGTACCGTTGCTGGCGCAGATCCCGATCGTGCAGAAGATCCGTGAAAGCGGGGATGCCGGGCGTCCTGTGGCGCTGGAGGAGGATACCATGCTGGGGCAGATCTTTGCCGACCTGGCACGCAAGGTGGTCGAACAGGTGGACAAGCGGAACCGGGAACTGCCTCCCACCCAGCGGGTGATCATCACCAAGCATTAAGAAACAACAGAACATCGATAGATGGAAGATTCGATACGAGAGAAAGTGTTTTCGGTCATTACCAGGATGCGGGAATATCTGCAGGCTGATGGCGGGGATGTGCAGGTGATTGAGATCACGGAAGAGAAGGAGGTGATCATTGCGTTCTCGGGAGCGTGCAAAGACTGTCCATACAAGCGGCAGACGCTTGCCGGCATTGAGCAGGCGATCCTTCAGGAGGTGCCGGAGGTGATAGCGGTACGCGAGGCCGTGGAATAGCAGAACGATCTCTTTTTGTGCAGGAGAAAGGAAGATCCTGTCCACCCAGGGGACAGGAGAGAAGGGTGTTTTTTGGGGGGAAACATACTATTTTCTTAGTTTTGGGGTTCCTTGTAAAGAAAAACTGCCCACGTTGACGAAGAGATACCATTCACTGTTCCTGGCGATGCTCATCGGGGCCGGAATGACCGGCGGGTGTTCGGTGGAGAAGAACACGGGGGCTACGCGTGCCTTTCATCAGCTGGTCTCGCATTACAACATCTATTTCAATGCGAAAGAGAGCTATAAGGCTGGTATCCGGCAGGCTTGGAAACAATACAAACCCGACCTCAACAGAACCTTGCCCGTGTTCCCTCTGGAGAACGAGCAAACGGCAGGGCTGATGACCTCACAGATGGACCGGGTGGTGAAGAAAACCTCCAAACTGATCACCTACCATTCGATCACTGCCAAACCCAAGAAAAATCCTCATCCCTCGCCCAAAGAAAAGGCGTTCTACAAACTTCCTGAATACAACAAGTGGGTGGATGACAGCTACCTGCTGATGGGGAAGGCGCAATATCTCAAAAATGACCTGGAGTCGGCTGCCATTACCTTCAATTACATCATCAGGCGGTATCCGGACAAGAAGGTGGTCACGGAAGCCCGTATCTGGCTCATGAAGACCTACGACCGGCAGGGCAACCTGCGCAATGCGGAGATGGTCCTGGCGGAGTTGCAGAAACAGGAGAAGGAAGAGGGAATCCCTGAAGCGTT